>NZ_JBWZCI010000002.1:0-309116 GCF_059383495.1 Pseudarthrobacter sp. RHLT3-21
GCCGGGTCCTGACCCTTGTGGTCGTGACCCGGTCCGGGCTCGAGGAAGAAGCGATCGAGGCCGCGAACGAGGCCAGCCGCGAACACCCCTGCCGGATCATCGTCCTCGCGGACGCCGGGGCGACCGCCCCGAACCGGCTCGACGCGCAGATCCGGGTGGGCGGTGACGCCGGCGCGTCCGAGGTCATCGTGCTCCGCGGCTACGGCGAACTCGCCCACGAAAGCGAATCCCTGGTCGCGGCCCTGCTGCTGCCGGACGCCCCGATCGTGGCGTGGTGGCCGCACGGGGCACCGGAGAACGCCTGCGAAACCTCAGTGGGCCGGATCGCGCACCGCCGGATCACGGACTCCGCCAACGAAACCGACCCCCAGCTGGCGCTCGAAAACATCCGCGCCACCTACAAGGCCGGGGACACCGACCTCGCCTGGACCCGCCTGACGAACTGGCGGATCCAGCTCGCGGCCGTCCTGGACCAGGTGGACTCCTCCCCCGTCACCGCCGTCGCCGTCGAAGGCGCCTCCGACTCCCCGTCCACCATCCTGCTCGCGGCCTGGCTGACCCTTGCCCTGGACGCGCCCGTGACCATCGTCGCGGACCCCGCCGGCACCGGCATCCGCCGCGTCCGCCTCACCCGCCACACCGGCGACGTCCAGCTCTTCCGCCCCGGACTCTCCGTCGCGGAACTCACCCAGCCCGGACAGCCCGCCCAACGCATCTCCCTGCCCCGCCGCAGCCTCAAAGACTGCCTCGCCGAAGAACTCCGCCGCCTCGACCCCGACGAAGTCTTCGGCGAAGTGATTACTATTGGACTGCCACGTACCAATCTAAGGAGCGTCCGACCCAGTGAGCGTTGAGCCAAGAGTTAGCATCCACCCTGATTCCTCCGTCCTGATGGCCGCCATCGCGGCCCGCCTGATCACCAAGCTGGTGGATGTGCAGGACAAGCACGGTGAGGCCACGGTGGTGCTGACCGGCGGCACAGTAGGCATCGGAACGCTGAAGGCCGTTGCGGACTCTCCGGCGGCGCCCGCCGTCGACTGGTCCAGGGTGAATTTTTGGTGGGGTGACGAGCGCTTTGTTGCCGCCGACGATCCCGACCGGAACACCAGGCAGGCGTTTGATGCCCTCCTGTCGAGCATTCCTGTTGATCCTGCCAGGATCAACCAGCCAGCCTCCACGGATGACTTCGACACGCCCGAGGAAGCCGCCGAGGACTATGCTCGCAGGCTCCGGGAAGCAGCCCGGGCCGAACACGCCGCTGACATGTCCGACGACCGTCCGGACGAACCGGGAGTACTGCCGCGGCTGGACGTCGTGCTGCTGGGCGTTGGCCCGGACGCCCACGTGGCTTCGCTCTTCCCCGAGCAGGGCGGAATCCGGGAGAAGGAGCTGACAGTAGTTGGCGTCCGGAACTCCCCCAAGCCGCCGCCACAGCGCATCTCACTCACGCTTCCCGCCATTAACACTGCGGCTGAGGTCTGGATGGTGGTGGCCGGCGAGGACAAGGCGGGCGCGGTTGGCCTGGCGCTGGCAGGCGCCAACCCCGTGCAGGTCCCGGCGGCAGGCCCGCGGGGAACATCCCGCACCCTGTGGCTTATCGACGAAAACGCAGCGTCACGTGTCCCGCAGCAGCTCGTCCGGAAGGACGCTACCGGCGCGTAGTTTTTCCAGCGCTCCGGCCAGGACAGCTTCGGCGTCCTGATCGGAGCGCCGTTCTTTAACGTATTCCAGATGGCTCTTGAAGCCTTCGTCCAGCGGATCGGGCAGGTCGGCTTCCTTGCCGTCCCGTGATGCCTGAGCCCCGCAGCGCCTGCAGTCCCAGATGGACGGAATCTGCTCGTCCGGCAGCCGCAGGAAGACCAGCTGGGTCTCATGCCCCTTGCCGCACCTAAAAGAAACCCGGATGCGGGGCACTCTTTCGCCTGAGGCAGCTTCTGACTGGTTCTTGGGACCGACTCCTTCTGTCACACCCACCCGGGTGCCGCGGAAAGCTGACGCACTATGTACCATCGGGACTCCTGGCTTCTTAAACAAAAACTGTGGCTGTTGGGAGCCAACAGCCACAGTTTAGTTCGGAGATCCTCATCGCGGCAGTGCCGGCCGACGATCAGTTGCAGGGTCTAAGAGTCCCCTGCGCCGCTGAAGCGCATAATCAGGCCGAGGGCGATGATCACAATGCCCCAGGTAACGCCCAGGATCACGGTGAACCTGTTCAGGTTCCGTTCGGCGACGCCAGAGGAGCTGAGGCCGGAACTCATACCGCCGCCGAACATGTCCGACAGCCCGCCGCCCCGTCCCTTGTGAAGGAGGATAAGCAGGGTCAGCAGAAGGCTGGTGATGCCCAGGAGAATCTGCAGAATGACATGAAGAACGTCCACGACGGCCTTTCAGAAGATTGGAATTGCGGGAGCCTGGGGCTGAGTGACGGACTAGTCCGTCACCAGGTGACTCTCGAACCTGACAATATTAGCAAACTCCGCGGGATCGAGGCTGGCCCCGCCTACCAACACGCCGTCGACGTCGCGTTCCTTCAGGATCGCGGCGACATTGTTGGCCTTGACCGAGCCGCCGTAGAGCAGCCTGCCCTTCGCTGCAACGTCGCCGCCAAAGAGGTTGGCCAGTTCCGCGCGGATGGCAGCGCACATTTCCTGGGCGTCCTCCGGCCCGGCCACTTCACCGGTGCCGATGGCCCAGACGGGCTCGTAGGCGACCACAAGCTCTGCCGCCTGCTCGGCCGTCAGTCCGGCAACGTTCGCCCGGAGCTGTGCCAGGGTGTGCTCGACATGGGTGCCGGCCTGGCGGATTTCCAGGCCTTCGCCAACGCAAAGGACAGGAGTGACACTGTGCTTGAACGCTGCCTTGACCTTGGCATTGAGCACTTCGTCGGATTCCTGGTGGATGGTGCGGCGTTCGCTGTGCCCCACCAGGACGTAGCGGCAGCCCAGCTTGCTCAGGAATTGGCCGGAGGTGTCGCCCGTGTAAGCGCCCGAGTCGAACTGGGAGAGGTCCTGGCCACCGTAGGCAATGTCCAGTTCATCGCCCTGGACGAGCGTCTGCACGCCGCGGAGGTCGGTGAATGGCGGGAAGACTGCCACCTCAACCCGGCTGTAGTCGTGCTTGGCATCAGACAGGGTCCAGGCCAGCTTCTGCAGGAGGGTGATGCCCTGGACATGGTCCATGTTCATCTTCCAGTTGCCTGCAATGAGAGGCGTGCGGTCAAAAGCGCCGTTCGTTGACGTAGTCACGTGTTCTCCAAAAGTACTTGATATGTGTCCGGCCGGCAGGGTGCCCGCGGGCACCCTGCCGGCCGGAGGACTTGGCAGTCCAGGTTCCTAACGGTCCAGGACGCTGAGTCCCGGGAGTTCCTTGCCTTCGAGATATTCCAGGCTGGCGCCGCCGCCGGTGGAAATGTGCCCGAACTGGTCGTCAGCGAAGCCGAGCGTCCGCACGGCGGCAGCGGAGTCCCCGCCGCCTACTACGGTGAACGCGTTGGCCTCAGTCAGGGCCTGGGCCACGGCGCGGGTTCCGCCGGAGAATGCTTCGAACTCAAAGACGCCCATGGGCCCGTTCCAGAACACCGTTTTGGCGCCCTTGATCCGGTCCGCAAAGGCGGCTGCAGAGTCCGGTCCGATGTCCAGGCCGATGCCCTGGGCGCCGAAGCTGCTGCCCTCGATGCCGTCCGCGGGGACGGTCTCGTAGTCTGCGTCGGCCGCGAACTTACCGGCCACCACAACATCGGTGGGCACGATGAATTCGGTGCCGGCACCGGCAGCCCGCTTGAGGTAGTTCTGGACAACCGGGATCTGGTCTTTTTCCAGGAGGCTGCCGGCCACGCTGTGGCCATCTGCCGCCAGGAATGTGAAGAGCATGCCGCCGCCCACCAGGATGGTGTCGGCCTTGCCGATGAGGTTGTCGATGACCGCCAGCTTGTCGGAGACCTTGGAGCCGCCGAGCACCACCACGTAGGGCCGCTGCGTGTCAGCCGTGAGCTTCCGCAGGACCTCCACCTCGGTGTGTACGAGATCGCCCTGGTAGGACGGGAGCCGGGTGGCGACGTCGTACACACTGGCGTGCTTGCGGTGTACGGCACCAAAGGCGTCGTCAACGTAGGCGCCGTTGGCCCCTGTCAGGGCCACCAGTTCGTCCGCGAAGGCGCCGCGTGCGGCGTCGTCCTTGCTGGTCTCCCGGGCGTCGAAACGCACGTTCTCCAGGACGAGGACTTCGCCGTCCTGAAGCGAGGCAGCGAGTTCCTTCGCGGAGCTGCCCACAGTGTCCTGCGCGAGCGAGACCTTGAAGGCGGCAAGTTCGGCGAGTCGCGCTACGGCAGGCTGGAGGGAGTACTTTTCCTCCGGAGCGCCCTTGGGGCGTCCGAGGTGGGCTGTTACCAGCACGCGGGCACCGGCGTCCGTGAGCTTTCCCAGTACTGGCAGAGAGGCCTTAATGCGGCCGTCGTCAGTCACTGTAGAGCCGTCGAGCGGCACATTCAGGTCACTTCTGACAAGAATGTACCGCCCGCGGACACCTTCAGCGATCAGTTCGTTGAGGGTGTGGAATGTCATGTGTCTAACCCTAGCCCAGCTTGGCTGCGACGAGCTCCGTGAGGTCCACGAGGCGGTTGGAGTAGCCCCATTCGTTGTCATACCAGGAAACAACCTTGACCTGGTTGCCGATGACCTTGGTCAGGCCCGAGTCGAAGATCGACGACGCCGGGTCCCCCACGATGTCCGAGGAAACGATCGGAGCGTCGGTGTAGGTGAGGATGCCCTGGAACTCCTCGGACTCCGAAGCCTTCTTCAGCGCTGCGTTGACTTCCTCGACAGAGGTCTCGCGGGAGACGGTGACCGTGAGGTCGGTGGCCGAGCCGGTGGGGACGGGCACGCGGATGGCGAAGCCGTCCAGCTTGCCCTTGAGCTCCGGCAGAACCAGGCCGATCGCCTTGGCCGCACCCGTGGAGGTGGGGACCATGTTGATGGCGGCGGCGCGGGCACGGCGGAGGTCGTTGTGCGGGCCGTCCTGCAGGTTCTGGTCAGCCGTGTAGGCGTGGATGGTGGTCATCAGGCCACGCTCGATGCCGAAGGTGTCGTTGAGGACCTTGGCCAGCGGGCCCAGGCAGTTGGTGGTGCAGGACGCGTTGGAAATGATGTTGTGCGCCGCGTTGTCGTACAGGCCGTCATTGACGCCCATCACGATGGTGATGTCCTCGTCGGAGGCCGGAGCGGAGATCAGGACCTTCTTGGCGCCTGCATCGATGTGCTTCTGCGCGGCAGCGGCCTTGGTGAAGAAGCCGGTGGACTCGATGACGATGTCTACGCCCAGCTCGCCCCAGGGCAGGTTAGCGGGATCACGCTCGGCGAGAACCTTGATGACGTTGCCGTCGACGACAATGTTGCCGTCCTTGACTTCAACGGTTTCCTTCAGGCGGCCGCCGACGGAGTCGTACTTGAGCAGGTGGGCCAGTGCCTCAGGGCTGGTGAGGTCGTTGACGGCAACGATTTCCAGGTCCGCGCCCTGTGCGAGGGCTGCGCGGAAGTAGTTGCGGCCGATGCGGCCGAAGCCGTTGATACCAATACGGGTCGTCACTTGTTCAGTCTCCTTGGTGCTTGATTAAGCACAAATTAGTTGAGCGGGCGTTGAAGCCAACTAACAGATCCCGCACGCCATTGGGCAGAGATGATTAACAGATCGGAGGGCGACCAGCCACGTTGCTGAAGGCAGACCGCCTTCCGTGATCCATCTTACGTTTAAGTTGGTGCGCCCCCGCAAGTGCGGGGGCGGACCATCCACATTCCGGCCGAAATCACGCCGAAATGTGAAGTTTGTTACACGTTCATGTACTGCAGGTCACTACGGCAGGGTAATGAGGCCCGTGGCGTTGGTGCGTGCAGCATCGAAGCGCTTGGCGACATCGGCCCAGTTGACGATGTTCCAGAATGCCTTGACGTAGTCAGCCTTGACGTTGACGTAGTCCAGGTAGAAGGCGTGCTCCCACATGTCCAGCATCAGCAGCGGCGTGGTGCCGAGTGCTACGTTGCCCTGCTGGTCGTAGAGCTGCTCGATGACCAGGTTGCCACCGATCGGCTCGTAGGCCAGGAAGCCCCAGCCTGATCCCTGCAGTCCAAGGGCTGCAGCAGAGAACTGGGCACGGAAGGCGTCGAAGGAACCGAAGGCGTCCTCGATGGCAGCTGCCAGCTCACCCTCAGGCTTGTCGCCGCCGTCCGGGGACAGGTTGTTCCAGAACACCGAGTGGTTGATGTGGCCGCCGGTGTGGAACGCGAGGTCCTTGGAAAGGCGGTTGATGTTGGCGAAGTCGCCCTTGTCGCGTGCCTCTGCCAGCTGGGCAAGGGCATTGTTGGCACCTGCAACGTACGCGGCGTGGTGCTTGCTGTGGTGCAGCTCCATGATGCGCGCCGAAATGTGCGGCTCAAGCGCCGCGTAGTCGTAGCTGAGTTCTGGCAGTACGTACTCGGTCACAAAATCCTCCAATGTCGTGGACGGTCTGTCCGGGTTGTAACTCTCGGATTGTGCATCCGGATGACTGGCATCCGGAAGATCAGGGTGAACGCTCTGATTCTAGGGGCGCCGCTACTCGTCCAGCATCTCAGGCGTCACATTGGCATCAGTGCCGGGGATCCCCAGATCGATGGCCCGCTTGTCCGCCATGGCCAGAAGCCTGCGGATGCGGCCGGCGATGGCGTCCTTGGTCATCACCGGATCGGCCAGGCGTCCCAGCTCGTCCAGGCTTGCCTGTTTGTGGGCCACGCGGAGTTCGCCGGCGTATTTGAGGTGGTCCGGGACGTCGTCGCCCAGGATTTCCAGTGCCCGGTCAACCCTGGCACCGGCGGCAACGGCTGCCTGGGCGGAACGCCGTAGGTTGGCGTCGTCGAAGTTGGCGAGCCGGTTGGCCGTGGCCCTGACTTCCTTGCGCATCCTGCGTTCTTCCCAGACCATCAGGGCGTCATGGGCGCCCATGCGGATGAGCAGGGCGGCAATGGTGTCGCCGTCGCGGATCACTACCCGGTCCACTCCCCTGACTTCGCGGGCTTTGGCCTGGATGCCGAGACGGCGGGCTGCGCCAACGAGGGCAAGCGCGGACTCGGGACCCGGGCACGTCACTTCCAGCGATGACGAACGGCCCGGTTCGGTGAGCGAGCCGTGGGCCAGGAATGCACCACGCCACACTGCCTCGGCGTCAGCGGCCGAGCCATTGACCACAGCCGAGGGGAGCCCCCGCACCGGCCGCCCGCGGCCGTCCAGGAGCCCGGTCTGCCGGGCCAGCGACTCGCCGTCCCGGACGACCCGCACCACGTACCGGCTGCCGCGGCGCAGTCCGCCGCCGGAGACAACGATGATCTCGCTCTGGTGGCCGTAAACCTCGGCGATGGCAGCCCGGAGCCTGCGCGCCGTGGATGCGAGGTCAACCTCGGCTTCGATCACGATCCGCCCCGAGATGATGTGCAGGCCGCCGGCGAAGCGCAGCATAGCCGAAACCTCTGCCTTGCGGACAGACGATTTCTTGATGTCCAGACGGGACAGTTCTTCCTTGACCGATGATGTCAGTGCCATGGCACCTTCCTAACTGTTCCCAAAAATGTCGTGGTACGCCGCTGCCAGACGCAGGGGGTCATGGACGGGTCGGCGGCCCGACGCCCCCACTTTACCCAAGACAACCTCGGCGCCGATCATCCCGGCGGCTTTCTCGAACTCCTGCCGGTCCTGCACCGACGCGGGATCCGCCAGGACAACGTCGACGCTGAAGTCCGGCGCATACCGGTGCAGTGCGTACAGGTGGTCAGCCGCAGACATGCCCGTGGTCTCTTTTGTGTCCGTGGCCAGGTTCATGGTGAGGCAGCGTTTTGCCGCCGTGGCACTGAGGGCGGCACGCATTTCGGGGAGCAGCAGGTGCGGCAGCACGGACGTGTACCAGGACCCCGGCCCGAGGATGACCCAATCGGCCAGTTCGATGGCTGTCAGGGCTTCAACGCAGGCCGGCGCCTGTTCGGGCAGGAGCCGGACCTGTTCCAGCGAGCCGGCAACGGCGCACCGCGCCTGCCCGCGGATCGTCTGGAGCGCTGACGTGCCGTCAGGCGCAGTGACGCGGATGTCGCCTTCGATGGTCAGCGGCACGGTGGACATCGGAAGCACCTGCCCACGGGCACCGAGCAGGGCGCCGGCCCACTTCAGTCCGGCCACCGTGTCGCCCAGAAGCTCCCAAAGGGTGACGATGAGCAGGTTGCCCATTGCATGCTCATCCAGCGATCCGCCGCGGCCTTCGCCGGGCCGGAACCGGTGCTGCATCACGTCGCGCCACGTGCGGCCCCAGTCCGTGTCGTCGCACAGGGCAGACAGCGCCATACGCAGGTCTCCGGGCGGGAGGACGCCGTACTCGTCGCGCAGACGCCCTGAAGACCCGCCGTCGTCCGCCACAGTGACAATGGCGGTCAGCTCGGACGTCAGCAGCCGCAGCGCCGAGAGCGAAGCGGACAGGCCATGGCCGCCGCCGAGCGCTACAACGTTGGGGCCCTTGTCCTGCTGGCCGGCTGCCGTTCCGCTGGAAATCGGTACCAACGGCAGCGGCCCGGTGAACATCCCCATTACTCGCGGCCCAGATCCCGATGGGTGGTGGTCACGGTCACGCGGGGATACTGGGCCAGTTTCTTGGAAAGCTCGACGGCGACCGCCACGGACCGGTGCTTGCCGCCGGTACAGCCGACGGCAATGGTGGCGTAGTGCTTGTTTTCGCGCCGGTAGCCGTCCAGGACAGGCTCAAGCGCCAGGACATAGCGGTCCACGAAATTCTTCACGCCTTCAGCCTCGAGCACGTAATCGCTGACGTCCTTGTCCAGGCCCGTGTGCGGGCGCAGCTGCGGGACCCAATGCGGATTCGGAATGAACCGGACGTCCGCAACGTAGTTGGAATCCACCGGCAGGCCGTACTTGAAGCCGAAGCTCATGACGTTAAGCCGCAGGGCAACCGGCCCGGAATCGGTGAAGAGTTCCGTGATGGCCGTCGCCAGGGCGTGGACGTTGTAGGTGGAGGTATCCAGTACGACGTCGGAGCTGTCGCGCAGTTCCTTGAGCACCTCCCGTTCGGCCGCGATGCCGTCGAGGATCCGACCGCCTTCCTGGAGGGGGTGGGGCCTGCGGCCCTGCTCGAAGCGGCGGACCAGGACGTCGTCATTGGCGTCCAGGAAAAGTACCCGGAACGTGACACCGCTGGCGGCCAGGGCCCCCAGGGCTGCACGGACGTCAACAAAGAGGCCCTTGCTGCGGACATCCATCACCACGGCCAGCCGCGGAATGGACTGCGGCGCGTGGGACACGATCTCGGCCAGGGTGCCGAGCATCTGGGGCGGCAGGTTTTCCACGACATACCAGCCGTGGTCCTCCAGCGCGTCCGCGGCGGTGCTGCGTCCCGCCCCCGACATACCGGTGACCACCAGCAGTTCCGCTTCGACGGGCTTGACCGGCGTCATGCCGTCCTGCCCTGTCCCGGATTCCGCCGTAGAGTCTGCCATTCGTTTCGCCCCGTTTCTGTCCAGATGAAGGCAGGCAACCGCAATGGCGGAAACCTGCGTTCCTTACCCTACCTAGGTTTCAATGATTTCGCCGGTGGCCATATTCACGGCCGGAACACCGTCGCCGGCCGCGTCTTCGCCACTGAAGTGGGCCAAGATGGCGTTGGCAAGCGCGGGTCCGATGCCTTTGGCCGCTGTGAGCTCGGCCGCGGTGGCGGCTTTCACACGCTTGACGGACCCGAAGTGGGTGAGCAGGGCCTTGCGTTTGGACTCACCAAGGCCAGGCACTCCATCCAGCGCCGAGACGGTCATGGCCTTGCCGCGCTTCTGCCGGTGGAAGGTGATGGCGAAGCGGTGGGCTTCGTCGCGGATCCGCTGCAGCAGATAGAGTCCCTGCGATGTCCTGGGCAGGATCACGGGGAAGTCGCTGTCCGGCAGCCAGACTTCCTCAAGCCGTTTGGCCAGGCCCACCACATACACATCCTCGATGCCAAGATCTGCCAGCGCCCGGGCGGCGGCGTTCACCTGGGGCTGGCCGCCGTCGACCACCACCAGGTTGGGCGGGTACGCAAATTTCGCCCGCGGCGCCGCAGTGGTGGTGTCCAGGACCGCGGCATCGGCGGCCGCTTCCAATGCGGCTTGGTGCCCCGGTAAGGCGGACGCCTCGACTTGCACCGACTTATCCTGCAGGTGGTGCCGGAAGCGCCGCGTCAGGACATCGTGCATGGCGGCGGTGTCATCCGCAGCGGCGGCCCCGGTAACGGAGAATTTCCGGTAATCGGACTTCTTGGGCAGCCCGTCCTCAACCACCACCATGGACGCCACGACGTTGGTGCCCTGGACGTGGGAGACGTCGAAACATTCAATCCGGAGGAGCGCCACGGGCAGGTCCAGGGCTTCCTGCAGCTCCTGCAACGCCTGGGAACGCACGGTGAGGTCCCCGGCGCGGCGGGTCTTATGCAGTTTGAGCGCGTGCTCGGCATTCTCACGGACCGTGGACATCAGCGCAGCCTTGTCGCCGCGCTGCGGCACCCTGATGTCTACTTTGGCTCCCCTCAGGCCGCCGAGCCACTCCGTAAGTTCCGCAGCGTTGCTGGGTTCTACGGGTACCAGGACTTCGCGGGGCAGCCGGCCATGGCTGTCGCCGTCGTCGCCGTACACCTGCTGCAGCAGGTGTTCCACCAGGTCCGGGGTGGTGGCGTCCTCCACTTTTTCCACTACCCAGCCGCGCTGGCCACGGATCCGGCCGCCCCTGACGTGGAAGACCTGGACGGCGGCCTCCAACTCGTCTTCATGCAGTGCGAAGACATCGGCGTCGGTATCATCCGCTAGCACTACGGCGTTGCGCTCAAAGACCTTCCGCAAGGCGGAGATGTCATCACGGAGCCTCGCCGCACGCTCGTAGTCGAGGGTGCCAACGGCGTCGGCCATCTGCTTTTCGAGCTTGGTGATAAAACGCTTGGCCTCGCCGCCCATAAACGCGCAGAAGTCCTCCGCCAGGACCCGGTGTTCCTCCGGGGTCACCCGGCCAACGCAGGGGGCGGAGCATTTGTCGATGTAGCCCAGCAGGCAGGGCCGGCCGCTGGCCTGGGCCCGTTTGAGGACGCCGGCGCTGCAGCTGCGGACGGGAAAAACCCGCAGCAAGGTGTCCATGGTTTCCCTGATCGCGCCGGCCGTATAGGGACCGAAGTACCGGGTGCCTTTACGGCGGTCCCCCCGCATGACCTGGACCCTGGGGAGCTTCTCGCTCATGGTGAGGGCGAGGTACGGATAGGTTTTGTCGTCGCGGAAGACCACGTTGAACCGTGGCTTGAATTCCTTGATCCAGGTGTATTCAAGCTGCAACGACTCCAGTTCGCTGCCCACCACTGTCCACTCAACACTGCTGGCCGTATAAACCATCGTGTGGGTTTTGGGCAGCAGGCCCGCCGGGTTCGCGAAGTAGGAATTCAGGCGGGAGCGAAGGCTCTTGGCTTTGCCGACGTAGATGACCCGGCCGTGGGGATCGCGGAACCGGTACACCCCGGGGTTGGTGGGAATTTCACCCGTCTGGGGCCGGTAAGTTGCTGGATCTGCCACTACTTCATTCTACTAATCCGTGGTTTTGCTCTGGTTATAGCTGGTGGAACGTTCCTGGCCGCTGAGTTCGGAGATCGCGTCCATGATGCGGTCCGTCACCTGGCGGCGGGCCGGCAGTGAATGATCCGGGCCGGTCTTGTCGAAATACAGGGGCTCCCCCACCTTCATGGTGAAGTGACGCGGCTTGAAGCCCTTCTCGCCGGCCGGCTGCAGGCTCTCGGTACCGATCAGGCCGACCGGGACCACCGGGGCCCCGGTGGTCAGGGCGAGCCAGCCCACGCCCGTGCGGCCGCGGTAGAGGATGCCGTCCCGTGAGCGTGTGCCCTCGGGGTAGATGCCTATGCCTTTGCCCGCTTCGAGGATGTCCAGGAGGGTCTTGAGCGCCTGGACGCTGGCTGCCTGCTCGCCCCGCTCCACCGGGATGGAACCCACGGACTCAAAAAAGGACTTCATGACTCTGCCCTTGACGCCCACAGTGGTGAAGTACTCGGCTTTGGCGAAGAAGGCCACTGGCCGCGGCATAAGCGCCTGGACGATGACGCTGTCGAAGAAGGAGAGGTGGTTCGGCGCCACAATGAACGGGCCGTCCTTGGGTACGTTCTCAAGGCCGAGGACGGTGGGCCGGCAGGTGCCGGCGATCAGTCCCCGTGTTGTCCAGCGGACTGCCTCAAACAGCGCCATCGTTGCGCACCTCACTCATCGCAGCGGTGTGGATGGCTTCGAGGCGCCCGATGGCGGCAACCATGCCGGCGGTGGTGTCCACCACGGTAACGGCCCCGGCTTCCTCGAGTTCGCCGTCGGGGGCGAATCCCCAGCCCACGCCGATGCAGTCAAGCCCGTTCGCGATGGCTCCCGCCACGTCCTGCGCGCGGTCACCCACCATAACGGCATGCTGGGTGGACAGGTCTGTCAAGGCCGCGGCGATGATTTCTGCCTTCCCCACCGGACCGTCCGTTGACGATTCGTTGTCTGCCGAACCCCTGATGGACTGGAACAGGCCGGCGATGCCGTGGTGGCCCAGCACGATCTGGGCCAGCCCTTCGGGCTTCTGCGTGGCGACGGCCACTGGCCTGCCTTCGGCTGCAAAGCTCTCCAGCGCTTCCTTGATCCCGGGGTACAGCCGGCTCTGTGCTATTCCCGTGGCCAGGTAGTACTGCCGGTATGTCCGGATGACCTCGTCAAGCATCTCGGCCGGAACCTTGCAGACACTCTGGAGTGCGTCGCTGAGTTTGGGGCCGATCATCGAGTTCAGGGCGTCCTGGCCAGGAACCGGCAGACCTGCGGCGGCAAGGGCTGCTGCGATTCCGTCGGATATTCCGCCGGCCGGATCGACAAGAGTGCCGTCCAGGTCAAAGATCACGGGCACTGTTGTTTGAGTCACCGGCTTAGTTTCTCACGACACCGAGCATGCCCGAAACTCGCATGCCCGACACGGCATACGTCCTCGGAGGCCAACGGCCTAGCTCAGTATTTCCGCGAGGAAGGAGGCCGTGTGGCTCTTGGTGGATTTTGCCACCTGCTCGGGGGTGCCGGTGGCCACGACCTGGCCGCCGCCCGAACCGCCGTCCGGGCCAAGATCCACGATCCAGTCGGCGCTCTTGATGACGTCCAGGTTGTGTTCGATGGTGATCACCGTGTTGCCCTTGTCCACCAGCCCCTGAAGGACCATCAGGAGCTTGCGGATGTCCTCGAAGTGCAGGCCCGTGGTGGGCTCGTCGAGGACATACACGCTGCGTCCGTTGGAGCGCTTCTGCAGTTCCGCGGCAAGCTTGACGCGCTGGGCCTCGCCGCCGGAGAGGGTGGTTGCCGGCTGTCCCAGCCGGACGTAGCCGAGCCCCACGTCCACGAGGGTGTTCAGGTGCCGGGCGATCGGCGAGAACGCAGCAAAGAACTCCGCGCCTTCTTCGATGGGCATGTTGAGCACATCCGCGATGGTCTTGCCCTTGTAGTGCACTTCAAGGGTCTCGCGGTTGTACCGTGCGCCGTGGCACACCTCGCAGGGAACGTAGACGTCCGGCAGGAAGTTCATTTCGATCTTCAGCGTGCCGTCACCTGCGCAGGATTCGCAGCGCCCGCCCTTGACGTTGAAGGAGAACCGGCCAGGCAGGTAGCCGCGGACCTTTGCCTCGGTGGTTTCGGCGAAGAGCTTGCGGATGTTGTCAAAGACACCGGTGTACGTGGCGGGGTTGGACCGTGGGGTACGCCCGATGGGGCTCTGGTCCACGTGCACCACCTTGTCCAGGTGCTGCAGGCCCATGATGCTCTTGTGGCGTCCAGCTACCTGTTTGGCGCCGTTGAGCTTGTTGGCCAGCACCTTGTAGAGGATCTCGTTGACCAGGGTGGACTTGCCTGAGCCGCTGACGCCGGTCACAGCGGTGAACAGGCCCAGGGGGAAAGCCGCATCAACGTTGACCAGGTTGTTTTCACGCGCCCCGACGACCTTCAGTTCACGCTTCTTGTCGTATTTGCGCCGCTTCTTGGGGATTGCGATCTTCCTGCGGCCGGACAGGTAATCGCCGGTCAATGAGTTGGTGTTGGCCAGGAGGTCCTGGTACGAACCCGAGTGCACTACCTGGCCGCCGTGCTCGCCTGCGCCTGGGCCGATGTCAACGATCCAGTCCGCCACCTGGATGGTGTCCTCGTCGTGTTCCACAACGATGAGCGTGTTTCCCATGTCCCGGAGCCGCGTCAGGGTGTCAATGAGCCGGCGGTTGTCACGCTGGTGGAGGCCGATGGAGGGCTCGTCCAGGACGTAAAGGACGCCCACAAGGCCGGAACCGATCTGGGTGGCGAGCCGGATCCGCTGCGCTTCGCCGCCGGACAAGGTGGCGGAGGGGCGCTCGAGATTCAGGTATTCCAGCCCGACGTCGAGCAGGAAGGTCAGCCGGGCCTGGATTTCCTTGAGCACCTGGTGGGCGATCTGGGCCTCGCGGCCGGTCAGGACCAGGTTGTTCAGGAAGTCCGCACACACCCGCATGGGCATGGCCGCGACATCGGCGATGGACTTGCCGTTGATCAGGACGGACAGCGAGGCGGGGTTGAGCCGGGCACCATTGCACGCGGGGCACGCGATCTGCCGCATGTACTCTTCATAGCGGTCGCGGGCCCACTCGGAGTCCGTCTCACCGTGCTTGCGGTGGACGTACTGGATGGCACCTTCGAAGCCGGTGCTGTATTTTCGTTCCCGTCCGAAGCGGTTCTTGTACTGGACAACCACCTTGTGGTCCTTGCCGTGCAGGACGGTCTGGCGGACGTCGTTGCCCAGCTTCTCCCAGGGCGTGTCCATGGAGAAGCCAAGCTCCTTGGCCAGCCCTTCGAGCAGGCGGTTCCAATACTCGGTGGTTGCGGTGCCCAGTGACCAGGGCGCGATGGCGCCCTCGGACAACGACAGCTCAGGATTCGGAATGATCAGTTCCTCGTCAACTTCAAGCCGTGTACCGATGCCGCTGCACGCGGAACAGGCGCCGAAAGGATTGTTGAACGAGAAGGAGCGCGGCTCGATTTCATCGATGGCCAGGGGATGCTCGTTGGGGCAGGCGAGGTTCTCGGAAAATGCCCGCAACCGTCCCGGAGCGTCTGCGTCCAGATCGACGAACTCGGCCAGAACCCGGCCTTCGGCCAGGCCAAGCGCCGTTTCAACCGAATCCGTGAGGCGCTGGCTGATGCCTTCCTTGGCCACCAGGCGGTCCACCACCACCTCAATGGTGTGTTTGAACTGCTTGCCGAGTTTGGGGGGCTCGCTCAGCTGGATCAGCTCGCCGTCCACCCGGGCACGCGAATAGCCCTTGGCGGTCAGCTCCTTGAAGAGGTCCACGAACTCGCCCTTGCGCCCCCGCACCACCGGCGCCAGGACCTGGAAGCGTGTGCCTTCCTCAAGCTCAAGCAGCTGATCCACGATCTGCTGCGGAGTCTGCCGGGCCACAACTTCGCCGCAGACAGGGCAATGCGGCCGTCCCACACGAGCCCACAGCAACCGCATATAGTCATAAATTTCGGTGATGGTGCCAACCGTGGAGCGGGGGTTCTTACTGGTGGACTTCTGGTCAATCGAAACCGCCGGTGAGAGCCCCTCAATGAAGTCGACGTCCGGTTTGTCCACCTGGCCGAGGAACTGACGGGCATAGGCCGACAGGGACTCAACGTAGCGCCGCTGGCCCTCGGCGAAGATGGTGTCGAATGCCAGAGATGACTTCCCGGAGCCGGACAGCCCGGTGAAAACGATCATGGCATCACGGGGCAAATCCAGGTCCACATTGCGCAGGTTATGCTCCCGCGCGCCCTTGACCACAAGGCGCGAGAGGTCAGGACGGGCAGGCGTGGCGGGGGCCTGGGCAACGGCGACGGGGACGGATTCGACTGCTGTTTCTTCAGCTACGGCTTTAGGCACCCACTAATGCTAATCGAAAACTTCTTCGAATATCCATGCGGGGTCCGGCTAGTCGGCGTCGTAGGCTGCTGCCAGTAGCTTGACTGCTTCGGCAAAGGTGGCACCTTGGGCCTTGGCCACTGACGCATAGGAGTTGGCGGCAAGGGAGAGCGCATCCTCCCGCTCATCACGCGCGCACACCACAGTGCCGTTCCTGCCCTTCGTGGCCACCACCCCCGCTGCTTCCAGTTCCTTGTACGCCCTTGCCACGGTGTGGGGCGCGACGTCGAGCAGCCCCGCCAATGTCCGCACCGCCGGCAGCTTGGTTCCCGGCGGAAGGGCGCCGCTGTCCGCGAGGCGGATCACGTGCAGGCGAAGCTGTTCAAACAGTGCCACCGTGCTGGACTGGTTGGGCTTCCAGATTCCGGGGAACGGACCGCCTGAGGTCATCGTCCGGCCTCCAAGGTGCCGGCGCGGCCCGCGCGTCCAGCGAACTGCGCGTTGTAGAGCCGGGCATAGCGGCCGTTGGCTGCCAGGAGGCTTCGATGGGTTCCGTGCTCTGCAATGCGTCCGTGGTCCATGACCAGAATTAGATCAGCGTCCCGGACCGTGGACAAACGGTGCGCGATCACAAAGCTTGTTTTTCCCCGGCGCAACCTCTGCGTTGCCTGGCGGATCAGGACCTCGGTCCGCGAATCCACTGAACTGGTGGCCTCGTCCAGGACCAGCACGGCGCGGTCCGCCAACTGCGCCCGGGCGATGGAGATCAGCTGGCGCTGGCCCTGGCTGAGCGGCTCTCCCCCGTTGCCCAGCACCGTGTCGTAGCCGGCGGGCAGCGACCTGATGAGGTGGTCCACATGGCTCGCCTCTGCTGCCGCGGTGATCTCCGCATCGGTGGCTCCCGGCCGGCCGTATTCGATGTTCTCCCTGATGGTGCCGGAAAACAGCCAGGCATCCTGGAGCACCACCCCGAATCCCTCACGCAGGACGTCCCTCGGAAGGTCTGCGATGTTGGTACCGCCGATGGTGATCCTGCCGGCGTCGACTTCGTAGAACCGCATGAGGAGATTAACAATGGTGGTCTTGCCGGCGCCCGTATGGCCCACTATCGCCACAGTCCGGCCAGGTTCCACCGTGAACGACAGTCCACGGACCACAGGGTCAGCCCGGGCATAGCCGAAGGTGACATCGCTGAACACAATACGACCGCCCGGACGGGCTTTGTGGCCGTCACTTGCACGCTCGGCAGGTATCTCCTCGGCATCGAGCAGATCGAACACGCGGCGCGCCGACGCCACGCAGGACTGGATGACGTTGAGCATGCCGCCGATCTGGCCCACAGGTTGGGTGAAAAGCCGGCTGAACTGGATGAACGCCTGGATCCCGCCGATGGTCATGGCCCCCGTGGTGACCTGGAGCGCCCCCACCACGGCCACTGCGATGTAATTGACATTGGCGATAAGGACCATCAACGGCTGGACAATGCCCGATGAATACTGGGCCCGTGCGGACGCCCGGGCAAGGCGGTCGTTGCTGGCCTTGAAGACTGCCGCTGCCTGGTCCTGGTACCCGAAGGCCTTAATGACTTCGTGCCCGGTGACGAACTCCTCCACGTGGGCGTTCAATTCACCCATTTCGGCCCATTGGCGGGCGAACTGTGCTTGGGATTTCCGGGCCACCATTACGGTAATGAGGGTGGACAACGGTACTGAAACAAGAGCGATCAGTGCCAGGAGCGGCGAGATCCATAGCATCATGCCCAGGGCACCGCACAGCATCAGGACAGACATGATCAGCTGCGTGAGGACCTGGCTGAGCGCTTGCGAAATATTGTCGATGTCGTTGGTGACGCGGCTCAGGACATCACCCCTGGACTGCGTGTGGAAGTACGCGGAAGGAAGCCGGTGCAGCTTGTCCTGAACCGATGCCCGGAGGCTATACATCAGACCGTGTACCGCGCTGGCCGTCAACGCTCCCTGGATCCAGTTGAACAGGGAAGCGCCGATGTACAACGCGGCAACGGCAGCCAGCAGGCTTCCCAGCCGCTGCCCGTCGAGCACTCCGCTGTACACCCCGGCCACCACTACATCGGTGGCATCACCGAGGTAGTTCGGCGCCGCGACGTTGAGGACAACAAAAGCGCAGGTGGCCGCAACTGCACCCAACATCCGGCCCCGGGACGGGCGCAGCAATGCGAGGACACGGCTTGCTGTAGGCCAGAACCCTTCGGCTGTCCCGGTGCCGGGCGAAGGTGTCATGGCGCGTCGTCCAGCGCCAGTTGGGACTCGGCGATTTCCCGGTAGGTGGGAGATGTCTCCAGCAGCTGCAGGTGGGTCCCCTGTGCAACCAGGCGTCCGTCGTCGAGCACCAGGATCTGGCCGGCGCGGGCAACGGTGGAGATCCGTTCCGCCACGACAATGACCACTGCTCTGGCAAGGGCAACTTCCAGGGCATCCCGGACCCGGGCCTCGGTGGCGAAGTCCAGCGCGGAAAAGCTGTCGTCAAAGAGATAGACGGGGACATGCCGCAGGAGCGCCCGCGCTATGCAGAGGCGCTGCCGCTGGCCGCCGGAGAGAGTCGTTCCGCCCTGGCCGACCTCTGTGTCCATCCCCAGCGGCAGCGCACGGACGAAGCCTGCGGCCTGGGCTGTCTCCAGTGCTTCCCACAGCTGGCCGTCCGTTGCCTCCGGAGCTGCGACGCGCAGGTTGTCGGCGATGGTTCCGGAGAAAAGGTACGACTTTTGTGGGACAACCGCCATGGTCCGGCGGAGGACGTCCAGGGGCATCGAAGAGATGTTCCGGCCGCCGATGCTGATGGTTCCGGCCGTGGCGTCCAGGAACCGGAGCACCAGGCTGAGGAGTGTCGATTTGCCGCTCCCTGTTGAGCCGACAATGGCAACAGTGGTTCCTGGCCAGGCCGTGAAGCTGATGTCTTCAAGTACTGGATTTTCGGCGCCGGGGTAGGAGAAACCGACGTTCCGGAAGGTAACGCCGCCGCCCCCTGGAAGCGGCTCGTGGCCGGTCCAGTGGGGCGCCTGGTGGTCATCGACCGACGGTTTCGCGGCGAGCACGGCACCCAGCCGCTCGGCGCAAGCGGCGGCCCGCGGAGCCGTCATGAACACATACATGGCCATCATGATTGCCAGGAGAATCTGCAGGATGTAGGCGATAAAGGCCGTGAGGGCGCCGATTTTCATCCCGCCGTCGTAAACCCGGTGGCCACCGAACCACACCACGGCCACCGACGACAGGTTGACCACAATCATGATTAGCGGCAGCATGGCGGCAACGAGCAGTGACGACTGAAGGTTGTTTTCGGTGAGGCTGCTGTTGGTCTTCGCAAACCGGCGTGTTTCGTGTCCTTGCCTGACGAAGGCACGGATCACACTCTCGCCGATGATCTGCTCACGCAGGAGCTCCCCCGTTCGGTCCAGGAGCTCCTGCGCCTGCCGGTACAGGGGCACCAGTCGCCGGACGATGAGATACATGATCAGCAGCAGTATGGGCATGATGACGATTACGACGCCTGAAAGCACTATGTCCTGCTGCCATGCCAATAAGACGCCCCCGGCCGCCATGACAGGCGCCGCCACCAGCATGGTGAAAACCAGGACGGCGAACGATTGGATCTGCTGGGTGTCGTTGGTGGCCCTGGTGACGAGGCTTTGTGTGCCAAAGGCTGCCACTTCCTGGGAAGAAAGCGACTGGATCCGGGTGAAGACCTCGCCGCGCAACTGGTGCCCGATCTTCATGGCCACCACTGCCCCGAAGTAGCCGGCGGCGATGGCCGCCGCGGCCTGGACCGCGGCTACCAGGGCCATGACAGTGCCCAGGCGGAAGATTTCCGGTGTGTTCCCGGCCACGATGCCGTCGTCGATGATGGCAGCGTTAATGGTGGGCAGCAGCAGGTTGCCTGCGGTCTGGACAAGCTGGAGGGCAACGATCGCGGTCACGGCGCCCTTGTGGCCAGCCAGAAGCCGGGCCATTAAGCCGAAAAGCATCTCACCTCCAGGACGGGATTTGGGAGGCTGATGAGGGTCCGGCCGTTTTGCCATCCCCAGAAGCCGCTTTCGTCATTGTAACCAGCATCACATTCTCTTTCTGGTCATAGGGCATTACCGACCATGTAGAGAACTTCAAACGAATGGAGTTTATGTGCTGGTCTGCTTTTGCGCTACGGCAAAGATCCGCCGGAAGGGAAACACCGTGCCGTGGACCGTTCCCGGGTAAGCGGCACGCAGGGCTGACGCATACTCAGCTTCAAAGGCGTGCCCGTCCTCAGCTGCGAGGGCCGCCACGACCGGGCGCAACGCCGTGCCGCGCACCCAGTTCAGCACCGGATCCGTCCCGGTGAGGACCTGCTGGTAGGTGGTTTCCCAAGCGTCTGCCGTGCAGCCCGCGTCCAGCATGATGCTGAGATAGTCTGCGGGCTCCCCCACGGAGTCTCCACCGCGGAGCACGCCGTCGAGCTGGGGCGCCCAGCGCGCCGAGCCCGCGAGTTCCCGCATTAAGGCATGGGACGGGGCGTTGAAATTCCCCGGCACCTGCATGGCGAACCAGGCACCGGGCTTGAGCGCCGCCAGCCAGCCCGCCAACATTTCCTGATGGCCCGGCACCCACTGAAGTGCGGCGTTAGTGACCACCACGTCGGTTTCAGCCGGGGGCGTCCAGTCTGCGATATCGGCCAGCCCGAAGCTGAAGCCCGCATGCTTGCCGGCCTGGGCCTTGCCCAGCATCTCCTCAGACGAATCGAGCCCGACCACTTTCGCTTCCGGCCATCTCCGGGCGAGGGTGGCCGTGAGGTTCCCCGGACCACAGCCCAGATCCACAACGTGCTGTGGCCGGTCCGCCTGGATCCGCCCCGTCAGGTCGAAAAAGGGCCGGTCGCGGTAGTCGCCGAACTGGACGTATTTTACGGGGTCCCACTTCACAGTTACCTCCATCGCCGGGTGCTGTCTGGCAGTACCGCGAGCCTAACCCGGGCCCGCCCGGATATCCGGCACCGGCTGGGCACTAAGCTGGAAATCAATGAAACTCGTTGACCAGCTGCCTGTCCTGCCCGCCCCAAACCCCTCCGGCGCAGGCATCGACCCGGACGCCCTGTACACCCAATTCCTTGAGTGGACCGAAAGCCGGGGCCTGGAGCTGTACGCTGCCCAGGACGAGGCCATCATGGAGCTCGCCACCGGTGCCAACGTCATTCTCGCCACCCCGACCGGTTCCGGCAAATCGCTGGTGGCCATCGCGGCGCACTTCCAGGCCATGGCGAGGGGCCAGCGCAGTTACTACACCGCTCCCATCAAGGCGCTGGTCTCGGAGAAGTTCTTTGCCCTGTGCGACATCTTCGGTGCAGAGAACGTTGGCATGATCACCGGTGACTCGGGCGTTAACCAGAACGCTCCGATCATCTGCTGCACGGCGGAAATCCTCGCGAATATCGCCCTCCGGGAAGGGGCCGCCGCCGAACTTGGTGCGGTCATTATGGACGAGTTCCATTTCTACTCCGACCCCCAGCGCGGTTGGGCCTGGCAGGTCCCGCTGCTGGAGCTGCCCCAGGCCCAGTTCCTCCTGATGTCCGCCACCCTGGGCGATGTCAGCCGGTTTGAGGGTGGCATCACCGAGCTCACGGGCCGGCCCACCACAACCGTCAGTTCAGCCGAGCGTCCCATTCCGCTGCATTACTACTACCACCAGACGCCGGTCCACGAAACGCTCGAGGAACTCCTCTCTACGCGCCAGGTGCCCGTCTACGTAGTGCACTTCAGCCAGATCGAGGCCATTGACCGGGCCCAGACGCTGATGAGCATCAACGTGTGCACCCGCGAGGAGAAGGACAAGATCGCCGAGCTGATCGCGAACTTCCGTTTCGCCGCAGGCTTCGGCAAGACGCTCAACAGGCTGGTCCGGCACGGTATCGGCGTCCATCACGCCGGCATGCTGCCGAAGTACCGGAGGCTGGTGGAACAGCTGGCCCAGGCGGGCCTGCTTAAGGTGATCTGCGGTACGGACACGCTGGGCGTGGGGATCAATGTGCCCATCCGCACCGTTTTGCTCACCGCGCTGAGCAAGTACGACGGCGTCCGCACCCGCCCGCTTAACTCCCGGGAGTTCCACCAGATTGCGGGACGGGCCGGCCGCGCCGGGTATGACACCGCCGGGACAGTAGTAGTCCAGGCGCCGGAGCACGTGATCGAAAACGCGAAGGCCATGGCCAAGGCCACCGCAAAATTTGGTGATGACCAGAAGAAACTCCGCCAGGTGGTCAAGAAGAAGCCGCCGGAGGGTTTCGTTTCCTGGGGTGAACCCACGTTCAAGCGCCTTGTGGAGTCCGTGCCCGATCCTTTGACCTCAAGTTTCAGCGTGACCCATTCGATGCTGATGAACCTGATGGAACGGCCCGGCGACCCGTTCACGGCTGCCCGCAGCCTGCTGACTGAAAACCACGAGACCCGCTCCTCACAGCTGCGGCTGATGAAAAAAGCCCTGGGAATCTACCGCGAACTCCTCGCCGCCGAGGTGGTGGAGCGCATCCCGGCAGAAGAACAGGGCCACGACGGCAGGACAGTCCGGCTCACCGTCCATCTGCAGGCCAATTTTGCCCTGAACCAGCCGCTCTCGCCGTTTGCACTGGCGGCGCTGGAGCTGCTTGACCCGGATTCGCCGTCGTACGCCCTGGACGTGGTGTCCGTGATCGAGGCGACCCTCGAAAAGCCCCGCCAGATCCTTTCCGCCCAGCAGAAGAAGGCCCGCGGGGAAGCGATTGCCGCGATGAAGGCTGACGGCATCGAGTATGACCAGCGCATGGCCATGCTGGAGGAAGTCACCTATCCCCAGCCGCTCGCGGAACTCCTGGGCGAAGCCTTCGAGGTCTACCGCAAAGCCGCTCCGTGGGTGGGCGACTTTGAACTGGCGCCCAAGTCCGTGGTCCGCGACATGTACGAGCGTGCCATGAACTTCGGCGAGTTCGTCCAGTTCTATGGGCTGGCCCGCTCCGAGGGCATTGTGCTGCGCTACCTCGCCGACTGCTTCAAGGCGTTACGCCAGACTGTGCCGCAGGACATGCTCCGGGAGGACCTTGAGGACCTCATCGCCTGGCTTGGCGAACTGGTGCGGCAGGTGGACTCCAGCCTCCTGGACGAATGGGAGGAGCTGACGTCCGGCGCGATGCCCACCCCGCACGACGCTCCCCCTCCCCCGCCGCCGTCGCTGACGTCCAACATCCGTGCCTTCCGCGTGATGGTCCGCAACGAGATGTTCCGCCGTGTGGAACTGTTCGCGGACGAGAACGCAGCAGCCCTGGGCGAGCTCGACGGCGGCGCGGGCTGGGGTGCCGACCGCTGGGAAGACGTCCTGGACGACTACTTCGACGAACACAACGACATCGGCACCGGCCCGGATGCCCGCGGCCCCGGACTGCTCATGATCACCGAAGAGACGGGGCTTTGGAAGGTCCGGCAGATTTTCGACGATCCGGCGCGCAACCATGACTGGGGCATCTCCGCCGACGTGGACCTGGCGGCCTCCGACGAATCCGGAACGGCAGTGGTCCGGGTCACCGACGTCAACCGGCTCTAGGCGCTGACCCCATGGAATCCGTCCCCGACCTGACCGGCAGCCTTCGGGTTTTGGAAGCCCTGAAGGCCCAGCCCGTGGCACCCTCCGACGGTCCACGGCAGTGGTGGAACGGGCCGCTGGACGTCGAGGGGCTGGCTTTGGGGGCGGTCCAGGCAGCAGCCACGTCGCTGAACGCACTTGTTGGCGTTCCGGGGAGGTACACCCTGGCATCCGGGTCCACGGCGGCGTCCTTCGATTCGCTTGGACACCTGAGGATTGCCGGGGTGAAACCCGAAGGGTTCACTTCGATGTCCGGCTTTCGGCGCACGTCGGACGGCTGGATCCGCCTGCACGCCAACTATCCCCACCACGCAGCCCGGCTGATGGCGGCACTCTCCGTCAGCACACCACAGGACGTGGAACACACCCTGCTTAGGATGACATCCCTGGCAGCAGAGGAAGCCATCACGGCAAACAACGGCGTCGCTGCTGCGGTGCGGACGCGGGAGGAGTGGGTCGCGACCCCAATGTATGGGACGGCCAGCGCCGGGCCGTGGATCAGAATCTCCCGTCCGTCGACGGCCGGCAGTGAAAGTTCGCAGCTCTCCCGGTGGGTTCCATCGGCAGTTCCCCGCCACCCCTTGACCGGGCTCAAGGTGCTGGACCTGACGCGCGTCATTGCCGGCCCCACGGCCACCCGCCTCCTGGGCGCCCTGGGTGCGGACGTCCTGCGCATCGACCCGCCCCAGCTTCCGGAGCTGAGCGATGTTTTTGTTGACTCTGGCTTTGACAAGCGCAGCGCGGAGGCGGACCTCCGGGTTCCTGAGGCTATGGATACAGTGAGGCGTCTCATTGAGTCTGCTGACGTGGTGGTCACGGGTTACCGCGACGGCGGGCTGGACCGTTTCGGGCTGGCGCCCGAAGCCATGTTGCTTGCCCGGCCCGACCTCGTGATGGTCACTCTCAGTGCGTGGGGCAGCGGCGGCCCGTGGAACGGGCGGCGCGGTTTCGACAGCCTGGTACAGGCCGCCTGCGGCATTGCCGAACGGTATGGCCGGACAACTGATGACGGGTGGCAGCCCGGGGCGCTGCCTGTGCAGGCTCTGGATCATGCCACCGGATATGGCCTGGCGGCGGCAGCACTTGCCTTGCTGGCCGAACGGCTCCGAAGCGGACGTGGCGGCGCGGCCCGGCTTTCTTTGGCCCGCACCGCTGAAGAATTATTCCGGATCCCCGCGGCTGCCGGCCACAGTGGTTCCCTGCCTGAACCGGACTTCCGCATGATTGACAGCCCATACGGCCGCCTGCGGTATGTTGGGCCGCCCGTCTCGGCGGACGGTGTACCGCTTGAGTACAGCAGGGGACCTGTCCGCTACGGGACTTCGCAGCTTCGCTGGCAGCAGGGATCACGGCCCCGCTAGTAAACTCTCACCATGAGTGTAATCCGCCCCGCCACGCGGCCAGACGTCCCCGCCATCCTGCAGATGATCCACGAACTGGCCATCTACGAGAAGGAACCGGATGCGGTCCGCAACACCCCGGAAATGCTGGCTGAGGTCCTGTTCGGCGAGAACCCGCGCGTGTTTGCCACGATGGCTGAGAACAGCGCGGGCGAGGTCCAGGGCTTCGCCCTCTGGTTCCTGAACTACTCCACGTGGGAAGGCGTCCACGGCATCTACCTGGAAGACCTCTACGTCAGCCCGGACGCCCGGGGCGAGGGCCACGGCAAGGCGCTGCTGAAGCACCTGGCCGCCACCGCCGTCGAGAACGGCTATGCCCGGGTTGAATGGAGCGTCCTGGACTGGAACGAACCGTCCATCAACTTCTACCGCAGCCTCGGCGCCCGCCCCCTGGACGGCTGGTCCACGTTCCGCCTGACCGGCGATGCGCTGGAGAGCTTTGGCACCAGAACGGCGGCGTCCATCCGTGGCTGAGCACGACGCTTCCGCCCAAACCACGCAGACGCGGACCCCTGTCCCGCATTTTGTGAAGGCCCGGCACGAATTCCGGGGCATGCGCACCGCCGAGCACTACTTCACCGTTCCCTTGGACCACTTCGCGCCAGGCAGCGGCGACGGCGCCGCCAAGACCATCACCGTCTTCGCCCACGAGTACGTCTCGTCGGCCCATACCCAGGCTGAAGCCGAACAGCTTCCCTGGCTGCTGTTCCTCCAGGGCGGGCCGGGCGGCCGCGGAAACCGGCTGGCGTCGCTGAGCGGCTGGAGCAAGGCGGCGGCCCGGGACTTCCGGATCCTGATGCTGGACCAGCGCGGCACCGGGCTTTCGACCCCCATTGACCGGAACACGCTGCCGGCGCGTGGAACGGCCGAGGCACAGGCCGCGTACCTTGAACATTTCCGTGCGGATTCCATCGTGGCCGACGCGGAGCTCATCCGGGCGGCGCTCGGCTCCGGCCCCTGGAGCATCTACGGCCAAAGCTACGGCGGATTCTGCGCGCTGACGTACCTGTCCTTTGCCCCGGAAGGGCTGAAGGAAGCGCTCATCACGGGCGGGCTGGCGCCGCTCGCCGGCCACGCCGACGACGTCTACCGCGCCACGTTCGCGCGCGTTGCGGCCCGCAACACTGAATACTTCAGCTGGTATCCGGAGGACCGCCGGACCGTGAACGCGATCGCATCGCACCTTCGGCAGACCGAGGAGTTCCTTCCCGACGGCGGCCGGCTCACGCCGGAACGGTTCCAGATGGTGGGTTCCTTCCTGGGCGGAAACACGCGGGTGGACGGCCTGCACTACCTGCTGGAGGACGCGTTCACCACGACACCGCACGGGAACAGGCTCTCCGATGCCTTCCTGGAGCAGGTCCAGGGCATCGTGTCCCGCCTGGCGAACCCGCTCTATGCCCTGCTGCATGAGTCCATCTACGGGCAGGGACAGGCGACCGACTGGGCTGCCTGGCGGGTGCTGCAGGAAAATCCGGCATTCCGCCCGGATGCGGAGCCACTGCTGCTGACCGGCGAGATGGTGTACCCGTGGTACTTCGAGCAGGATGCCGCCTTGGTGCCGCTGCGGCAGGTGGCCCATCTGCTGGCCGCCAAGACGGACTGGAAGCCGTTGTATGACCACACGCAACTCATCGCCAACAGAGTGCCGGTTGCGGCTGCGGTCTACCGCGACGACATATATGTGGACCGCAGTCTGTCCCTGGAAACGGCGGCTGCAGTACGCGGCCTTCAGGTATGGGAGACGGCCGACTTCCACCATGACGGCATAGCCGACGACGGCGAGGCCATTTTCGGGCGCCTGCTGGGTGTGGTGCGCTCGGTTGCCGGCTCAGCGGGCAGTTGAGCCGCCAACTGAACCGGTGGCTGTGCCGGTGGCGGGGCTGCGGCGACGCGCCACAAGGACAATGACTGCGGCGGTCAGCACAGCAGCTCCCACCAGGCCGCCCGCCATATTCAGTCCCAGGTAGCCGGCCCAGCTGAGGATCAGGCCGGAGGTTGCCCCGCCCACTGCGCCGGCGGCGCCCATCAGCATGTCCGACACACCTTGGACCACCACGCGGGACTCCTGGGGGACGCTCTCCGCCAGCAGCGTGGAGCCGGATATGGTGGCCGCAGACCAACCCACGCCCAGCAGGACAAGTCCCACGGCCACCGCCACGGTGGATGTCTGGCCGAATCCGGCGACGGCGACGGCCGCGATGAGCGTGGCGAAGCCGATCATGATGGTCTCTGTCCTGCCCGCCTTGTCAGTCAGCCAGCCCATGACCGGCGACAACGCGAACATGCCGGCGATATGCAGGGAGATGGTGAAGCCGATGATCACCAGGACATCGCCGGAGGCAGCGTGGCCGACATGGGTGGAACCCGGCCCGGCCACAAGTTCCTGCAAATGCAGCGGGGTCATGGACATCACGCCCACCATCACGGAGTGCGCTCCGACGACGGCGGCAAGCGCCAGCCAGGACGCCCTGGATTGGCGGATTGCCCGCAGCCCTCGGACGAGCGATCCCCCGACTGCGTTGCGCGCGGTGGCGCCTTGCAGGCTTGCCGTACCTGGCGGCGTGCCCTGCAAGTCCCCGCCAGCCGGCTGGGCGGCGGGTTCTTGGGCGGCCGGCTGAACGGCGGTCTCCTGGGCCGCGATTTCCCGGGCAAGCAGGAGCGGGTCGGGCCTGAGGCCGGCGAAGATCAGCACGATCGCCAGCAGGAGTCCGGCTGCGGAGATCACGAACGGTCCGGCGACGGGCGGCAGGCCGAGGGCCAGGCCCACAACGGTGCCAGGCTGGATCAGGTTGGGTCCGGCCACGGCGCCGACCGTCACAGCCCACACAACAGCGGACAG
This sequence comes from Pseudarthrobacter sp. RHLT3-21, assembly GCF_059383495.1. Taxonomy (NCBI): domain Bacteria; kingdom Bacillati; phylum Actinomycetota; class Actinomycetes; order Micrococcales; family Micrococcaceae; genus Pseudarthrobacter; species Pseudarthrobacter sp. RHLT3-21. The sequence goes on from NZ_JBWZCI010000002.1 coordinate 27,816, forward strand.
CGCCCTGCCGCGGTGTTCAGCATCCGCAAGGTCGACGGCGGCAAAGCGCGCCTGCAGGCTGGCCGCGGTGCCCACCCCGATGCCCACGGCCCCCAGCACCAGCAGGACGAACAAGCCGGACACCACCGAAAGCACTATCAGCACGGTCCCTGCCAGGGCGGCGGAAAGCCCCGTCACCTGACCGGCCCGGCGGCCCCGACGCTCCGCCAGCGAAGCAAGGGGCAAGGCTGTCAGTGCGGCCCCCAAGGTCATAACCGTGGCCACGGCTCCCGCCCACACACTGGAACCCGATAGCTCCACAGCCAGGATAGAACCAATGGAAACCGTGGCTCCGGTGCCTATGCCACCGAACACCTGGGCCGCGCTCAGCAGCACCACAGTGCGCCGCTGCACCTGGCGCACTCCACTTTCCCTCATGAGGATGCGGGCCATGCTCCGAGCATAGTCCTCCGCTGGCCGCTACCGCAGGGGTTCGTTAAAGCCAGCAATCCCGGCCGCACGGCGGCCGGGATTGCTGGCTCCTGCAGTGTGTAGGAGCGCCTACTCGGCGTCGCTGAGGCTCTTCTTGGCGTCTTCTTCGAGGCGGGGGTCCAGGTGGGCCGTCTTTGCCTTGGAGCTCATGAGGCTGGCAACCACGGCAACGATGATGGTGCCCACAATGACGGCCAGGGAGACGAAGGTCGGAATCTCCGGGGCCCATTCGATGTGGTTGCCGCCGTTGATGAACGGCAGTTCGTTCACGTGCATGGCGTGGAGCACCAGCTTCACACCGATGAACGCCAGGATGAAGGACAGCGCGTGCTTCAGGTAGATCAGGCGGTTCATCAGCCCACCCAGCAGGAAGTACAGCTGGCGCAGGCCCATCAGGGCGAACAGGTTGGCGGTGAAGACGATGAACGGGCTCTGCGTCAGGCCGAAGATCGCGGGAATCGAGTCCACGGCGAAGAGGAGGTCGGTCAGGCCGATGGTGATGAACACAATCAGCATCGGGGTGAAGACCTTCTTGCCGTCCACCGTGGTGCGGAGCTTGCCGCCGTCGAACTTCTCCGACATGGGGATGAACTTGCGGATCCGGGCGATGAGCGGGTTTTCCTTCTCCTCTTCGTCCTCACCTTCGTCCTGGGCCTGCTTCCAGGCGGTCCAGAGCAGGAACGCACCGAAGATGTAGAACACCCAGCTGAACTGTTCGATCACAATGGCGCCGAGGAGGATGAAGATGCCGCGCAGGATCAGGGCGATGATGATGCCCACCATCAGGACTTCCTGCTGGTACTTACGGGGCACGGAGAAGCGGGCCATGATGATGATGAAGACAAACAGGTTGTCGATGCTGAGGCTGTACTCGGTGACCCAGCCGGCCACGAACTGGCCGCCGAACTCGGCACCGGTAAAGAAGAACATGGCCCCGGCGAACAGCAGGGCAAGGGAGACGTAGAACGCAACCCACAGGCCGGCTTCCTTCATGGAAGGTTCATGGGGACGCCGGACGACCAGCAGAAGGTCAATGAGGAGGATCAGGCCAAGGACGACAAGTGAGCCGACCTCGAACCACACGGGTAATTCGGGCACGGGTAGCCTTTCGCAGGGTACAGAGAAATGGTGTAAGTCTCTCCGGCCAGCCTGTGCACTTGGTGCTGAAATGGCGGCCCGCTACGCCCGGCCAAGCAACTGTGCTTGGCGTGTTGACGATCGTAGCGCTCGGGATACTCCCCTACGTGACGTTAACTGTACAGTAGGCGCCCCCGCATGCGGGAACATGCCCTGACAGAGTGCGTCCCCTCCCCACCACGGCCTGGCCTGGCCTAGGCGTGGCCGGCAGCCTGCATCTGGCGGAGCTCCTTCTTAAGATCACTGACCTCGTCCCGGATCCGCGCGGCCAGCTCGAACTGCAGTTCGGCGGCAGCGCCGTGCATCTGTTCGGTCAGCTGTTCGATGAGACCCACAAGGTCTTCGGCCGGTGCCGCGGCAAGGCCGTCCTTGCGGACCTGCGCCGCGCCCTTTGCCGCAGACTTGCCACGCTTGGCGCCCTTGGCCAGCCGGTTGTTGTTGAGCAGCTCCTGGGTGTCGGCGTCTTCCTTGGCCAGCTGGTCGGTAATGTCGGCAATCTTCTTCCGCAGCGGCTGCGGATCAATGCCCCGTTCCGTGTTGTAGGCCACCTGGATGGCGCGGCGCCGGTTGGTCTCGTCGATAGCCTTGGCCATCGAGTCGGTGATGCGGTCCGCGTACATGTGGACCTCGCCGGAGACGTTGCGGGCGGCGCGGCCGATGGTCTGGATCAGCGACGTCGCCGAGCGAAGGAAGCCTTCCTTGTCTGCGTCCAGGATGCTCACGAGGGAGACCTCGGGCAGGTCCAGGCCTTCGCGGAGCAGGTTAATGCCCACCAGGACGTCGAAGACACCCATCCGGAGTTCCCGGAGCAGTTCGACCCGGCGCAGGGTGTCCACGTCCGAGTGCAGGTATTCGACCTTGATGCCGTGGCCCAGCAGGTAGTCGGTGAGGTCCTCCGCCATCCGCTTGGTCAGTGTGGTGACCAGGACGCGTTCGTTTTTTGCCGTGCGGGTCTTGATCTCGCCCAGGAGGTCATCGATCTGGCCCTTGGTGGGTTTGACCACCACCTCGGGGTCGATCAGCCCGGTGGGCCGGATGATCTGCTGCACAAAGCCGTCGGCCTTGCCAAGTTCGTACTTGCCCGGAGTAGCCGACAGGTAGACGGTCTGGCCCACGCGTTGGAGGAATTCGTCCCATTTGAGCGGGCGGTTGTCCATGGCCGACGGCAGGCGGAAGCCGAAGTCCACGAGGTTCCGTTTACGGGACATGTCGCCCTCGTACATGGCGCCGATCTGCGGCACCGTGACGTGGGATTCGTCGATCACCAGCAGGAAGTCGTCCGGGAAGTAATCGATGAGGCAGTGCGGGGCGGTCCCGCGGGCGCGGCCGTCAATGTGCGACGAGTAGTTTTCAATGCCGTTGCAGAAGCCCATCTGCTGCATCATTTCGAGGTCGTAGGTGGTGCGCATCCGGAGCCGCTGGGCTTCCACCAGCTTGTTCTGGCCTTCAAGGACGGCCAGGCGTTCGGCGAGTTCATCCTCGATCCGCTTGATGGCCCGGGCCATCCGCTCAGGCCCGGCCACATAGTGCGAAGCCGGGAAGACGTACATTTCCTCCTCGTCCCGGATCAGCTCGCCAGTCAGCGGATGGAGAGTATGGATGTTCTCAATCTCGTCTCCGAAGAATTCGATCCGGATGGCCAGTTCCTCGTACATCGGGATGATTTCCACGGTGTCGCCGCGGACCCGGAAGGTGCCGCGGTGGAAGTCCATGTCGTTGCGCGCGTACTGCATGGAGACGAATTTCCGGAGCAGGTCGTCACGATTCATCTGCGCCCCCTTGCGGAGCGTGACCATGCCGGCAATATACTCTTCCGGTGTGCCCAGGCCGTAGATGCAGGACACCGTGGCGACCACAATGACGTCACGGCGGGTCAGCAGGGCGTTGGTGGCGGAGTGGCGGAGCCGTTCCACTTCCTCGTTGACGGAGGAGTCCTTCTCAATGAAGGTGTCCGTCTGCGCCACGTACGCCTCAGGCTGGTAGTAGTCGTAGTACGAAACGAAGTACTCCACCGCGTTGTTGGGCAGGAGTTCACGGAATTCGTTGGCGAGCTGGGCGGCCAGGGTCTTGTTCTGCACCATGACCAAAGTGGGCCGCTGGACCTGTTCGATGAGCCAGGCCGTGGTGGCGCTCTTGCCGGTACCGGTGGCACCCAGAAGGACAACGTCCTTCTCGCCGTTCCTGATCCGCTCCGTCAGTTCGATGATCGCGGCAGGCTGGTCACCTGCCGGCTGGAACTCGCTGATGACTTCAAACGGAGCGACAACGCGGTTGATCTCCTGGGCAAGACTCATGCATCTAATCTACAACCGGGGACCGACAGTGAAAGCCGGATCAGTTACCGGCGAACAACCCGCCTCAGGGGCAAGGAGTTCAGGGGATGTACGACGGCGGCGCCCAACCCGTCCGGGCGGCCCACCCCTCCATATCCGGCCAGGCTACGTCCCTGAACCACGGCTCCTTCGCCTCCGCATAGGCCCGGGTGCCGCCTGTGCCCGCAAACTGTTCGGCCAGGGCGCGCTTATGGTCCTCATACAAGGTGGCCGCCGCCGGGTCGCTCCTCAGCCAGTCCCGGAAGCACAATGCGTAGCGCCAGCCAGGCGATCCGGCTGCCCGGACGTGCAGGTTTACCGGGCGGCCAGGGTCCGCGTTGGCGTGGAAACGCTTCTGCCACTGCCCCGGATCCGGCTCCATTGGTTTTGGTGTGTCGAAGCCGGCCCCCGGCACGACAGGGAAGCCGGCCGCCGCCAGCAGGGGTGCGATCCGGTCAGCCACGTTGAGATCCGACACCGTGATCTGGAGGTCGATGACGTCCTTGGCGGCCAGACCAGGCACGGCGGTGGAGCCAATATGGTCAACTGCCAGGATGGCATCAGGTGCTGCGGCCATGATCCGGCATCCCAGCCGTGCGGCCTGGGCCGGCCATTCCACCTGCGGTGCCGACAAAACTGCTGTGCCGGCCCTTGCAGCCCTGACACCGCGGCGGACATTTTCCGCGAACGGCACCAGCCGTTCGGCCCACAGCCGCTCCACCCGCGCCGTCACGTCCGCCAGTGATCCGGAGTTGTCAAGGACCACGTCAGCAGCAGCAAGCCGCGCCTCACGCGAGGCCTGGGCCGCCATACGCGACCGGGCGTCCTCGGCCGTCATGCCTCGGTGTTCGAGCATCCGGCCGATCCTGACCTCATCGGGTGCGTCCACCACAAGGACCAGATGGAAGCCGCTGCCCTGACCGGTCTCCACCAGCAGTGGGATGTCCTGGACCACAATGGCGCCGGCCGGGGCTGTGGCGATGATGCCCGCCGCCGCGGCCCGGACCAGGGGGTGGACAATGCCGTTCAGCACGGCCAGCTGCGAGGGGTTGCCGAACACCACAGAACCGAGCCTGGCCCGATCCAGCCGCCCCCCGGCGTCGAGCATGTCCGGTCCAAAGGCTTCCACCACACGGGCCAGTCCCGGCGTTCCCGGCTCAACCACGTCCCGGGCCAGCGCATCCGCGTCCACCAGCACGGCGCCGAGCTCGGCGAGGCGTGACGCGACCGCTGACTTCCCTGAGGCGATCCCGCCCGTCAACCCGATCTTCAGCATCCCACCACCCTAATCCCCACCGCCTCCCTGACTTCGCTGCGCTCACCCAGGGAACCCTGGCGGCGTGGGCCCATCCACCGCCTCCCTGACTTCGCTGCGCTCACCCAGGGAACCCTGGCGGCGTGGGCACATGCCCGCACTAGACTTGGCCGGTGCAAGAGCAAGAAAGCCGGGCCACCACTTACACCACACTCGCGTTGGGGCCGGAGTTCCGGCACGAGATCGAGATCAAACGCTCCAGGTTCATCACGGTGCTGCGCCGCGCCGACACTGAGGACACCGCGCGGGACCTGGTGGCCGGCCTGCGCCGCGAGTTCCACGATGCCCGCCATCATTGCTCGGCGTTCGTCCTGGGACCGGACCGGGACATCCAGCGCTCCAATGACGACGGCGAGCCCACCGGCACCGCCGGCATCCCCATGCTGGAGGCCATCATCAAGAGGGAAACAGCACCGGGGGTGACGGACCTCAGCGACGTCAGTGCCGTCGTCGTCCGCTATTTCGGCGGCATCCTGCTGGGCGCTGGAGGGCTGGTGCGCGCCTACTCGGAATCGGTGTCCGCCGCCCTGGAACGGGCACCCCTGGTCCGGCGGAGCCGGCTGCGGATCTGCTCAGCGCCGGTGCCGCACGCCGCTGCGGGACGGCTGGAGAACGATCTTCGGGCGGCCGGGTTTGTGATGGCGGAAACCAGCTACGGAGCACAGGACACGATCCTGCGCCTGGCTGTGCCGGACGAAGCTGAAGAAATCACTGCCGCCACCGAACGCGTGCTGTCGCTCACCGCAGGGAGAACCGGGCTCACTCTGGCCGGAACGGAGTGGATCGATGTCCCGCTCCCCTGAGGTCCGCCTGGCAGACGTCGATGACCCCATGCTGGAGCGGCTGCTGGAACTGGCACAGGGGGACGCGTCCGCGGATGACGTCTCCCCGCCACTTGGCAACGGGACCGGCTGGAACGCGGAACGCATCAACTGGTTCCGCACCTACCACCGCTCTGCCGCCGCCGGCCTCGACGGACCAGCCTCGGAAAAGAGCTGGGCGGTGCTCTGCGACGGCAGCCCGGCCGGCGCGATCAGGCTCAAGCGGACGGACCCGGAAACGGCCACCATTGGCTCCGACACTGCTGAGACAGGCATCTGGCTGGGCCGGAGCTACCGCGGCCACGGTGTCGGTGGCGCAGCGTTGAGGCTGGTTCTGGCAGAAGCCCGACGCGCCGGACTGCATCAGCTGGTGGCATACACCACGGCCGGCAACATGGGCGCGCAGCGGCTCCTCACCGCCGCCGGCGCGGTCCTGACGGACGACAACGGCGCGGTGAGTGCCGTCGTCGTACTCCCAACCGACTCGCAGTAGACGCACCGAAACGCGCCTTTGGGAGCGTTAAGTGCTGGTCAGGTGGCCGGTTAGACGCAGCGGGTTAAACACAGCGGGCCCCTGCTTTCGCAGGGGCCCGCTGTATTGGCCCGGGAAGCCCCGGGCCGGTGGCAATTAGTTGCCGGTCAGCTTCTCGCGCAGAGCTGCAAGAGCCTCGTCGGAAGCCAAGGTACCGGCCCCGGCGTTCGACTCGGCAGCAGGCTCGGAGGAGTAGCTGGTGGTGCCGGAATCGCTGTCACCGGACGTTGCAGCTACAGCGTCGTCGGCAGCGTGCTGGGCAACCTGCTTCTTGTGTGCTTCCCAGCGGGTCTGGGCGTCAGCGTACTGCTGCTCCCAGACGGCGCGCTGGTTCTCGTAGCCTTCAAGCCACTCGTTGGACTCCGGGTCGAAGCCCTCCGGGTACTTGTAGTTGCCCTCTTCGTCGTACTCAGCGGACATGCCGTAGAGAGCCGGATCGAATTCGGTGGACTCGGCGTCAACGCCCTCGTTAGCCTGCTTGAGGGAGAGGGAGATACGGCGGCGCTCGAGGTCGATGTCGATGACCTTGACGAACAGCTCGTCACCAACGGAGACAACCTGCTCAGCCAGCTCCACGTGGCGGACTGCCAGCTCGGAGATGTGCACGAGGCCTTCGATGCCGTCTTCGACGCGTACGAACGCACCGAACGGAACGAGCTTGGTGACCTTACCCGGAACAACCTGCCCGAGGGCGTGGGTGCGGGCGAAGGTCTGCCACGGATCTTCCTGCGTAGCCTTGAGTGACAGGGAAACGCGCTCGCGGTCCAGGTCGACTTCGAGAACCTCGACGGTGACTTCCTGGCCAACTTCGACAACCTCGGACGGGTGGTCGATGTGCTTCCAGGACAGCTCGGAAACGTGAACGAGGCCGTCTACGCCGCCCAGGTCCACGAAGGCACCGAAGTTGACGATGGAGGAAACGACGCCGGGACGGACCTGGCCCTTTTCCAGCTTGTTGAGGAACGTGGAGCGGACCTCGGACTGGGTCTGCTCGAGCCATGCACGGCGGGACAGCACAACGTTGTTGCGGTTCTTGTCCAGCTCGATGATTTTGGCTTCGATCTTCTGACCGATGTACGGAGCGAGGTCGCGCACACGGCGCATCTCGACGAGGGATGCGGGCAGGAAGCCGCGCAGACCGATGTCGAGGATAAGACCACCCTTGACAACCTCGATGACGGTACCGGTGACAACACCGTCTTCTTCCTTGACCTTCTCGATGTCGCCCCAGGCGCGCTCGTACTGAGCCCGCTTCTTGGAGAGGATCAGGCGGCCTTCTTTGTCTTCCTTGGTGAGCACCAGGGCTTCGACGAGATCGCCAACGGAGACAACGTCTCCGGGATCAACGTCGTGCTTGATGGACAGCTCGCGGGAGGGGATGACACCTTCGGTCTTGTAACCGATGTCGAGCAGAACTTCATCGCGGTCGACCTTGACGACGGTACCTTCGACGAGGTCTCCGTCGTTGAAGTACTTGATGGTGGCGTCGACTGCTGCGAGGAAGTCCTCAGCGGTACCGATGTCGTTAATGGCGACTACTGGGGTACCGGGCTTCTCGGTGGAGGTGATGGTCATGTAGTAGGGGCTCCGTTGTGGATAGTTAGTCGGTCAGGCAAACCGCCGCGCCCGCGTTATGGAACGCAGGCGCAGGTCTTCGGGCGATCGCATGGATCTTCCGGGTCATCCTGATTTGTGAATTTTGGAAACGTGCACGTAGTACGCGCCCACTTATTCTAGTCGCAGCGGCCAACAGGGGTCAAAGCGCAGGCAACACGTCGCCCAGGCGGGCGAACGTGGTTCCGCCGCCTTGCAGCCGCGGGAGTGCCTGGGCAAATCCGGCAGCTGTCCCGCTGCCAGGCTTGTTGATGTGGGCAATCACGATGTCGCCTGGCTTAGCCTTGGCCACCTCGGCGGCGACAGTTGATGCCGCGAACGTGGCCCCGGCGTCGCCATTGATGCTGAAATTCACCGGCTGCAGCCCGAGCCGGCGCGTCACCGCAGCGGCAACTTCGTCATAGTAGGCCGTCCCGGGGCGGAAGAACCGCGGAAGTCGCCCCGTAATATCCTGGAGGACTTTCTGATTCCCGGTCACCTCGTCATAGACCTGTCCGAGGTCACCCGTCCCCCCGATGCCGTAAGCAGATTTGCCGTTGACCGAAAGCGGACGGTGCAGAAATCCGTGATTCGCAAGTTCAAAAAGCGGATTATCCGCCAATTCCTTGGTCAGACCGGGATTTGCCTGGATCCACCGTTCATTGAGGAACAGTGTTGCCGGTATGTTCAGCTTTCGCAGGGTCCCGAGCAACTGTTGATCGAACCCGGTGCCCCGGGCGCCACCGCAGGCATCGAAGGTCAGTGCTATCGCACCGGCTGCCGCCTGGGTGACCACGCCCGTGACCTGGAGTCCCCACTCCTGGGGCTTGCGGTTGGCGAATTCGGCCACAATTTGCTGTTTTGTCGGCAGATCGGGACGGCCCGGCTCACCGATGGGTACAGCTGCCGGCGCAGTCCTGGAGCTGGCAGGCACGGCTGGATCAACTGCCTGCACGGCTGCCTGTGAGAACGGGTCGCCGTCGACTGCGGCACGGCTGGCGGCCGCGCACCCTGACAGGGCTGCAGTTGCGAACCCAGCCATGCCTAGCAACATGGATCGACGGCCGGGCATTTTCGGTCCGCGGATATCCCCCATGGATAGTCCTTCAGAGAGGCAGGGGCACCTAGAAATGGGTCAGGCAGTGAGTAGCTCGCTCAACGGCGAACATCCCCCGTGCCTGGAACGACGCGCCCTGCTTGTGTTCGCGGATCCGCCCAGCCGCAGTAAGTGTAACGGGGCATACCCCGCCAAGGTAAATCGATGCGAGTGCTGAGATATCCAGCGTGAGATCCGGCGTCCCTGGGGTGTCAAGACTTACGACGGCGGCCTTCCCGCCGGACGCTTCGAGCGCGAAGGTTCCGCCCGTGAGGCCAAGAGGGTCCAAGACCTCCAGAACCAGGCGGCCGTCCACCGGATAATGCCTTGCTCCCAGCGCTTTGGCCACGTCCAGGATGCGGAGCCAGAGCATGTCCCGGCAGTCGGATGAGTCGATGCAGCGGGGATCGGCAAGTGCCCACGTGAGCGGGTCATCCAGCGGTGCTTCCTCCCACGTGACACGTAACACGAGATCGATGGCGGCCAGGAACTGCCAGAGCTCCAGGTACCCTTCATGCGTGGCGGCCACGAGGTCCACCACGTGCATTGTGTGGGGCTCGGTCTCCCAGCCGAGGAATTTGTAGGAGACATAGCCGTCCACGGCGCCGTCGGGGCTGTAGTGCAGGGCCACTTTGATGGCGGGATCCTCCTTGCCGTCGCGCCCCAGCGACCCGGAAGCCAGTTGCCGGTACCACTCCTGGCGGCCGATCGATCCCGGGGTCAGGCGGTGCACGTGGTCGAAGACCTCCGGCGCCAGGTCCAGCAGCACACGCGGGTCCGCGATGTCCACGCTGCCGACGGACTGGTGGTTGAGGCGGAACCGGGCGGTAGTGTCCACCTTCACCGTGCGTTCGAAGCTGGCCACCCCGTAGCCGAAGCGGCCGTAGATGGAGCCCTCCGACGCTGTCAGGGCGGCCATCGCCAGGCCATCGTCCTTGGCGATTGACAGGTCCTCGGACATCATCCGGCGCAGCAGGCCACGCCGCCGGTGCGAGGTCCGGACCGTCACCGCGGTGACCAGCTGGGTTTCCAGCAGCCTGCCGAAGCCGATGTTGAGCGTTTTGCGGAAGGTCCCGAAGGTTGCCACCGGCACCTCCGCGGGGAGCGACCCTTGCGCGACTTCCCGCGTCTGGTAGGCGCCGGTGAAGATCCGCCGGTCAGCTGCGTAGGTCTCCAAGGATTTCGCAACATGCTCCGGCGTCCGCGTGGATTCGTGGAAGCCAAAGGCCACCGCCTTCACCCATGATTCGGCGTCGGGATATCCCGCCTCGCCCTTGGATGCCGCTGTGAAGCGCCGGATTTCATAGTCATCACTCAGTTCAGCCACACCGCCGAGCCTAGCCAATGAATCCGGCGCCTGGCCAGCAGCAACACGGGCGCGCCCGCAGGAATTGGCTCAGAGCCGCCGCACGGGTTGGCGGAGGATGGTTTTGAGCTTTTCCGGTGCCACCCTGCGGGCGTCGCTGAGGTAGATCTCGTGGTGCGGGCCGGCAAAGCCGAAGCCGTTGGCCGGCATGTATTCATGGTGCAGGCGGCGCAGCGTCGGAGCCTCGTCGTCGTAGCTGCCGATGTGCAGGATCTGCACCGAGAGGCCTTCGTCGAGGGTCTCAAGACGGAGCAGGTCCAGCCCCGGAACGTTCTTCGCCGCCGCCTTCGCGACACCGTCCTGCACCTCGGCGGTACCGATCCAGCCCGGCTGCGGGATCATCATGGTCCATTTCCAGCTGTCCTTCTCCCCCCGGGTGAAGGCGCCAGGATCGTCCGCCGTCCACAGGCCCTCCAGCGGTCCAACGGCGTAGTCCCGGCCCGCGTTCTTGCCGGCAAACCTAACGGCGTAAGACACCGAGAACAGTGCTTCCAGGGCGGCGGCATAGGCGGGGGCCGTCCCCGGGTTGCCCTGCCCGTCCACCATCAGATAATTCAGCGGTGACCACCTCAAAATCCCGGGCCCGGGACGCGTGCAGCTCCTTGAACTGCTTCTTGACGTCGTACTTGTCCACCCCGCCCCGTCCGTTCCCAGCAGTCCGTCCCAGCAGCCCGTTCCTAGTGGCCGGCGTCGTACCAGCTGGGGCCCACGCCGATCTGGACATCCAGCGGGACGCTGAGGTCCGCGGCAGAGCCCATCTGCTCGGTGACGAGCTTCTCCACCGTTTCCCGCTCGCCGGCGGCGACTTCAATCACCAGTTCGTCGTGGACCTGCAGGAGCATGCGCGACTTCAGGCCCTGGGCCGCCAGTTCAGCATGCACACCCAGCATTGCGCGTTTGATGATGTCCGCGGCCGATCCCTGGATGGGTGAGTTCAGTGCGATGCGCTCCGCGTTTTCGCGCAGCTGCCGGTCCGTGCTGGTGAGGTCCGGGAGGTAGCGGCGACGGCCCTCGATGGTGGCCGTGTAGCCGTCCACCCGGGCCTGGTCCACCACGCCGCGCAGGTAGTCACGGACAGCGCCGAACCGGTCGAAGTAGTCCTTCATCAGGTTGCGGGCCTCGTCCACGGAAATTTCCAGCTGCTTTGACAGGCCGAACGAAGTCAGGCCATAGGCAAGGCCGTAGGACATGGCTTTGACCTTCGAGCGCATGGCGCTGGTGACTTCTTCGGTGGGCACGTGGAAGATGTTCGAACCCACAAACCGGTGGAGGTCTTCGCCGTCCTTGTAAGCCTGGATCAGGCCTGCGTCCCCCGAAAGGTGCGCCATGATCCGCATTTCGATCTGCGAGTAGTCCGCGGACAGCAGGCACTCGTAGCCGTCACTGACCACAAAGATGCCACGGACGCGCCGGCCCTCTTCGCTGCGGATGGGGATGTTCTGCAGGTTGGGGTTGTTCGAGGAGATCCGGCCCGTCGCTGCCACGTTCTGCGCATAGGTGGTGTGGATCCGGCCGTCTTCGGTCACGGACTTCTTGAGCGACTCCAGCATCTGCCGCAGCTTCGAGGACTCCCGGTGCGCCATCAGCTGGACCAGGAATTCGTGCCCGGTCTTCTCCAGCAGGTTCTTGAGCGACGCGGCATCGGTGGTGTAGCCGGACTTGATCTTCTTCGTTTTCGGCAGCTCGAGTTCTTCAAAGAGCACGGTCTGCAGCTGTTTGGGTGATCCGAGATTGACCTCGTGGCCGATCGCGGCGAAGGCCAGTTCCTGCGCGTTGTCGATCACCTTGGACAGGTCAGCGAGCTGCTCGTCCATGCGCGGCAGGTCGATGGCGATGCCCGCGGTTTCCATATCGGCCAGCACCCGGCTGACGGGCAGCTCGAGCGTAGTCAGCAAGTCCCCCGCCTTGCGTTCGGTGAGTTCTGATTCGAAGTGCCGGCTCAGGGCCTGGACCACAGCCGCCACATGAACCAGGGCACCGGCAGCGGCGGCGTCGTCGCCGTCGAACGCCAGCTCCAGCTGGCCCGCCTTGGAGGTCTCCGATGAGACGCTGACGTTGAGGTGGTGCTGGGCCAGCTCCGCGAGTTCATACGTGCGGCGGTCCGGCTGGATGAGGTATCCGGAAATTGAGGTGTCGTCCACCACGCCTTCCATGCCCAGGCCACGGGCCGACAGGGCCTTCAGCGCAGCCTTGTAGCCGTGCATGACCTTCGGGGAGTTTTCATCGCGCAGCCAGTCCGCGAGGACGTTTTCGGCGGCGGCATCCTGGGTGGCGAGGTCGACATAGGCGGCCCCGTCGTCACGCACAATGGCCAGCGCGGCGGCGTCTTCGCCAATTCGCCCTGGCACCAGGTCGACGGCGACTGCCGACGTCTTGCCAGTGGCCGCCGCCAGGAAGGCGTCCAGTTCGGCTGCCCCGGCGGGAAACACGAAGTCCGGAGTGGCGATGCTTTCGCGTTCCGCAGATTCCACTTCCTCGCTGCCGTACAGGGCAAAAAGCCGGGTACGGATGGTCTTGAATTCGAGTTCGTCGAACAGCGTCTCCAAGGCAGCCTCGTCCGGCCGCGGTTCGGCGAGATCGTCCAGCGTGAGCGGGAGTTCGAGGTCCGTATGGAGCCTGTTCAGCCGTCGGTTGCGCTTGACGTCCTCGACGTTGGCGCGCAGGGATTCCCCTACTTTTCCACCGATCGCGTCAAGGTGTTCGAGAACCCCCTCAAGACCGCCGTAAAGGTTGATCCACTTTGCCGCAGTCTTTGGGCCGACGCCCGGAACGCCCGGGAGGTTGTCCGCTGTCTCCCCCACCAATGCGGCAAGATCCGAATACTGGGCGGGCGAAACAAAATACTTCTCCTGGATGGCGGCCGCGTCCATCCGGGGGATGTCACTGACGCCCTTCCTGGGGTACAGCACAAAAACGTTGTCCGTGATCAGCTGGAAGGCGTCACGGTCGCCCGAGACGAGCAATACCTCAAACCCTGCCTTTTCCCCCATGGCGGCGAGGGTTGCCAGGATGTCATCGGCCTCATAGCCGGGCAGCTTGATGGTCTTGATACCCCAGGCGCCCATGACCTTGTCAATGAGGTCGATCTGGCCGCTCATCTCCCGGGGAGTTTCGTTGCGTCCACCCTTGTACTCGCTGTACTCCGCTTTGCGGTGCGTGGTGTCATCCGAGACGTCGAAGGCGACGCAAATGTGGGTGGGCTTCTGTTCCTTGATCAGGTTGATGAGCATGGAGGTGAAGCCGTGGATGGCGTTGGTGTGCTGTCCGTTGGCCGTGGAGAATTTGTCCGCCGGGAGGGCGAAGAACGCGCGGAACGCCATCGAGTGGCCGTCAAGCACCAGAAGCCGCGGCTGGCCGGTGATGGGAACCACGGGGGCTTCCGTAGCGGAAACCTGGCCTCCGACCGGCAGGACGCTGATGTCCTGTAAGGCATCAGCAGCGTCAAGCGCAGTAGTTTCGGTCGGGAAGGGGGCCGGTTTGGTAGTTTCACTCACAGGTGCCAGCCTAGTTCCCATGATGGACAATTTCACGCCCGGGCCCTTCGATGAGGAATTGGTCACAGCAGGCGTCCCGGCGCACCTCCACGACTGGCTCGGCCGGCTGGGCATCGGCGCCCTGGTAGTGAAGATGGGGATCCACTTCCTGGAGATGAGCCCGGAACGGACGGTGGCCACCATGCCGGTGGAAGGAAACACCCAGGTGGCGGGCATCCTGCACGGCGGCGCCCATGTGGTGCTGGCCGAAACACTGGGATCCTTCGCCGCCGGGATGCACGCCGGCGCCGGCCGGCACGCCCTGGGCATCGAAGTGAGCGCCACACACCACCGTGCGATCGCCGCGGGCACCGTGACAGGGACCTGCACCGCGATCCATCTGGGCCGGACCCTGACAACGCATGAAATCGTGATGACGGACGAAAAGGGCCGTCGCCTCTCGACCGCCCGCATCACCAACATGCTGCGGGACAACGAGCCGGCGGAGGCCTGAACGCCGCAGGCAGTTCGGTTCCCTAGCGGGCCGGATCCGGGGATGTGAGGGTGTAGCGCAACTCCACGATTCCCCGGCCCAAGGTGCGGGACGCCGTCAAGTCAAGTGGCGTCGTCGGGCCTTCCAGCGGGAGCAGCCGCTTGCCCTCGCCCAGGACCACGGGGATGACCGACAGGATGAGTTCGTCCAGTAGCCCGGCGTCGGCGAATTGCGCAGCGAGGTTGCCGCCACCCACCACCCAGACGTTCATCGCGCCGGCGTGGTCCTTGAAGTCCTTGATGAACTCCTGGACGGGACCGCGGACGAACGTGATGTCCGTGCCGGCCGGGGCAACGTGCTCGTGCCGGGTAAACACGTAACAGGGTGTGGAAGGGTACGGCCAGTTGCCGGGTTCGTGCTCCATCAGCCAGGCGTACGTCTCGCCGCCCATAACAATGCAGCCGACGCCGGCCATGAAGGTTTCGTAGCTTTCCTTGCCGCCCTCGAAGCCGTCGAACTCAAGAAGCCAGGCGAGGTCATCTTTGGTGGTGGCAATGAACCCGTCGATGGAGGCCGCGACAAAATACTGGATCCTGGACATGGAACCAGAGTAGCCCTGCGGTGTTGACGGGCTGAAGGGCTACTTGCTGAAGTAAGGAATGATCAGGTACAGCCCGAACAGCACGGCTATGCCGCAGAGGCCAAAGCAGGTGTAGGCGAGGTAGCGTTTGGCGCGGGGTGAGGCCTGCTCGGCGTCGCCGGCGATGGCCGTCAGCCGCACGCCGAGCGAATACAGGACCACAACCGTTACCGCGGACACCAGGGTGGTGCCGGCCACAGTCAAGAGTTCCAACCACTTCATCGCTGAGCATCCTTCTGCTGGTCCGCCTTGGCGCGGGCACGGGCGAGGGCTTTCTTCTTGGCGAAGCGGACGGTCTGGCCCGCTTCTTCGACTTCCACGGCATTGTGGTGGCCCACCGACGACTTGCGGGAGTAGACGAACATAAACATCACCGCGGCGGTGCCGGCGACGGCGGCAATCACCACGCCCACCACGCCCGTCTTCACGAGCAGCGCGGTCAGCGCGCCCACAATGCCGGCGGCGGGAAGCGTGAACAACCAGCCGAGGGCGATCTTGCCCACCATGTTCCAGCGCACTGTGGTGCCTTTACGGCCCATACCGGAGCCAATCACGGAGCCGGACGCCACCTGTGTGGTGGAGAGGGCGAAGCCCAAGTGGGAGGAGGCCAGGATGGCTGAGGCGGTGCTGGTCTCGGCTGCGAAGCCCTGGGCGGGCTTGACCTCGGTGAGCCCGGAGCCCATGGTCCGGATGATGCGCCAGCCACCTGCGTAGGTGCCGACGGCGATGGCCACGGCGCACGCGGTGATGACCCAGAACTGCGGGCCCGAGCCCGGGGCCTGGGTGCCGGCGGAAATCAGCACCAGGGTGATGATGCCCATGGTCTTCTGGGCGTCGTTGGTTCCGTGGGCCAGCGCCACGAGGCTGGATGTGAAGATCTGGCCGGTGCGGAACCCGCCGCGCTTCTGCGTCAGCTTGCTGCCGGTATCAGGATCGTGCCGGGATGTGAGTGCATACGCGAGCCGGGTGCAGAGGTACGCCACCAGGCCGGCAATGAGCGGGGCGAAGATGGCTGGCAGGATGACCTTCTGGAGCAGGGTTTCCAGGTTCACGGAATTGAAACCGATGCCGGCTATCGCTGCGCCGATCAGCCCGCCGAAGAGCGCGTGGGATGAACTGGACGGCAGGCCCTTAAGCCAGGTGATCATGTTCCAGAGGATGGCGCCCATCAGGCCGGCGAAAATAATGTCCGGGGTGATCTGGACACCGTCGGAGCCTTCCCGGATGATGCCGCCGGAGACTGTTTTGGCCACTTCCGTTGAGAGGAAGGCGCCGACCAGGTTCAGGATTGCGGCGAGAGTCACAGCGGTTTTCGGTTTGATGGCACCGGTGGCGATGGGCGTAGCCATCGCATTGGCGGTGTCGTGGAAGCCGTTTGTGAAGTCGAAAAATAGTGCCAGTCCGATGACCAGCGCCACCATAAAGGTGATATCCACCTGTTGCCCAATCTGCAGAGACGACGTTCAGCATTTCCATTACCCCCACCTGCCCTGCACAGCGTAATTCACCTGCAGTTCACGTGGAATGACCTGCGGTGTTAACAGAGCCGGGTTGAAACCTTATCGATCGTACGCGCCCCTGGCATCAGGTCAAAACAGCTGGTTGGTGACAAACCCGCTGACGGCGTCCAGTTCGGCGGGAGAGATTCCCCGGCGCGGATCGGGCGACACTGTGAGGATGCGCGGGCCCAGGAATGCGGCCCAGGCCAGTGCTTCCTGTTCATACCGGAGCTGATCGTCCATCCAGACGATGCCATCCGGAGGGTTGGCCGCCAGGTCCACCTGGAGGGCAGCGAGCTTCCACCAGGCCTCCCCCGTTCCGGAACCCTCCGCGCTCAGGCAGGGCCAGTGGCCGCCGGCCAGACCGATCGCGGGGCATAAGTATTCCGCGGCCATGTCCTCCCAGCTGGTGAGCCACACAAACCGGACTCCGGGCACCCGGGAAAGCTGGTTCAGCCCGTCAACCAACTGTCCCGCATAGGCCACTTCGAGCACACCGGCGTTCGCGAGGCGCCAGCCGGAACCCCACGGCGTCTTGCCCGTTGCTCCGAACGGGCACACCACGCCGTCGACGTCCAGATAGAGGGTGACGTTCCGCATAGCGCTCTCGGTCACGCCGGCAGGCCGGAACCGGTCCTTAAAAGTATGAGGGGCTGCACGCATCAATCCTTGCATTGCGTGCAGCCCCTCCTCAAGGACTCGTGGACAGGGAGTCTCCCCTAGACAGAGAGCGTCTTGGCCAGGGCGGCTTCAGGGCGGGCGGGGCTTCCGGGCTGGTCCTGGCCGTACAGCCAGTCGTTGTACTGGAAATTGTTATCCGTCCGGCTCTTGAACAGCAGGTTTCGCAACGTACGGGCCAGGCCGGAGACGTGCCAGGACTCGCCCCAGACCCGGGCAGTCCGCTGGACGCGGGACGTGCGGCCGGCCCGGATGGTGTTGAATTCCTTGATGGCCTGATCCCAGGCTGCGGGGTTGACGCCGTCCGCGGTAAAGACGGTGCCGTTGCTGACGTCCTGCAGCACGGCGGCGTCTTCGAGGGCCTGGCAGGCGCCCTGGGCCAGGTACTGGAGCATGGGGTGGGCGGCGTCACCCATCAGCACCATCCGGCCGGCCACCCAGTTTTCGATCGGGTCACGGTCATACATGGGCCAGCGCATGGCGGTGCCAAGATTTTTCAGGGCATCCTGCACTGCCGGAATGCAGTCCTGGTAAGCGGCTTCGAGTTCATCTACGCCGCCGTACTGCTCCTCGCCCCGTTCGAAAGAGGGGGACTTAAAGACGGCCACGGTGTTCAGCAGCTCACCCTTGCGCAGCGGATACTGCACCAGGTGGCAGTCCGGTCCGAGGAACACAATGACATCCTCAAGGTCGGCTTTGGGCGTGTTTTCGGTGATCGGCACGGTGCCGCGGTACGCCACATAGGCCGAGGAAACAGGCTCATCGTTGGCCACCAGGGGGCGCAGGGTGGACTTGAGTCCGTCGGCGCCGATCACAACATCAGCCTCATAGTCCACGCCCGCGGCAGTGTGCGCCACACCGCGGCCGTTAACGGTTTCCACACTCTCCACCATGACGTCGTTGACGAGCTTGACGCCTGCCGCTTCACAGCCTTCCAGCAGGACACGGTGCAGGTCACTGCGGTGGATCACGACGTAGGGTGCGCCATAGCGTTCCTCGAATTCGCCGCCGAGTGCCTGCCGGGTGAGTTCCTCGCCGGTGACAGCGTCGCGGAAGACGAGGTGCTTGGGGCGGACACCGATTTCGAGGGCCTTCTCGAGCAGGCCCCAGCGCTTGAGCACGCGGGATGCGTTGGGTGCCATCTGCAGGCCTGCGCCGACCTCGCCGAACTCGGGAGCGCGCTCAACGAGGGTCACGTCAGCACCGTTCTCGCGCAGCGCCAGGGCTCCGGCCAGGCCGGCCATTCCGCCGCCAATCACGAGGACATCGGTGGACGATTTCAGGTCAGACATTGCTGGCTCCTTCAGAGATTTTGGATGTGGATTTGATCTTGATGACGATGGCGCCCAACAGGACGGCCGCTACGGCCGCCGCGCCGGCGAACGCCAGGAAGTTGGAGTTGACGCCCAGCCCGGCAGCGAGGAGCAGCCCGCCCACCTGCGGTGCCGCGACTGCCCCTATGCGGCCGACACCGAGGGCCCAGCCAAGGGCTGTTCCGCGCAGGTGCGCCGGGTAGTGGCTGGCGACGGCGGCGATGATGAGGCACTGGGTACCATGGGTTCCCACGCCGGCCAGGACCAGCATGAGGTAGACGACGGCGACTGGCGGCCCGGTGACCAGCACCAGCAGTGCCGCAGCTGCGACGGTGGCGGCAACGATCGCCGTCGGCATCGGGCCGAACCGGGTTCCGGCCCAGGCGGTGATGACCGAGCCTGCAACGGCACCCAGGTTCAGTGCCAGGGCAAAGGTCAGGGCCGAGCCGAGGTTGTACCCGGCGAGCTGCATGAGGTTGGGCAGCCAGGTGCCCAACCCGTACCACGCGAACAGGGTCACCAGCGTGGCCAGCGCGTAGAGCATGCTCATGCCCAGGAAGGGCGCCCTGAGCAAAGACTTGAAGCCGATGGGTTCGCGGGTTCCGGCACTGCTGGCCGTGGTCTCCTGCCGGACCGGCGCGAGCGTTTCAGGGAGGTAGCGCAGCCCCAGGGGAATGACCACCAGCAGTGCCAGCACGGCCACCAGGAACATGGCCGGCCAGCCGAAGGCAGGAATCAGTGGAATGCCGGCCAAGGCAGCAATTGAGCCGCCGATCGGCACGCCGGACATCATGAGCGTGGCAACCGTGGAACGCCATTTGCCGGGGACCAGTTCGGCCACCAGCGCGTTGGCTGAGGGAACCAGGCCGCCGAGGCCGATGCCGGCCAGCAGGCGCAGGGCGCCGAACACCAGGGCATTCGGCGAAAAGGCGCACAGGATGGTGAAGATCGAAAAAACGATGGCGCAGCCGATGATGGTCCGGCGCCGCCCCCAGGTATCGGACATCCGGCCGGCGAAGATGGCGCCGATCATCATGCCAACGAACGCCATGGAGCCTACGGTTCCGGCTGTGGCCTTCGTCAGCCCCCAGCCGGTGTCGTTGATAAGCGAAGCCTGGACCGTGCCGTAGACAATGAGGTCGTAGCCATCAAAGACCACCAAGAGCCAGCAGACCAGGACCGCCATGGCCGACTGCCTCGAAAACCGCGATGCGGCCTGCGGCGGACTGCCGGCAGCGCCAGTCACCAATGTAATACGTGTGTGATTCATCCCACCACTGTCGGCCACGTCACTCCGACCCACCTATATAATTCTGTCATGCAGAACTTGAGGGCGCAGCGCAAGCCCACCTATCCCATCGAGGCAGTGGATAACGCCCTGGTGCTACTGCAGCTACTGCGGGACGGGGGCAGCCTGCGGCTCAAGGACGCAGCCAACGAGCTGGGCGTGGCGCCCTCCACCGCCCATCGGCTCCTGGCCATGCTGGTGTACCGGGGCTTCGCGGTCCAGGATGAGTCCCGGCGCTATGTTCCCGGGCCCGCCATGGGCGCAGGCCCTGCCGGGGTGAGTTGGTCACGGCTGCTGCGGGAAGTGGCCAGGCCCCATATGGAGTTGTTGTGTTCGAGGGTCAACGAAACGGTCAACCTGATGATCCGGGTGGGCACGAAGGTCAGGTTCCTGGAGACGGTGGAGAGCACCAGTGCCCTGCGCGTGGGCGATCGGCAGGGAACGGTCCTGCCCGCCCATAAGGCCTCCGGCGGCAAGGCGATGCTGGCTGAACTCGAACCCGCCATGGTGAACCAGCTGTTCCGCAGCAGCAATGCCGAGATCGGCGGCGACAACATCCCCGACGCCGAGTACCCGGCCTTCCTGCGGGAACTTCAAACCATTCGCAGCAACGGATTTGCCGCCAACTTCGAAGGTACCGAGGAGGGTATCAGCGCCCTGGGCCTGGCCCTGCACAACCGCGCCGGCGACGTCGTCGGGGCATTGAGCGTAGCCACGCCGGCTGCAAGGTTCCGCAGCCTTTTTGACGCAGGACTGGTGGGCGTCATGTTGGAGACCCGGCGCCAGCTCGAAATCGACATTGCCGCCAACCCTGCCAATAGGGACTGACCCAACAAGCCGGGCCCTGCCCTCAAATTCTGCTGGACAGAATATGTTGGAGGTCACATACTCCGCTGCCTAGAGTCGTTCGTACGCCCAAACGCTCATCGCATCACAAGGAGGCCCCCATGTCCGTCAGCGCCGAGAATCTTACGCATGCTTCTGTTGCCGCCGGCCAGGTTGTTCCGGAGCCGACGCCGGAGGAGGCTGCGCAGCTGGAGAAGCTGTATCAGGATTTTGAGAGTGAGAACCTGGTTCCGTTGTGGACGCAGATCGGGGACCTGATGCCGATGGTCCCCACTCCGAAAGCTGTACCGCATGTGTGGCGGTGGAACGACCTGTACCCGCTGGCCGCCCGCGCCGGTGACCTGGTTCCGGTGGGCCGCGGCGGGGAACGCCGCGCGATCGCGTTGGCGAACCCTGGCCTGGCCGGAACCCCGTACGCGACCCCGACGCTCTGGGCCGCGATCCAGTACCTCGGTGCCCGCGAGACCGCCCCCGAACACCGCCACTCCCAGAACGCCTTCCGCTTCGTCGTCGAAGGCGAGGGCGTCTGGACAGTGGTAAACGGAGATCCGGTGGCGATGCGCCGCGGGGATTTCCTGCTCACGCCGGGCTGGAACTTCCACGGCCACCACAACGACACCGACTCCCCGATGGCCTGGATCGACGGGCTGGACATCCCGTTTGTGCACTACGCCGACGCCGGGTTCTTCGAGTTCGGCACCGAACGCGTCACCGACGAGGCGACCCCGGACATCTCCCGGTCCGAACGGCTCTGGGCCCACCCCGGCCTGCGCCCGCTCTCCGGACTCCAGGACACCGTCAACTCCCCCATCGCCGCATACCGCTGGGAACACACCGACGCCGCGCTGGCCGAACAGCTGCTCCTGGAGGACGAGGGCCACCCCGCCACCGTGTCCCAGGGCCACGCCGCCGTCCGGTACTCCAACCCGACCACCGGCGGGGACGTCATGCCCACCATCCGGGCCGAGTTCCACCGCCTCCGCGCCGGTGCGTCAACCGAGCCCTTGCGTGAAGTCGGCTCCAGTGTCTGGCAGGTCTTCGAAGGCTCCGGGACCGCGACGCTGAACGGCGACACCAAGACCCTGGCCAAGGGCGACCTGTTTGTGGTCCCGTCCTGGACCGAATGGTCCCTCCAGGCCGACACGGCGTCCGAGTTTGATCTGTTCCGTTTCAGCGACGCCCCCATTTTTGAACGCCTGAACTTTAACCGCACCTACACCGAAGGACGCAAGAACGCATGAGACTCCTCACCCTCCGCACCCAGACCGGCAATGGCAAAGGCACTGTGGCTGTCCGCCAGGACGGCGATACCCTCACCGAGATCGATGGGTTCACCGACGTCGGGGCCCTCCTGAAGGACCCCTCCTGGGAAACCATCGCCAAGGCGGCCACCGGCGCCACCCACCCGGCCGAGGGCGCCGACCTCGACGCCGTGGTTCCCGCCCCGGGCAAGATCATCTGCGTGGGCCACAACTACCGCAACCACATCAAGGAAATGGGCCGGGAAGTCCCCGAGTACCCCACGCTGTTCGCCAAATACGCCGAATCCCTTATCGGCCCCAACGATGACCTGGCCCTCCCGCAGGAATCCGACACCGTGGACTGGGAAGCCGAACTCGCCGTCGTTATCGGCAAAACCGGCCGCCGCATCGCTGAGGCCGACGCCAAGGACCACATCGCCGGCTACGCCGTGCTCAACGACGTGTCCATGCGCGACTACCAGTTCCGCACCTTCCAGTGGCTCCAGGGCAAAACCTGGGAGAAGTCCACCCCGTTCGGCCCGGCCTTGGTCACGCAGGACGAATTCAGCGCCGGCCCGCTGATGACCACCGCCGTCGACGGGGAAATCCAGCAGCAGACCCCCACCGGCGACGTGGTGTTCACCCCCGAATACCTGGTCTCCTACATCTCCACCATCATCACCCTGAACCCGGGCGATGTGATCGCGACCGGCACCCCGGGCGGGGTGGGCCACGCCCAGGACCCCAAGCGGTACCTGCAGGAAGGCCAGCTCCTGGTCACCACCATCGAGGGCCTGGGCCAGCTGAACAACCGCGTGGTCAAGGAAGCCTGATGGTCGCCCGCGAAGACCAGACGACGGACCCGGAGCTGCTCGACGGCCTGCTCCAGGCCCGGCGCGGGACCGCGTTCTTCGCCCGGAAACTCAACGAGCTCACCGACGCGGAGCTTGACGGGGATTCGCTGCTGCCGGGCTGGACCCGCCGGCACGTCACTGCCCACATCGGCTACAACGCCCGCGCCATCGCCCGGCTCATTGAATGGGCCGCAACCGGCATCGAAACACCGATGTATGGGTCCACCGAGGCCCGGGACCACGAAATCAGCTTCGGGGCGACCCTGTCCCCGATCGCACTGCGGAACCTCTTTGACCACTCCGCCGTGCACCTGAACGTCGAATGGCGCGACCTCCCCGAACAGGCCTGGCACCACCAGGTCAAAACTGCCCAGGGCCGGATCGTCCCGGCCTCCGAAACCGTGTGGATGCGCACCCGCGAAGTCTGGACCCACTCCGTGGACCTCGACAACGGGGCCAGCTTCACCGACATCCCGGTGTCCGTCCTCGAACGGCTCCTGGCCGACATCACCGGAGCCTGGAAAGCCCGCGGCACATACTCCGGCCTGCTCATCAATGTCACTTGCACTGACCTCACCTACGGCGACACCACCGCCCGGAACCCGACCGTCATCACCGGGACCCTGCCCGGCATCACCCAATGGGCCACCGGACGCGGCACCCACGCCGTCACCGCAACATACAACGGAAAAGCCCTGAACGAAACGCCCGCAGCCCCCAAATGGATCTGAGGCTGTGACCTTCGTGTAGCCGAAGAGCACGAATAATCACGCAAACGGAACAGCGGCGGGATATCCCGCCGCTGTTCCGTCGTTCTGTGCCTTGGCTGAGAAGTGGCGGCTATGACGCGGGAGCCGCCTGGGGGTTGTTGACGTTGACCAGCCAGGCCGTCCCGAACCGGTCCGTGCACATGCCGAAGATGTCGCCCCAGGGCGCCGGTTCAAGCGGAACGGTGACAGTGCCGCCGTCGGCGGACAGCTTGTCCCAATAGCCGCGCAGTTCAGCTTCGTCGTCGCCGCTGAGCGAAACCGAGATTGAACTGCCGGCGGCGAGGTCCATACCGTTCGGCGTGTCCGCCCCCATCAGGACCAGTCCGTTGCTGGCGGTCAGCATGCCGTGCATGATCTTGTCGGCTTCCGCCGGATCCTCGCTGGCGTGGAACTCCCCGAAGGAGCTGAGGGCCAGGTCGCCGCCGAACACGGACTGATAGAAGGTCATCGCCTCCCTGGCATTGTCGCGGAAGCCTAGGTAGGGGTTGAGCGTCGTTGGCATGGCCGGTTCTCCTTGCGGTACGGAACTGAAACGTATTCGGAACAGTCAACATCCTGCCCCACTTCAAGCGGTGTTCATAGGGTTCACGGCAGCTGGATTTCCCTGCAAGATTCAGGGCATAAAACGGTACCCCACACCAGGTTCGGTGAGCAGGTGGCGGGGCTTCCCGGGATCGGCCTCAAGCTTCCGCCGCAACTGGGCCATGTACACACGCAGGTAGTTGGCTTCCGTCTGGTAAGCGGGTCCCCAGACGTCCAGCAGCAGCTGCTGCTGGGTCACCAAACGGGCAGGGTTCCGGACCAGCAGTTCCAGGATGTTCCATTCGGTCGGCGTCAGCCGGACAACGTCCCCGTCCCTGGTGACCTGCCGTTGGGCCAAGTCCACAGTGAAGGAAGATGCGGCCACAGTGGGTACGGATGCGGGTTCGGGAACACGGCGGAGGAGCGCACGCAGGCGGGCCAGGAGCTCGTCCAGCCCGAACGGCTTGGTGATGTAATCGTCCGCACCCGCGTCCAGGGCGTCGACTTTGTCCGATGAGCCGTGGCGCGCGGACAGCACCAGCACCGGCAGGCTGCTCCACCGACGGAGTTCCCGCAGGACGTCCGCTCCATCGAGGTCCGGCAGTCCGAGGTCCAGGATTATCACGTCCGGCGGCCGGTGGGACGCGGCACGCAGGGCCGTGCCGCCGTCGGCCGCTGTGTCCACGGCGTAGCCGTGGGCCTGGAGGGTGATCCGGAGTGCCTTCAGCAGGTGGGGGTCATCGTCGACAACCAGGACACTGGTGCGTTGGCCGCCCTGCATGACGGAAGAAGCCGACTGGTCCGTGTTCATGTGGCCTCCTGCCGCGGCTGGCCGGCCGCGTGGCGCGCGCCCGGCGAGCCCGTGGAAAGGGCCAGCCTGATCACCATGGTGAGTCCGCCGCCGGGAGTTTCCTGTGGAGTCAGCGTGCCGCCCATGGCCTTGACGAACCCGTCAGCGACGGCCAGGCCCAGTCCCACGCCGGTGGCCTGGGGCCGGTCGTGGAGCCGCTGGAACGGCTGGAACATTTCGAGCACCTTACCGGCGGGTACGCCGGTCCCGTGATCGATGATCCGCAGTTCGCCGGACGGATAGCCATCCAGAGTGGCTGCGCCCATGCCGTCGGAAGCGCCGGTGATGGTGATCCGGGAGCCCGGCGCGTACTTGATGGCGTTTTCCACAATGTTGGCAATGACGCGTTCCAGCAGGACCGGATCGGCTTCGACGGTGGGCATGTTGGCGGGCAGCTCCACCCGGACCGTACCGTCCGGGAGCCCACGCAGGGCCGGGGTAACAACCTCGCTCCACCGCACAGGTCCAAGCAGCGGCCGAACGGAATCGGCGGTGATCCTTGACATGTCCAGGAGGTTGCCCACCAGCTGGTCCAGCCGGTCCGTGCACTCGTCAATGGTTTCCAGCAGCTCTCTTTCCTCCGCAGGCGTATAGGTGACCGTCCGCTGCAGCAGGCCACCGGCGGCGAGCTTGATCCCGGCAAGGGGGGTCCGCAGGTCATGGGACACAGCCCGCAGGATGGCCGTGCGCATGGTGTTCCCTTCGGCCAGCCGCAGCACCTCGCGCCGGCTGACCGCCAGCTGGCGGCGTTCCAGCTGGGCTTTCACGTGGACCGCAAACGCGCCCAGCAGCCGGCTTTCCGCTGCAGGCACCTCCCGGCCGAACAGCACCAGCCGGGTGTCGTCGTCGACCGGTTCTGCAGTGCTGCCCGGCAGGCCCGTGACGCCAGGCTCCCACCCGGTGGCATCCCCCGCCCCGGCCACCAGCCACCAGACGCGGCCGTCAGCGTCCACGCCGCGGACTCCGGAGGGTCCCGACGTCGGGCCGGAACCTTCTGCCTTGCCCTCCCGGCTGCTGAACACCCCGGCACTGGTGGCACCAAAAACGTCCAGGGCCTCTGCCAGGATCCCGTCAAGGGTGTCCTCCGAACGGGAGGCGCCCAGCGCGAGGTCACCCAGCGTCGCCGCCTCCGCCTGGGCGCGGGCGGCTTCCTTGGACCGGCGGGCAGACCTGTCCACCACGCCGGCGACGGCCACGGAGACGCCCGCAAAAACGGCCAGGGACAGGAGGTCCTGCGGATCGCTGATGGCCAGGTCCCCCAGCGGCGGTGTGGAAAAGTAGTTCACCAGCACGCTGCTCCACAGCGCGCCGACGACGGCAGGCCACAGCCCGCCCACCAGCGACACCGCAACGGCCCCGGCAAGCTGGACCAGGACGGCGGTGGCAACGCTGTGGTCAAAGGCTGCAAGCAGCAGTTGCAGCAGGACCGGGAGGGCTGCTGCGAGCGCAAAGCCAACACCAACCCTGGTCCGGCCCAGGTCAGGCCGCCTGCGCGGTGCATTCCGCCAGGGCGGGACGCGGGGAACTACCCGGACGTCAACGTCCCCCGCACCGCGGACCACCCGGGCCTCCACGGTGCCGCCGGCGAGCAACCCTGCCAGCACACCGGCAAACGGCCCGCGGCGGGACTGCCCCACAACAATATGGGTGGCACCTGCCTTGCGGGCGTAATCCAAAAGGGCCCGGGCCGGATCCGACGCGGAGACGGTGTGGTAGGTCCCGCCCAGGTCATTGACCAGCCGTCGCTGCGCCTCCAAAACTTGTGGAGACTCGCCCGCGGCACCCCCTGCGGTGCGGACGTGGACGGCCACCAGCTCGCCGCCGTCGGACCTTTCGAGAATCCTGGCTGCGCGGCGGATGAGCAGTTCTGCGTCGTCGCTGCCGTCGAGGCCAACGACTATCCGTTCCCGTGCCATGCCGCCATTCTCCCACCCGGATCCCGCCGCCCCGCGCGTCCCTTCCCTGCGGGTTGTGGCGTTGGTCATACGGGCGTTAAGGATGCGTCAAGATCCGCCGCAATACAGCTCAACAGCGCCCGGCCAGGACTAGATTCGGCTGTGCCCGCGGTGCTGTGCCTCGGACTGAAAGGCTTGCATGACCACCATGAGCAGACCCCCTGCCGACCCCTCGGCGCTCCGTCCGACGCGGAAGGCTGCCCTCGGCACTTGGCTGATGTTCGGCTTGGAGGACGCGAAGGGCTCCCATCAGGGGCCGGGCGGTCTGGTAGAGCAGGAGAGGAAGCACCACTGGTGGCAGGTGATGTGCCTGACCGGCGTGGACTACTTCTCCACCCTCGGCTACCAGCCGGCCATCGCGGCCCTCGCGGCCGGGGCCATCTCTCCCCTGGCCACGCTTGTCCTGGTGGCCGTGACACTGTTCGGCGCTCTGCCGGTCTACCGCCGGGTTGCCGGCGAGAGCCACCGCGGCGAGGGTTCCATTGCCATGCTGGAGCGGCTGCTCCCCAAGTGGCGGGGCAAACTCCTGGTGCTGGTGCTTCTGGGGTTTGCGGCGACGGACTTCATGATCACCATGACACTGTCCGCCGCCGATGCCACGGCACACCTGGTCGAGAATCCGTTTGCCCCGGACATCCTGCATGGCCAGGAGGTGGCCGTGACCCTGGTGCTGCTTGCTTTGCTCGCTGCGGTCTTCCTGCGCGGGTTCAAGGAGGCGATCGGCGTCGCCGTTGTGCTGGTGGTCCTGTACCTGGGGCTCAATGTGGGGGTCATCGCCAGGTCGCTCGTGGAGGCAGCCGCCCATCCGGTCGCCGTCGGTGACTGGTGGCAGACCCTGAACACCTCGCACGGGAACCCGCTGATGGCGGTTGCCATCGCCCTGCTGGTCTTCCCCAAGCTGGCGCTGGGACTGTCCGGCTTTGAAACCGGAGTCGCGGTGATGCCGCAGATCCGCGGCGGCACGGGCGATACCGAGGAGAACCCGGCTGGGCGGATCCAGGGGACCCGGCGGATGCTGACCACCGCAGCCGTGATCATGAGTTCCTTCCTGGTCACCAGCAGCTTCACCACCGTGGTCCTGATCCCCGCGGACGAATTCCTGCCGGGCGGGCAAGCGAACGGGCGGGCGCTGGCGTTCCTGGCGCACGAATACCTCGGGGCAGGCTTCGGAACGGTGTACGACCTGAGCACCATCGCCATCCTGTGGTTCGCCGGTGCGTCCGCGATGGCCGGCCTGCTGAACCTTGTCCCCCGGTACCTGCCGCGGTACGGCATGGCCCCTGCATGGGCGAAGGCAGTCCGGCCGCTCGTGCTCGTCTTCACGCTGATCGGGTTCCTGATCACCTGGCTGTTTGAGGCCGACGTCGACGCGCAGGGCGGTGCGTACGCCACCGGCGTCCTGGTGCTGATGACCTCGGCGGCCGTGGCTGTGACGCTCTCGGCCCGCAGGCTTCAGCAGCGTAAGCGGACCGTCGGCTTCGGTGTTATCACCGTGCTCTTTGTCTACACGACCGTCACCAATATCTTTGAACGTCCCGAAGGGATCCGGATTGCCGGCTTCTTCATCCTGGGGATCATCAGCATCTCGCTGCTCTCGAGGGTGCTTCGATCGTTCGAACTGCACGCCACGCACGTCCGGCTGGACACCCAGGCCCTGGAGTTTATGGCGGAAAATCTGGCCGGCCCCATCGGGATCATCGCCCATGAACCGCTTCGCCAGTCTGCGGACGCCTACCGGCAGAAGCTGGCCTCCGCCACCGAAGCAAGCCACTTCCCCGCCGACTACCAGACACTGTTCCTGGAAGTCATTGTGGACGATTCCTCCGACTTCGAGACGGCCCTGGAAGTCCGGGGCGTGATGCGGCACGGCTTTGCTGTCCTGGAAGTACACGGACCGGGCGTCCCCAACACCATCGCCTCGGTGCTCCTGCACATCCGTGATGTCACCGGGCTGATGCCGCACGTCTACTTCCGCTGGACCGAGGGAAATCCTGCCGTGAACCTCCTGAAGTTCCTGGTGCTGGGCGAAGGCGAGATCGCTCCCGTGACGCGCGAGATCCTACGCGAAGCCGAACCGGATGTCACGAAGCGGCCGTGGGTGCACGTGGGCTGACCGTTGACCGCCGAAGGAGATCAACCGCCAAGCTGGTGGACCGTAAACGCCGTCAGGAAACCGAGGGAGGCGGTCAGTCCCGTGAGGTTATGATGCTCCTCGAACGCCTCGGGAATCATGGTGTCAGAGAGCATCGCCAGGATCCCGCCCGCCGCGATCGCGGTAATGAAGGCGACGACGGCGCCCGGAGCGTCCTCCAGCGCCACGTACCCGATCAGTGAGGCGAGCCCGCACATCACGGCAATGCCGCCCCACACCCCAAAAATGTAGCGGGTACTGCGGCCTGCCTTTTTCATCCCCGCAGTTCCGGAAAGCCCCTCGGGCACGTTGGAGATGAACACCGCCACAAGCATGGCCGGACTGACCGATCCCGCGGTGATGAATCCGACGCCGAGCACTATCGACTCCGGGATCCCGTCGAGGAGGGCGCCGAAGGCGATGGCTGTGCCGCTGCCGGGGCTGGCCTGCTCCGACGGCTGCTGGCCGCCGGAGCGTTTGCGGTGCTTTGCGCCGGCCCGGGTCAGGAGCATGTTCGCTCCGACGTAGGCCAAGGAGCCGGCCAGGAATCCGGTCACGGTGGGCCACAGGCCCCCTCCCTCGACAGCCTCACCGACGAGCTCGAACGCCAGGGCCGAAATCAGAACGCCAGCGCCAAAGGACATGATCGAGGAGACAAGTTTGGACGGAATCGCCCACTTCCACGACGCGGCCGCCCCCAGCACCAGGGCGGCACCGGCCACGGTTCCCCACATCAACGCCTGAAGCCACACCGGCATGCTGCCACCTTTCGTTCGCCTGACCAGGACTCACCCGACTGACTGAACCTCTACGCCCTGAACCTATACGCCATCGGCGTTGTACGCACGGCGCCGTGCCTGTCTACATTCCGGGACGGCAATTGTCGTAGGCTCAGGAGCATGGCCAGATACTTTGATGTTCACCCCCAGGATCCCCAGCCCCGCGCCATCACGCAGGCCGTGAAGATCGTGCTCGACGGCGGGCTGATCGCCTATCCCACGGACTCCTGCTACGCCCTCGGGGCCCAGCTGGGCAACAAGGATGCGCTGGACCGGATCCGGAATATCCGCAAGCTCGACGACAAGCACCACTTCACGCTGGTGTGCAAGGACTTCGCCCAGCTGGGCCAGTTCGTGAACATCGGCAACGATGTCTTCCGCGCCATTAAGGCCGTCACGCCCGGAAGCTACACGTTTATCCTGCCTGCCACCAAGGAAGTTCCGCGCAGGCTGCTGCACCCGAAGAAAAAGACCGTGGGCGTGCGGATCCCGGACAACCGGGTGGTCCAGGCACTGCTGGGCGAGCTTGGCGAGCCGCTGCTCTCCAGCACTTTGCTGCTCCCCGATGAGGAAGACCCGCTGACCCAGGGCTGGGAAATCAAGGAACGCCTCGACCACGTGGTGGACGCCGTCATCGATTCCGGCGACTGCGGGTCAGAGCCCACCACGGTGATCGACTACTCCAGCGGAGTGGCCGAGGTGGTCCGGCGCGGCACCGGGGACCCGTCCCGGTTCGAGTAGGCCGGCTCGAACGGACTCAGTCCGGCTTGCGGGCCCGGCTCGGCTGAACCCGCGGGGGCTCACCGGGCATCTTCGGGTAGTCCGGAGGGAAGGGCAGCTCGCCGAGGCCGGCTTTCAGGTCCCGCTCCCACCAGCCCAACAGCACGTCGATAGTGCCCGGCTGCGCCGTCATGTCGGCCCAGGGATCGCCCACGGTACTGAGGCGCTCCGGGACCGTCAGGATGGTGAAGTTCTTGGGATCCGCGCTGCCCAGTTCGTCCCAGGTGATGGGGCAGGAGACAGGCGCATGGGCCAGCGCGCGGGGGCTGTACGCGCCGGCGATGGTGCGGTCCCGGTTGGCCTGGTTGAAGTCCAGGAACACCTTCACGCCCCGTTCCTCCTTCCACCAGGCCGTGGTCACCTTCTCCGGCATCCGCCGCTCAAGCTCGCGGGCCGCGGCGATCACGGCGTGGCGGACGTCCAGGAATTCGTAGGTGGGTTCGATGGGCGCATAGACGTGCAGGCCGCGGTTCCCCGATGTCTTGATGAACGTGTCCAGCCCGGCCTCCGCCAGCACGTCCTTCAGCGCCAGGGCAGCCGGGACGGCGTCGTCGAAGTCTGTTCCCGGCTGGGGGTCAAGATCGATGCGCAGCTGGTCCGGGTTATCGGTGTTTTCCGCATTGGAGGGCCACGGATGGAAGACCACCGTATTCATCTGGACCGCCCACACGGCCGCGGCGGGTTCGTCAAGGACCAGCATGGGGTGCGAGCGTGCGCTCGGAAAGACCACTTTCACCGACCGGATGAAGTCCGGGGTTCCCTTGGGCGGGTTCTTGGAGAAGAACTGGTCCCCCTCGACGCTTTCCGAGAACCGCTGCAGCGCCACCGGCCGGTCACCGTTCGCGGCAATGAACGCTTCCCCCACATCCACCATGTAGCGTGCGAGGTCCAGCTTGGTCAGTCCCAGCTCCGGCCAGAGCACCCTGCTGGGGCTGGAAACACGCATCTCGCGCTCGCCGTGCGGTCCCGGGACAGTGAGTGTGGTCTGTTCGCTCGCCATGGGGACAACCTACCCTGCACGGTCCGCCGCGTCAGCACCCCGGTGCGCCTGGCTGCCGGCGATCCGGCATCATGGACCTATGGCCGTAGCTGAATCCCCTGTCACCATCCCCGTCGGCGGCCTCGAGGTCTCCGGCGTTTACGCCCGCCCGGACAGCCCCTTCGCGACGCTGGTGGTGGCGCACGGGGCCGGAGCGGGCATGGAGCACCCCTTCCTGAGCGGGTTCACCCGGGCGTTGAACGACGACGGCGTCGCCACCTTGCGCTTCAACTTCCCCTACCGCGAGGCCGGCCGGAAATTCCCGGACCGGCCGCCGGCAGCCATCGCCGCCTGGCGCGCCGCCATGGATGAGGCCACGCGGCGAGGGGCGGAGCACGGTGATACCGGACCCGTGTGGGCCGCCGGCAAATCGTTCGGCGGCCGGATGGCGTCCATGGCCGTTGCCGAGGGAATGGATACTGCCGGACTCGTCTACCTCGGCTATCCCCTGCACCCGCCCGGCAAACCGGAAAAACTCCGCGACGAGCACCTCTACGGGCTCACGCTGCCCATGCTGTTCCTGCAGGGCACCCGCGACACCTTCGCCACGCCGGATCTGCTGGAGGGTGTGGTGTCGCGGATCGGCCCCGCTGCCGTGCTGGAGTGGATCGACGGCGGTGACCACTCCTTTGCCGTGGCCGGAAAGAAGCGCGACGCTGCTGAGATCGGAGCGTCGTTGGCGCCGAAGGTGGCGGAGTTCATGCGAAGCCGCGGCTGACCGGTCCGGCCAGACTAGGCGTCCGTCAGGCCAGGCGTCCGTCAGGCTACGCAGCGTCCTCGTGCCACCAGCCTTCCCAGGCGGTGGAGGTCAGCCGTCCGGTGGGGAAATCGGTCTTCCCGATCCCGCCGTTGTGCGGGCGGATGCCCTCTCCGCGGCCGGCGTCAAACAGGAGGTTCAGGCTACTCAAAAGCAACATTATTGTGTCCTTCGTGTGGTGGTCCGGACCACGTGTCCAAGTAGGAACGAGCCTAACTGCGCCATGTTTCAGCGCGTCGACGCAACGTTTCGGCCACGTATCGGACATCTCACCTGTGCAACCAACGAGTCACTGGACACGGCGAAAGAAGGCCCCAGGACGGGCCGTCGCTACATGCGGGCTTTGGTCCGCGCAGTCGGCAACGCCGTCCAGGGATCCTCCGGCCAGGGATGCCTGGGGTAACGGCCCCGCATCTCGGACCGCACCTGCGCGTACGGCCCGGACCAGAACGACGCCAGGTCATCCGTCACAGCGAGCGGCCGCCTCGCGGGTGACAGCAGGTGGAAGAGCACCGGTACCCTGCCGTCCACCAGCCGCGGCGTCTCAGCCCAGCCAAAGCACTCCTGGAGCTTGACCGCAACAACCGGCCGGCCGGCGTCGTCCGCACCTGCCTGCCCGGTTCCTGCCTGGTCCGGCACGGCACCACCTGACCCGGCACCATCTGACCAGGCTTTGTCCGAAACGTCGGGGTAGTCGATCCGCACCATCGATCCGCTCGGCACTTTCAGCGCCTCCGGTGCCAGCTCCGCCAGGCGAACCGCCTCGGGCCAGGGCAGCAGCCGCCGCAAGGGGTCGGTGAGGTCGATGCTGCTGGTGGCGGCGCCGCCGGCCAGCGCCTCGAGTTCCGGTCCCAGCCAGGAGTCCAGCCGCGCCAGCAGGGACGGTTCCGAAACATCGGGCCACGGCTCACCCAGTTCGCGGCGCAGCAAGGCGAGGCGGCGGCGTAACGTGTCAGCCGCCGTCGACCATCCGATGGTCGCCAGTCCCTCCTTGGCGAGGGCGCGGGCCACGGCGGCACGGCCCTCCTCGGCGGAGGGGCGGACGGGGGTGGAGGACAGGCTAATGGCACCCAGCCGGCGTTCCCGCCTGGCCTTCACCCGGCCCTGGCTGAACTGCGCTTCCACCGTGTCGGTCAGGAGCTGCCCGGCGGCCGCCTCGGCGGTATCGGCGCTCAGCGGCGCGGCGGACCGGATCACCGCGCCGGTACCGGCGGCGTCCCGGCCGGCGGCACGGGAAACTTCCGCCACGGCCAGCCACTCCTGCCCGGTCAGCGGACTGCCGGCCGGTAACCCTGCGCGAGTGCCGGACGACAGCAGGTACCGCGCCGGACCATCGCCCGGGACGCGCCGGGCCACGCGGTCCGGGAATGCCAGGGCTACGACGACGCCCACCGCCTCCGCTGCAGTCACCGGCGCGGTACTGACCAGGGAGGCGATGGCGGACGGGCCGACGGCGGCGCCTTCCTTTCGCGCGATCGTTTCCAGCCGGCGGACGTCCTCCGCCCAGCGCCGGGCGGCGGGGTCCTTTCCGGTGCGCAGTGCGGTCAGCAGCCGCGTGAGGTCAGCTCCCGGGGCCCGCTGGTCCCCCGCCACGAGTGCCACTGCTTCCGCTGCGGCGCGGTGACCTACGGCCGCTGCGCCGTCGAGCAGGGCGCGGGCCAGCCGGGGATCGGACGGGACCCTGGCCAGTGTCCGCCCCAGCTTGGTGGCGTGCCCGTCGCGGGCCACGGCTCCGAGTTCGCGCAGGACTTCAATAGCTTCGCCCATGGCTGCCGCGGGAGGTGCATCCGGAAGAGCCAGCCCGGCGCCGCCCGGTGATCCCCAGCAGGCCAGGACCAGCGCAGCACCGGTCAGGTCCGCGACCGCGATCTCCGGCGTCACATGCGCCGGCGCGGCACCATAGGTCCTCTGGTCGTAGCAGCGCACCACCCGGCCCGGACCCTGCCGCGCGGCCCGGCCGGCGCGCTGCTCCGCTGAGGCCCGGGAGCAGGAAACAGTTACCAGTCCGGACATGCCGCGGCTGGCATCGCGGCGGGGTTCGCGGGTCAGCCCGGAGTCGATGACCAGACGCACACCGGGGACGGTCAGGGAAGATTCGGCCAGGTCCGTGGACACGATGATCCGTGCAGGGCCGCCCGGCCGGCGCCCGGAGACGGCCTGGTCCTGCTCGGCTGGGCTGACCTGGCCGTGGAGTTCCAGCACGTCGGTCCCTGGCGCCGCCCGGCCGCGGAGCCGGGCCGCCACATAGGAGACTTCCCAGGCTCCCGGGACAAAGACCAGCGCATCGGTGCCGGCGTCCTGCGCCACCGCGGCGGTGTGGGCCTGCGCGGCAGTATCTGCCACGTGGTCCAGGAATCCGTGTGTCACCCCACGGTCGTCCATCCGCGGCAAAGCGGCGGGCACCCACTCCACCGCCAGGGGATAAAGGGCTGAGGGGCAGTCGACGACGGGAGCCGGCCCGCCGTCGTCGTCCGCGGTCTCTGAATTCGCGGCCGCGCCCCCGATCAGGGTGGCGAAGCGGGGCGCATCCAGCGTGGCGGACATGGCCACCAGGGTGAGGTCGCCGCGCAGCTGGCGCACTTCGGTGAGCATGCCCAGCAGCAGGTCGGTTTCGAGGCCGCGTTCGTGGACCTCGTCCAGGATGACGGCGCCGATGCTCTCCAGGCCGGGATGGTCGAGCAGGCGCCGCAGCAGGATCCCCGGCGTGACAAACTCCACCAGGGTGGCGGGCCCGGCCTGACGTTCACCGCGGACGGTGTACCCCACGCGGTCTCCGATCCGGCTGCCGTCCAGTGCGGCCAACCGGCGGGCGGCTGCGCGGGCGGCCACCCGCCGGGGCTGGGTGACCACCACGCGCCGCGGCGCCTTGGTGTGTCCCGTCAGGTTCGCGAGCAGCGGCGGGACAAGCGTTGTTTTGCCGGTGCCGGGCGGCGCCTGCACCACAGCCGTACCCGCCGCACCGCCGGCGCGCAGCACGGAGGACAACTCCCCGAGTGATTCAGCAAAGGCCAGACCGATGCCGATGGCCGCCAGATCAAAGGTGCCGGCGGCAGAGGTGCCAGGACGGGCGGCGGCGGAGTTGGTTCGCGATGTCACCCGTCCATTGTCGCCGCAATCCCGCACGGGCGTCAGCGCAGGTCCGGTGGGATAGGTCAGACTGGAGGTCATCGACCACGAAAGCAGGATCTCCCTTGATCAACCTCCAGCAGGATTCCGAAGGCTTCATCCGCATGAAGCGGCACTTCCCGGCCAGCGCCGCCGTGACTGTCACGTTCAGCGACGGTTCCCAGGAGGTCTTCTCCGGCGGCAGGCTCAACGAGATCTACGATGACGCCCTGGCGGTGTTCCGTGCCCGGAACCAGCTGGATGCCAAGGGCTTTTCCCGTGGTCCGCAGAAAAAAGTGCAGACCACCATTGAGTTTGTGGCCGTCCGTCCCGGAATGGGCCAGTAACCCGGCCCGCCGCCCACCCACCGCCGCCGCCCCGTGCGGCTCGCGGTTTGCGGTTTGCGGTTTGCGGTTTGCGGTTCGGGGCGGGGCGGGGCGGCACCCCGGCACACGGACTCACCGCGACGGCTGGACCACCATCGCCGAACCGCCGCCGCGGCGCAGGGGTTCGGCAACGGCGGTCATGCTCTTGCCGGGCCCAAACTCGATGGCTGTCGCCGCACCAATTTCGGCTGCCGACGTGAAGGCGTCCCCGGCGGGTACCAACTTGTGACCGTATGGTGCCAACGCGTCTCCATATGCCTTGATGAAGTCCGGCTCGGCCGTGACATTGGCGGTGTTGCGCTGGGATGCACGCGGTGCCGCCAGCGAGTCCAGAATGTTCATTTCCAGGTCCACCCTGTTGAAGATGGTCTGCAGGACGGTAGTGATAATGGTTGATCCGCCGGGGGAACCGAGCGCCAGGAACGGCTTTTCGTCCTTGAGGATGATGGTGGGCGACATCGAGGACCGTGGGCGTTTGCCGGGCTCGATCCGGTTCGGGTCTGTGGCGACATAGACCGTGGAGAAGTCGGTGAGCTCGTTGTTGAGCAGGAACCCGCGGCCGGGCACCACCATGCCGGAACCGCCGGTCTGCTCGATCGTGAGGGTGTATTCCACCACGTTGCCCCACTTGTCAGCGACAGTCAGGTTGGTCGTGGAGATGTTTTCGGTGTCCTTCTCGTCTGCGGCTGCCGCAGGTGTAACCGGGCACACGCCGTCGTACTCTGACACGTTCCCGGCCGGTACCGGCTTGGTTGCCGCCGTCCCGGGGTCAACGGCGCACGCCCGCTCCTTGCCAAACTGCGGATCGGTGAGGGCCTCGGTGGGGACGTCGACGAATGCCGGGTCGCCCACGTACTTGGCACGGTCCGCGAAAGCGAGTGCGCTGGCCTCGAGGTAGTGGTGCAACGCGTCCGGCGTGTTCATCTCACGGAGGTTGAATGGCGCCAGGATATTCAGCGCCTCGCCGACGGTCGTGCCACCGCTGCTGGATGGCGCCATGCCGTAGACGTCGTAGCCGCGGTACTCCACATGCGTGGGCTCCTGGTCCAGAGTCCGGTATGCGGCGAGATCCGCCGTCGTCAGGTAGCCGGCCGGAACAGGCAGCCTTGTTGTGTCGCTCTTGGGCGGTGACTGGACGGTGGCGGCGATCTCCGCTGCGAGCGGGCCGCCGTAGAAAGCGTCTGTTCCCTGCTTGGTGAGGAGCCGGTACGTCTTGGCGAGGTCCTGGTTGTGGAAAATACTGCCGACGGCGGGAGCGTCACCGCCGGGTAGGAAGAGACTCGCCGAGGCGGGGAAGGCCGAGAACCGGACCTTGTTATCGAGCGTCTGCTGGCGGAACGTTTCATCCACCACGAAGCCACGGTTGGCCACCTTGATGGCGGGCTTGAGGGCTTCGCCAAGGTCCAGCGTTCCCCACCGTTCCAAGGCCCGTTCCCACGTGGCCGGTGTTCCGGGGACGCCTACGGAGACGCCACTGGTGACCAATTCGGGGGTAAACCGGTATGGACTGCCGGCCGGGTTCGCAGGCGTGATGGTGGCGGGGTCGATGAACGCGTCCGTCGGCATCGTTGCCGGGGCCGTTTCGCGGCCGTCGATGGTTCCCACTTTGCCGGTCTTCGCGTCGTAGAACACGAAGTACCCGCCGCCGCCGATGCCGGCGCTGTAGGGCTCGGTCACACCCAGGGTCGCGGCCGCGGCGACGGCGGCATCCGCGGCGTTGCCGCCGTCGCGCAGGACCTCGATCGCCGCAGCGGACGCCTCCGGGTCAACGGTGCTCACCGCCCCGCCGTAGCCGGTGGCTGTCGGGGCTTTATCGGTCGCGCGGGGGTCTGCGAACGCGGGACTGGTCACCGCCCCACTCGTAACGCTCAAGGCCAGGACAGCCGTCACAGCCGCCAATCGACGTCGCACACTAGCCATGATCGCTCCCAAGTCAGGGTGTTGCGCAGGGTGGGTTTGCGCCACGATACTCCGCCGGGTTGGGACTCTCAAGGCTCAAATTCTTTTGTGCCGGGGCCACAGCCTCAGGCCGATGCGCCGGTTTCGGTAGTTGCTGTGTCGGTGGTTGCTGTGTCGGTGGTTGCTGTGTCGGCCGGCGAGCGCCGCCGGCGGCTCGCCAGCAGGAACGGCACGGCGAACAGTTCGATCACACCGCTGATGGCGAGCGAGAGGGGGTAGCCGTACACATCCGCTGCCCGGCCCATGAGCGGCTGCACCACAATGCCGCCGCTGGATCCCATCAGTGAATCGAAGCTGAGCACCGTTGCCCGCTGCTTTGAGGCGATCATGTCGTTCAGGTAGGCCTGCCGTACCGGAGTGCCCGCTGCTGAGACCAGGGCCCAGAGGACCAGCAGCAGCAGCGCCACCCAAAACACGCGCGTAATGCCGAGCGCCACCAGGATCAGTGCGCCCATGCTGCTGCTCACCACCAGGACCGTGGTGCGTTTGCGGACCAGGCGCCGGACCATCGGCGCCAGCCAGCCGCCCACCACCTGCGCCCCGGCCACAATGCCCGCGGCGAGTCCGGCCACCGAGTAGGCGTGCGGGTCGCCGAAGAGCTCCAGCAGGTAGGGCTGCAGCGCGTAGAACACATAGATCCCGACGCCGGCGCTGAACGGTGCGGCCAGCATGATGTACCGCACGGGCGGGTTTTTCAGGCCGTTGTCGATGGAGGCGGACAGCACTGCCCGGGTCGCCTCCAGCGGATGGGGAGAACGTTCCGGTGTGAAACCAACATCGTGCATCAGCCAAAAGGCCACCCCGAACATCGCCAGGAGCACGCCTACGCGCAACAGGAACGGCACGCCGAGGTCAGTGGCCTGGGCGATCACGCCGCCGGCCGTCGAGCCCACGAGCATCGCGACGCCGGCGACCATCTGCGCCCGTCCGAACACCGCCTCCAAAGCACCGTCGTAGCCGGAGAAGTGCAACGCGTCCACCAGCCAGGCCTCCACGGCGCCGGAGAAGAACGTAAAGCCCAGGCCCAGCAGGACCGACACCACCGCCCAGGCCCAGAAGGGCGCGGACAACTGCCAGAGCAGGTAGTACAGGTAGGTGGAGGCAGCCAGGGTCACCGTGCCGAGCAGGAATGAGACCCGGCGTCCCCAACCGTCTGCGATGACCCCGGTGGGCACTTCGAACAGGACCATGCCGGCCGTGAAGAAGGCGTTGGCCGCGAAGGCTTCCAGGTTGCTCAGCCCGGCATCCAGGAGAAAGAGCGTATTGATTCCCCAGATGAATGAGGCCGCCAGGGTATTGCCCAGGGTCAGGGTGAGGTAGATGCGCTGGATCTTCCGCGCGGCGGGGTTCATGACGCGGCGTTCATGAGCTGCCGGGCACCGGGTCGTGCCGGAGGTAGCGGCGCCGGAACCGGCCGGTCCCGGCAGTCAGCGCCCGCAGCTCCACGGCGTACTTCAGCAGTTCCTGGTCAGGGACTTCCGCGCTGATTTCGGTCAGTTCACTACCGGAGGTGGCCGTACCGGTGAGCCTGCCACGGCGTGCTGAGAGGTCACTCATCACGGCACCTACGTGTGCCTCGGACACGGTGATACTGACCGAGGAAACGGGCTCGAGCAGCTGGATGCGACCGGCCGCGGCGGCCTCCCGGAGCGCCAGGGCCCCTGCCGCCTGGAAGGCGGCGTCTGACGAGTCAACGCTGTGGGCCTTGCCGCCCACCAGTGTGACGCGCAGGTCCACCACGGGGAACCCGGCAGCCAAGCCTTTCTGCATCTGCGAGCGCACGCCTTTCTCGACGGAGGAGATGAACGTACCGGGGATCACCCCGCCTACCGTTTTGTCGACGAATTCGAAGCCGCCGTCTCGGTCCAGCGGCTCCACATCGATGTCGCAGACGGCATACTGCCCGTGTCCGCCGGACTGTTTGACGTGCCGGCCGTGGCCTGTGGCCGGGGCGGCGAACGTTTCCCGCAGCGGCGTCACCACGCCAACGGTGTGCAGCTTTACGCCCTGGTCGCGCAGCCTGTCCAGCACCACCTCGGCATGGGCCTCCCCCATGCACCACAGGATCAGCTGGTGTGTTTCCGCATTCCGCTCCACACGCAGCGTGGGATCGCCGGCGGCCACTTTGGCCATGCTCCGGGCCAGCGCGTCCTCGTCACTGCGCGAGTCCGCCTCGACGGCCACCGGCATCAGCGGCTCCGGCATCTCCCAGGTGGCCAGCAGCAGCGGCTGGTCCTTGGCCGAGATGGTGTCCCCGGTTTCGGCGCTTCCCAGTTTCGCCAGCGCACAGATGTCACCGGCCACAGCGTGCGCTACCGGACGCAGGTTGGCGCCCAACGGGGAATACAGGTGGGTGACGCGCTCGTCAGTGTCATGGTCCTGATGACCGCGGTCCGCGAGCCCGTGCCCGCCGACATGCACCGGCGTGTCCGCGCGCAAGGTGCCGGAAAAAACGCGCGTCAGGCAGACCCTGCCAAGGAACGGATCAATGGTAGTGCGGACCACTTCCGCTGCCAGCGGCCCGTCCGGGTCACAGGCCAAGGCCGCCGCAGGACCGCCCGCCAGGTCAGTCACCGCCGGGAGGCCGCCCTCCACCGGCGACGGGAAGCCCCTGGTCAGGACTTCCATCAGTTCCGCGGTGCCGAGCCCGGTGACAGCCGAGGTGGGCAGGACCGGGAAGAAGGAACCACGGGCGACGGCGGTTTCCAGGTCCGCGATGAGGACATCGGTATCGATGTCCTCACCACCCAGATAGCGGTCCATCAGAGTCTCGTCCTCGCTTTCGGCGATGATCCCTTCAATGAGCCTGCCCCGGGCGGTTTCAGACTCCGCGCGCTCGCCGGGGTCAGCATCCCGGGAACCGGCGTACGCCTCCCCGGCGGAGTAGTCCGAGACCGTGCCCGTCAACAATCCGAGCAGCCCGCTGGTTTCGCCGCCGGCCCGAACCGGGACGTACAGCGGCAGCACCGCGTCGCCGAACGCCTGCTGGCAGGCGGCCAG
Organism: Pseudarthrobacter sp. RHLT3-21; assembly: GCF_059383495.1. Taxonomy (NCBI): domain Bacteria; kingdom Bacillati; phylum Actinomycetota; class Actinomycetes; order Micrococcales; family Micrococcaceae; genus Pseudarthrobacter; species Pseudarthrobacter sp. RHLT3-21. The sequence continues at coordinate 68,817 of NZ_JBWZCI010000002.1, forward strand.
GACGCCGTCGTAATCTGCCCGGGGGTGGTCGATGCGGGAGATGACCACGGCCCGCGGCGTGCCGAGGCGTTCGCATTCGCCCCAGAGCGCCGTAGTGGTGGCATCGATGCCGTCCACGGCGGAGACAACAAAGAGGGCGGAGTCCGCAGCCCGCAGCCCCGCCCGAAGTTCGCCGATAAAGTCCGGATACCCTGGCGTATCCAGCAGGTTCACCTTAATGCCGTTGATAAGCAGCGGAACCAGGGAAAGCGTGACCGACCGCTGCTGCCGCACTGCTGACGCGTCGGAGTCACTGACGGTGGTGCCCTCCGCGATGGATCCTTTGCGTGAAATCATGCCGTGGGCGGCCAGCAATGCTTCGATCAGCAGGGTCTTCCCGGCGCCCGAATGCCCCACGAGCGCCACATTGCGCACCTGCTTCGAATCCGCTGCCGCGATGCCGTTGGAAGCGTCAGCCCGGCGCACTTCCGGCCCTCCACGCCCCGGTGTCCGCGCTGTGTCCTTTGCGCTTTTCACTGACATGGGAACCTCCTGGCGTCTTTGCCATGCACCGGGCCGAATCGTCTTCTCTGATTCGACACCCTGGCGGGCGCAAGGGCAAGAGCAACCACCGGGACGAGGCGGCCACTGCGGTGGATAATTGCAGCCAGAGCCCAAAAGGTCCGTGCCACTGTGAGGAGGTCCGTGTGCAGCCGCTGCCGCGCATCACCGTGGAGGTTCCGGTCCTGGCGGTGGGATCAGCCCCCTCTGACTACGAGGCCCTGGGCAGCTATGTCAACGCCCTGCGCAGGGCGCAGGGGCTGCACCTGACGCTGCTGCATATCGGCATCCTGGCGGATTTTGGGCAGGACGTCGCGAACTGGACCAAAGGGATCACCTCGGCCGGTGACGCCGTCCGGCACACAACGGCCTGGTTGCAGGGCCTGCCCGTACTGGACGGGTTCACGGGAACGTCGGAACAACTGATCGTGCTGGGTGGCGGAGGCATCTCCGGACTCGAAGTGGACGTGCCCCGCCGCGTGCGCGACTTCCAGGTGTCTCTGGTGCAGGGCCTGCATGATCTGCTGGACCGGCTCCTCGTGGACAATGCGGACGACTTCATCCTCAGCTCACCGGCGCTGGGCTACCGGTACCCGCACTGGGTGCCCCATGTCGCCGTCGGCCTTCCACTGCCGCGGGAACGCGGACCGCGGACCATTACCCCGCTGACCGTCGCCTTTGGCCCGTCGCGCATCAGGAACGCTCGCTTCCTCATGGCAACTGACTGAGCAACCAGCGCGTCAGAGCGCGGCGCCCTTCCAGGCACGCCACAGCATGGCATATCGGCCCCCAGCCGGCGGGGCGGCCGAAAAGCTTCCCCGATGCTTTTCTCGGAACAGGCCCGGGGACCTTAAATGTCAGTGCCTCGCAAGATGATGTGAGTATGAAAGGGACAACAGCGGTGGAGGCGTTCGAGGCCATCAAGGCTTCTGTCGCTGCGCTTGCCGTGGTGATCCCCGGCGCAGGTTCCACGGGTCAAGGGGATCCGGATCCGCTGCGGCATCAGTTGGACGGCTGGCTGGACACGCTCGCGGAGGCGGCCCGGCTGCAAGCTGCTACGGCTGCCCTGGTAGTCCATGCGGCCGCCGGTTTCACTGACACTACGCAGGCGATGGCCTCCCCGAACGCGCTGCCGCTGGACCGCAGGGCACAGGAAATGGCTGTGGTCTCCGAGGTAGCGTGCGTCCTGACGGTCAGCGAACGGGCTGCCGGGGCCTTGCTGGCCGAGTCCCACGAACTGACAACCTGTTTGCCTTTGACGCTGGCCGCCCTGCAGGACGGGAACATTTCGTGGCAGCACGCCCGGGCCATGGTCGACGAAACCGCCAACCTGAACCCAGCTGGCGCCGCCGCGCTGGAAGCCCACTTCCTGGACCCCGACGCACCCAACCCGGCGCGGGGCTGCCCCGCCGGGGAGCTGGTCCCGTCCCGGTTCCGGCACAAAGCCCGGACCTGGCGCGAACGCCACCACCCGGACAACATCGAAAACGCCACACCAAAAGCGCACAGGACCGCCGGCTGGAGTTCGCCCCGGACCGGGACGGCATGGCCTGGCTCTCGGCCTACCTCCCAGCCGACCAGGCGGCGGGGATCTGGGACCGCACCACCACCGCAGCCCGGGCAATGCAGGGCCCCGCAGAGGCGCGAACACTCACCCAACTCCGCGCCGACAACGCCGCGGCCTGGCTCCTGGGCGGTACCGCACAAGACGTGCCGTCCCCGTCCGCGCAGGTCCTCGTGACCGTGCCGGTGTTCGCCCTCATGGGCCTCACCGACGAACCCGCCATGCTCGACGGATACGGGCCCATCGCGGCATCCGTCGCCAGCCGGCTCATGGCCGAAAGTTCCACGTCGTTCCACCGGGTCTTGACTGATCCCCGCGATGGGGCACCGCTGGAGATAGGACGCACCAGCTACCGCATCCCCGTCGGCATGCGGCAATGGCTGCGGATGCGGGACGGGAAATGCCCGTTCCCCGGCTGCACTAACCAGTCCCTGGACAACGAAGCCGACCACCTTCTCGCCTGGGCCGACGGCGGCACCACCGGGATCACGAACCTCGGGCAGCCATGCCCCAAACATCACCGGCTGAAACACACCACTGCCTGGACACCCACCGGGGCGAGCACTGACAAGCCACCCGGCTGGATTTCACCAACAGGCCGCCACTACGCCAGCGAACAACAGGACTGGGAACCACCCGACTGGCCACCCCAAATCAAGAGCCAACTCAGGCACCGGGAACTTGGCCCCGCCGTGCCCGAAGACATCCTGTCCGGCGAACCGCCGCCTGAGAATCTGCGACCGGTGGATCCTTTGCCGGAGTGGGTCTGGCTGCAGTGGCCGCTCGACGATCCGGATCCGTTCCCGCCTGACGGGCTGGAACTATATCCCGGCGCGGTTTTGCCTCAAGATCCCCTTCCGGCTTGGATCCGGCAACAGGCACCTGTCGACGAACCATGGCCGGAGTGGGGCGTCTTTCAGATGGTCTAGCTCCTCCGATACTTCGACTGCCGCGTCCGGACCGGACATCCCAGTCGGTGTGGGCAGCAATCCCCGTTACTGCCGGTCAAGCGCGTCCAGCAGCCGTTTGACCGAGCCGCCAAGGTTCCATTCGACCGCCAGGCGCTCCAGTTCGGCGCGCGATGCGCCGACGACGGGGTGCAGCTGCGCTCCCGCTTCCTCGAGGGTGGGAAGCTTCAGGTCGCGCACGATTTTCACGACGGTGGGCGCGACCCTCAGGTAGTCGGCGGCAGCGGCGAGCTTGGACCGCACGGAGGCGGACACCCCGCCTCCTCCGTCAGCGGCTGCAGCGAGCAAGTCGTCCAGCGTGCCGTACTCGCCCAGGAGCGACGCTGCCGTCTTCTCGCCGATGCCGGCCACGCCTGGCAGCCCGTCGGAGGCGTCACCGCGAAGGGTCGCGTAATCCGCATACTGCTCCGGGAGCACGCGGTACTTCCCGACAACGACGGCGTCCGTCACGACTTCGAGGTTCCTCATGCCCCGCGCGGTGTAGATCACCCGCACCTGACGCTCGTCGTTGACTGTCTGGAAGAGATCACGGTCGCCGGTGACCACATCGACGGGGAGGTCTGCGTGGCTGGCGTAGGTGCCAACGACATCATCGGCCTCGTGTTCAGCAGCCCCGACAATGGCGATGCCGGCGAGCCCGAGGACGCGGCGGATCATTGGAAGCTGCGCTTCGAGAGCGTCCGGGACCACCTCAACGTCGGGGGCATCCGCCACCACTTCGGCGACCCGGTGCGACTTGTAGGTCGGAATCAGGTCCACGCGCCACTGCGGACGCCAGTCGTCGTCCCAGCAGGCAATCAGGTGAGTTGCCCCGTAGTCCGTGGTGAGACGGGCGATCATGTCCAGTAGGCCGCGGACGGCGTTCACCGGCGCTCCGTCGGTGCGGCGGATCGTGTCCGGCAAGCCATAAAAAGCGCGAAAGTACAGGGACGCAGTATCAAGCAGCATCAGGCGGTGTGGCATACCTGATCCTGACACGGAAGCAGTTGCCGGGCCATCAGCATTTCGCAGCGACATTTCCCAGCGACAGAACGCTCCCGTGGGGTTAGGATGCCTACAACGGTTCAAGCAGCGGGACCAAAACATCTGTGTTTGAGAGGTTTCGACCGTGGCCAAAGATGCACCCGTCCGGACCGCGCCGCGCATGCCTGTCAAACAGGCTTCTGACCGGCAGACCCCCCCACATCATCACGACGACGACCGGAATGGCCCCGCCGCAGCGGCTGACCGGAAAGCTGCTCCCAACACCTATGGCTTCGACCCGGAGCACTGGCCGGACCCCTGAGCCCTGACGGCTGCCCGGACCGTGCCCGCCGTCAGGGAGAATAGACAGCATGACCCTTACGACCTTCGCCCTCATCCGCCATGGCCAGACAGACTGGAATGCGCAGCGTCGGCTCCAGGGAGCCACTGACATTCCGCTGAACGACGTCGGCCGTGGCCAGGCGCGCGACGCCGTCGATGTCCTCTCAGATTACGGGTGGGATGCGATCGTGTCCTCGCCGCTCAGCCGTGCCGCGGAAACGGCCACCGTGATCGCGGACGGGCTGGGGCTGAGTGTCGGCCGGCATATCCCGGCGCTCGCCGAACGCAGCTTCGGACCGGCCGAGGGACTGCAGGCCGGCCCCGAACTGGAGGCCCTGCGCATTCCCGGCGGTTTCCGGGGTGCCGAAAGTGAGGATGACGCCGCCGCGCGTGGGTTGGGGGCGCTGGAAGCACTGGCCGATGAATTCCGTGGCCGCCGCGTCCTGGTGGTCGCCCACGGCACTCTCCTCCGGGTGAGCCTCAACCGCGCCATCGGCCGCACCCTGCACAGGATCGATAACGCCGTGCTGAACCTGGCCCACCATCATGCCGCCGAGGGCTGGCACCTCGAATACTTCAACGGTGAGCGCGTAATGGCTGCAGCCCAGGGCTGATGGACCTAGGCGTCCGCCGTGACGTCGAACGTTTGGATGGTCCTGCGCGCCAGCCGAGGGATGATCTGCGCAGCACCGATCCTCTCGATGTGCTCATATTCACGGTGGGCGGCAAAACCAGCCGCATCCGTGTAGCGCTCGAGGATCACGATCTGCGCGGGGTCCTCCACGCCCTGGAAGAACTCGTAGGAAATGTTGGCCTCCTCCGTGCGGGTGGCTGCGGCCATCTCGCCCAGCAGGCCCAGGACCGTTCCCGTTTCTTCGCACGTTTCCACAGGCGAAGGACTGGTGCCGGAAACGTACCCGACGGGGACACACTCCAGGCCCGCACCGTAAAGGTTCTACCGGCACGGGTCGGCACAGTCTTTGCAACGGACACACCCATTGACGCCGCAAGAGTTATCTGGAATATTGCTTCGTATATGATTTCGTACTCGATGAGGAGTAATTCTTGGAACAGGTCACCGACCACACCCTGGCCGCGGCCCGCAAGGTCATCGCGGTGCACATCAACTACCCCAGCCGGGCAGCCCAGCGTGGCCGCACGCCGGAGCAGCCTTCCTACTTCCTGAAGCCACCGTCCTCCCTGGCGTCCGGTTGGGCAGAATCCCCTTCCGTTGTGGAGCGTCCGGCCGGCTGTGAACTCCTCGGTTTTGAGGGCGAGATCGCCCTGATCATCGGCCAGCCCGCCCGGCGGGTCGGGCTGGAGGACGCCTGGAGCCACGTCGAATGGGTGACCGCGAGCAACGACCTCGGCGTCTACGATCTCCGCTACGCAGACAAAGGTTCCAACCTCCGGTCCAAAGGCGGCGACGGCTTCACCCCGATCGGCCCCGGGTTGATCCCCGCAGACGCCGTAGACCCCGCCAAACTGCGGATCCGCGCCTGGCACAACAGCGAACTCGTCCAGGACGACACCACCGGGGACCTGCTCTTCCCGTTCGCCCGCCTCGTCGCCGATCTCTCCCAGCTCCTGACGCTCGAGGAGGGCGACATCATCCTGACCGGCACCCCGGCCGGCGCCTCCGTGGCCAAGCCGGGCGACGTCGTCGAGGTTGAAGTGAGCACGACGACGGCAGCCACCGGCGGCGCTGAACTCACCACCGGACGGCTGGTCACCCGGGTGGCGGAAGGCACGACGGCGTTCGCTGACTTTGGTGCCCGCCCGAAGACCGATGACCTGCAGCGGGAGGAGGCGTACGGTTCGCGGGCAGCGGCGGGTTTGGCGCCCCTGGAGGGTGGCGCGGTGGCGGGCACCGCCGTCGGGCATGCCCTGTCCCCGGAGCTGAAAGCGAAGCTGGAAAGCGTCTGCACCGCCACGCTCTCGTCCCAGCTGCGCAAGCGCGGCCTGAACAACGTCAGCATCGACGGCCTCACCTCCACGCGCCCGGAGAAGCGGATCGTGGGGCTGGCCCGCACGCTGCGCTACGTCCCCAACCGCGAGGACCTCTTCAAGACCCATGGCGGCGGGTTCAACGCCCAGAAGAAGGCCATCGATTCCGTGAACGAGGGCGAGATCCTGGTCATGGAAGCCCGCGGCGAGAAAGGCACCGGCACTATCGGTGACATCCTGGCCCTGCGCGCCCAGGTCCGGGGCGCTGCGGCCATCATCACCGACGGCGGCGTCCGGGACTTCTCCGCGGTGGCCGCGATGGACATGCCCACCTACTACGCCAACCCGCACCCCGCTGTCCTGGGGCGCCGGCATATCCCGTGGGACACGGACATCACCATCGCCTGCGGGGGCACCACCGTGCAGCCCGGGGACATCATCGTGGCGGACTCTGACGGCATCCTGGTGATCCCGCCGGCACTCGCCGAAGAGCTCGCGGACGATTCCATCATCCAGGAGCGCGAGGAAACGTTCATCGCGGAAATGGTGGCACAGGGCCACAGCGTGGAGGGCCTTTACCCGCTGAATGCCCAGTGGCGCGCCAAGTACGACGCATGGGAAGCAGGGACCGCAAATGACTGAATCGGCCACCGCCGCAGGCGTCCAGGCCGCAACCGGGCCAGCGGCCAGCAAGTCCGAACAGGCTTACGCGGCCGTCAAAGCCCGGATCGTGGACGGGACCTACTCCCCCGGCTACCGGCTGGTCCTGGCCGCCATCGCCAAGGATCTGGGCGTCAGCGTGGTCCCGGTCCGTGAAGCGATCCGCCGCCTCGAGGCCGAAGGGCTGGTGACGTTCGAGCGGAACGTCGGCGCCACGGTCTCCGGGATTGACCCCACCGAGTACCTCTACACCATGCAGACCCTGAGCATCGTCGAAGGCGCCGCCACCGCATTGTCCGCGCCGCTGATCGGCGGGGCAGACATTGCCCGGGCACGCGCCGTGAACGAGGAAATGCGCGACTGCCTCCAGCACTTCGATCCCGTCCGCTTCACGCACCTGAACCAGGACTTCCACAGCATCCTCTTTGAGCACTGCCCCAACCCGCACATCCTGGACCTGGTCCACCGGGGCTGGAACCGGCTCGCGTCGCTACGGTCTTCGACGTTCCGGTTCGTTCCCGGCCGTGCCCACGAATCGGTGGACGAGCACGAAGCGCTGCTGCGGCTCATCGAGGCCGGCGCCGGCGCAGAAGAGATTGAAATGTCCGCCCGCCGGCACCGCGCCGCCACCCTTGAGGCCTACCTCGCCCAAAGCAACGCGGGGTCACTTAGCGCCCATTAATGGCCCCCCGCATGGGCCGTAAGTGACCCCGCGTTGCACTATCAGTTAGGAAGACAACAATGACGTTCACTGCCGCAGAAACCAGCACCCAGTACGTGCCGCAGGACCTGCCCACCCACATCCAGCACTACATCAACGGCCAGTTTGTTGACTCCGTGGGCGGTAAGACCTTCGATGTCCTGGACCCTGTCTCCAACCGGAATTACGCCACCGCTGCGGCCGGCCAGAAGGAAGACATCGATCTCGCCGTCGCCGCTGCCCGCGAAGCCTTCGTTAACGGTCCGTGGCCCAGGATAAAGCCCCGCGAACGTGCCCGCGTCCTGAACAGGATTGCCGACGCGGTGGAAGCCCAGGAAGAGCGCCTCGCCGAGCTCGAGACTTTCGATACCGGCCTGCCCATCACCCAGGCCAAGGGCCAGGCGTTGCGCGCGGCCGAGAACTTCCGCTTCTTCGCGGACCTGATCGTGGCCCAGTTCGACGACGCCATGAAGGTCCCCGGCGCCCAGATCAACTACGTGAACCGCAAGCCGATCGGCGTCGCCGGCCTCATCACCCCGTGGAACACTCCATTCATGCTGGAGTCCTGGAAGCTCGCCCCCGCGCTGGCCACCGGCAACACCGTGGTCCTGAAGCCCGCCGAATTCACCCCGCTGTCCGCCTCGCTCTGGGCACAGATCTTCAAGGACGCCGGCCTCCCGGACGGTGTCTTCAACCTGGTCAACGGCCTCGGCGAGGAAGCCGGCGACGCCCTGGTCAAGCACCCGGACGTCCCGCTGATCTCCTTCACCGGCGAGACCACCACCGGCCAGACCATCTTCCGCAACGCCGCCGCCAACCTCAAGGGCCTGTCCATGGAACTCGGCGGCAAATCCCCCTGCGTGGTGTTCGCCGACGCCGACCTGGACGCCGCGATCGATTCAGCGCTGTTCGGAGTTTTTTCCCTCAACGGCGAACGCTGCACGGCCGGCTCCCGGATCCTGGTGGAACGCGCCATCTACGACGAGTTCTGCGAAAAGTACGCCGCCCGGGCCAAGAAGATCGTGGTCGGGGACCCGCACGATCCCAAGACCGAAGTGGGTGCCCTGGTCCACCCGGAGCACTACGCGAAGGTGGCCTCTTACGTGGAGATCGGCAAGTCCGAGGGCCGGCTCCTCGCCGGCGGCGGCCGCCCCGGCCACCTCCCCGAAGGCAACTACATCGCACCCACAGTGTTCGCCGACGTCGCGCCCGACGCGCGGATTTTCCAGGAGGAGATCTTCGGGCCGGTCGTAGCGATCACGCCGTTCGAGACCGACGCCGAAGCCCTCGCCCTGGCGAACAACACCCGCTACGGGCTCGCCGCCTACATCTGGACCCAGAACCTCACCCGCGCCCACAACTTCTCCCAGAACGTCGAAGCCGGCATGGTCTGGCTCAACAGCCACAACGTCCGCGACCTCCGCACCCCGTTCGGCGGCGTCAAAGCCTCCGGCCTCGGCCACGAGGGCGGATACCGCTCCATCGACTTCTACACCGACCAGCAAGCCGTGCACATCACCCTCGGCACCGTCCACACCCCCAAATTCGGCGCCTAAGCGCCGCCCCGCCCATTCTCAAGGAAGAGAGAACCTCATGACTGATTTTGTACGCACCCCCTCCGTCCCGGCTCCGGACATCGTCCGCTGCGCCTACATGGAGATTGTGGTCACCGACCTCGCCAAGTCCCGCGCGTTCTACGTCGACGTCCTCGGCCTGCACGTGACCGAGGAAGACGAAAACAACATCTACCTGCGCTCCTTCGAGGAGTTCATCCACCACAACCTGGTGCTGCGCAAGGGACCCACCGCCGCCGTCGCCGCCTTTGCCTACCGGGTGAAGTCCCCCGCCGAAGTGGACGCCGCCGAGGCCTACTACAAGGAACTGGGCTGCCGCACCGAACGCCGCAAGGAAGGCTTCACCAAAGGCGTGGGCGATTCCGTCCGCGTGGAGGACCCGCTGGGCTTCCCTTACGAGTTCTTCTACGACGTGGAGCACGTGGAGCGCCTCACGCAGCGCTATGACCTCTACTCCGCCGGCGAACTGGTCCGCCTGGACCACTTCAACCAGGTCACCCCGGACGTCCCCAAGGGCCGTAAGTACCTCGAGGACCTCGGCTTCCGCGTCTCCGAGGACATCCAGGACTCCGACGGCGTCACCTATGCCGTCTGGATGCACCGCAAGCAGACCGTGCACGACACCGCCCTGACCGGCGGCAACGGCCCGCGCATGCACCACATCGCATTCGCCACCCACGAGAAGCACAACATCATCCAGATCTGCGACAAAATGGGCGCCCTGCGCATCAGCGACCGCATCGAACGCGGTCCCGGCCGGCACGGTGTGTCCAACGCGTTCTACCTCTACATCCTGGACCCCGACGGCCACCGCATCGAGATCTACACCCAGGACTACTACACCGGCGACCCCGACAACCCCGTAGTCACCTGGGACGTCCACGATAACCAGCGCCGCGACTGGTGGGGCAACGCCGTCGTCCCGTCCTGGTACACCGAGGCCTCCCTGGTCCTGGACCTTGACGGCAACCCGCAGCCCGTCATCGTCCGTGAGGAAAAGAGCGAAATGGCGGTCACCGTGGGCGCCGACGGCTTCTCCTACACCCGCAAGAACGGGGCCCCCGAAGGAGACCGGACGGGCTTCAAGCTCGGGGCGCAGCTCTAGCCATGCTGGACGCGAAGACAATTGAGGCCATCGCCGACGAGCTCCTGGAAGCTGCCCGGACCCGCACCCCTGTCCCCCGCCTCACGGCCCGCTACCCGGAGATGACGGTGGAGGACTCCTATGCGGTGCAGCAGCTGTGGCGGCGGCGCAACGAGGACGCCGGCCGCAAACTGGTGGGCCGCAAGATCGGCCTCACCTCCAAGGCCATGCAGGCCGCCACCGGCATCACCGAGCCGGACTACGGCGCCATCTTCGATGACATGGTGCTCGGAACCGGCTGCTCGGTGGAGTGGGACCAGTACACCCATCCCCGGGTGGAGGTGGAGCTCGCGTTCGTGCTGAAGAAGGACCTGGCCGGACCCGGTTGCACCATCTTCGATGTCCTGGCCGCCACGGACTACGTGGTGCCGGCCCTGGAGATCCTGGACTCGCGGATCGAAATGGAGGGCCGGACCATCGTGGACACCATCGCAGACAATGCTGCGATGGGCGCCATGGTGATCGGCGGCAACCCCGTAAAACCCGACGCCGTGGACCTCCGCTGGGTCTCGGCAATCCTCTACAAGAACCAGACCGTGGAGGAAACCGGTGTGGCTGCAGGCGTCCTGGACCACCCCGCCAACGGGGTGCACTGGCTCGCCAACAAAATCGCCGCCCACGGCGACGGGATGAAGTCCGGGGACATCATCCTCGCCGGTTCCTTCACCCGCCCACTGTGGGTGTACAAGGGCGACACCGTCCACGCCGACTACGGACCATTGGGGGCCATCACATGCCGCTTCGAGTAGAACCGGACACAACGTTCCGCGACGCACTTGCCGCGGCCGACCGCCCCCTGGCGGGAATGTGGGTCTGCTCCGGCAGCCCGCTGATCGCCGAGCTCTGCGCCGGATCCGGCCTGGACTGGCTCCTGATCGACGCCGAACACAGCCCCAACGGCCTCGAATCCATCCTCGCCCAGCTCCAGGCGATCAACGGCTACCCGGTCCAGGCCATGGTCCGGCCCCCAGTCAACGACACCGTGCTGATCAAGCAGTACCTGGACCTCGGAGTGCAGAACCTGCTGATTCCCATGGTGAACTCGGCCGCCGAAGCCCAGGCCGCCGTCGCCGCCATCCGGTACCCGCCGCACGGCGTCCGCGGCGTAGGTTCCGCCCTGGCCCGGGCCTCACGCTGGAACCGTGTCCCGGACTACCTCGCCCGGGCGTCGGAAACCGTCAGTGTCACGGTGCAGATCGAATCAACGGCGGCAGTTGAGGCCGTCGAGGACATCCTGGCCGTGGACGGTGTGGACGCCATCTTCCTCGGACCCTCCGACCTCGCCGCCTCGATGGGGCTGCTGGGACAGCAGGAACACCCCAAGGTGCGCGCCGCCGTCGAACACGGCCTTGCCGCCGCACAGGCAGCAGGGAAACCGGCCGGCGTGAACGCGTTCAACCCAGCCACCGCCCGCGGCTACCTGGCTGCCGGCGCGGCCTTTGTCCTGGTGGGCGCCGACGTCGCCATCCTGGCCCGCGGCTCGGAGGCACTCGCCGCCGGGTTCACAAAGCCCTCCGAAGGCGAAACCCCCGCCAGCTACTGACGCCGCTCCCGGTGGCTGACCCTGTCGCCCGGTGGTTGAGCCTGTGGAAACTCCGGATCTCGACAAACTCGTTCACAGGGAACCCCAAGAGTTGACTCAGGTGGGGCCGGCGCCCGGCGGACCGCTGAGTACGGTGGGGATGTACTCGAGCATCTGGAGCCGACCGTCGAAGGTCCTGCTGTTCACCATTTCGAGCGAGACGTCCGGATAGCCGTCGTAGATCCGCCCCCTCCCGGTGCTGCCCGTAATCACCGGGAAGACGACCAGCCGGAACCTGTCCACGAGGCCGGCGGTCAGCAGCGACCGGCAGAGACTGAGGCTACCCAGGGTGCTCAAGGTCCCGGTCCTGGTCCGTTTCATCTCCGTCACCGCCTGGACCGCGTCGCCGGTGACCAGCTCCGAGTTCGGCCAAGTCAGGGGCGTCTGGAGGGTGGAGGAGTAGACGACCTTGGGCACGGCGGAAAGGCCGGTCAGGCTGGCCCCCTCGTCCTTGGAGCATCCCGAGCCCTCGGCATACCCGTCCAGGGAAATGATCAGGTCGACCAACAGGAACGCTGATGACGCTTTTGCAGTTGTCTCGCCCATGGCCGTCTCCTCGATTGATCGACGTCGGCACCACGCTGGACAAGTGCCCCATCGGCGCCCGCGCCGGCAATGCTAGCCCTGGAGCACCAGGACGTTCAAGGGGGCCGCGTTGAATCAGGAAAGGGCCACCACCGACATCCGTTGCCTCCCTCTTAAACACCAAACGGCGGGAGGACGACGGCGGGCGGAACCGCCGTCGTCATCCCGCCGTTGCGGGCTACAGTCCGCGAACGGGCACGCTCAGCAGGTCGCCTATGCTGCCCAGGACCCTGTCCGTGACGTCCCCGATCCCGCCCAACCCGTCCACCTTGGTGAGGATCCCGCGGCCTGCGTACTTGGCCACCACGGCCTCCGTCTGCTGGTGGTACAGGTCCAGCCGGTGACGGATGACGCTTTCGTTGTCGTCGCTCCGGCCAGTTTCCCTGGCCCGGCCCAGGAGGCGCGAGACGAGTTCCTCGTCGTCCGCGGTCAATTGCAGGACCACGCCGAGCTTCTGTTCGCCTGCAGCGAGGATTCCGTCGAGGTAGTCCACCTGCGCAACGGTGCGAGGGTAGCCGTCCAGCAGAAAACCCTCTTTGGCATCGTCCTGGCTGAGGCGGTTCCGCACCATCTCATTCGTGACGCTGTCCGGCACGAAGTCTCCGTTATCCATGTACTTCCGGGCCTCGACACCGAGCGGTGTCCCGCCTTTGACGTTGGCGCGGAAAATGTCGCCGGTTGAGATCGCCACGACGCCGAGGCGTTCCGAGATCCGTTCCGCCTGCGTTCCCTTGCCGGATCCGGGCGGACCAATAATCAGCATTCTCGTCATTCAATACCCCTTTGCTGGCTTTATGGACGTCGTCGTCCTGGCCCGATGCTACTGATCCGGAGGTTGCGGCCGGGCTGCATCGGCGCCTGACAGCAGAGTACGACGTCGGAGTATCCCCGCCGCCGTACTCTGGCCTTTGTGCTGTTACCGGTGGTGCTGGTGCAGTGAGCGGCATTCAAAGGGTGCGGTTCTTCGTTGTGCTGACAAACAATCCGAGGCTCTCGCCGGCCCTGAGCCATCGGACGGAGGACACGACCGACAATGGGGTGCTGACGCTTCCACGCACCCTAACGAAAGTGATGGACGCCACAGCCCACCTGGCCTCAAACTATTGGGATGGAAGATACGGAGAAGCATGACACCATCACCAAAGTCACCGATCGGCTCGCTGCACGCTATCCCGACGCACCGCGGCCCCTGGTCGTCCAGGTCGTAACAGAAGAATACGAAACACTGGATGCCAGCCGGATCCGGACCTACATCCCGACCCTTGTCGAACACGGAGCCAAGAACAAACTGAACCGCGAGTTCTCTCACCAGACCACGGAAATCTGACGTCCCCCAAACCACGTCGGAGTTCGTCAGGGAATCCTGTTAACTTCTACTCGACTCTGCGCTTCGCCCGGCGTAGCCGAGCACGCTCGGGGTGCGGTGCCGATATTCCTCGGCCAGGTAGCGGCGTTCGCCGCCCTGCCGGGCCTAGCCGAAACCTGAGCTTTCGCCAGTGACACCGGACAGCCTGGTCCCCACTTTTGAACGCCGCGTCCTTCGCAGCGGACGTGCCCGCCCGGGCAGACCGCTTTCATGGCCGACTCGCAGGTCCCTTGGGGCGTCGACGCCCTCAAAGGAGCCGTCACCCAACCTGCCTGGCGGACCTTACCCTGCTGGTACCTGATCGCCACCGAAGACCGGATGATCCCACCGCCGCACAACACGCCATGTCGGAACGAGCCGGGTCAACCGTGTCCGAGGTCGCCGCAAGCCACTCCGTGTACGATTCACAACCCCACGCCGTCGCTTCAATAATCAAGGAGGCGGCAGCGCGCCGCTAGGAACGCCGGTCAGGGAAGTTGGCTTGCAAACTCATCCAGAATCACCGTGACCCGATCGCCGGCCACCGAAGCCGGTCACTCTTGACTGAGTGCGGCTGGCTGTGGCGACAAAAAGTCTGTGCGGTTGACCGAACTCCCTGCGAGCGGCACGCCTCTAGATCCGGTGGAGGTCAAGCTTCTGGACTTTGCAGCTCCAGGATGGCAGGTCCGCTGGCACTACTTTTCGCTTGTGGTTGCCTCTATCGATTGCCGATGGAAGTTGGTGTGCCAGACGTCCGTCTCGCCGGTGCTGTCGGTGACGATGAATTCGTGCCACCGATCGAACGCGGAGCAGGGATGAGAGATGCCGAATTCGACAATATCGGTGACGTCTATTCCCGTGGCCCCGGTCAGGACGGCATGGTGGTCGAAGAGCTTTTCGATGACGCCCGTCGCGTCCGGCTTTCTGGTGCCTTCCGCGGTCCGAACGGACAACAGTGTTGGCAGGCCGGCGTCGTAAGGCAGTTCCCGTTTACCCGCACCAGCAATGACCATCCCGTCCTCCGGGGCGGACAGCACCACCGCCCGGACTGTGAGAGCAGGAATCAGCCCTGGAACGGGGCTGACCTGAGCGTAGGTGCCGTGGTCGTGCGTGACGTAGCAGCCCGAGCGCAACAGCCGGACCGTGCCCGGTACGTCGGAGTCGGTGGGAAGGAATTCGATAACGCGGTCGGGGAACGCAGAACCGCCCATGGAGAAGACAGGGGCCGGCGTCTCGTATAAGTCCGCCACGGCGAGGAAACGTTCCACCCCTCGGCCGCTGCAGCGGCGTGGCAGCGTTGCTCCAGCAGGAAGCGGGGCAGAGCGGCAAGCTCAACGACGACCAGGACCCCACCCGGCGACAGTGCCCGGCGGACCTCCGACAGGAGCCGGGCGGGGTTGGCGACGTGGTGTAGCGAGGATGATGCCCACACCAGGTCAACCGGCGCCTCGGCCTTTGGATCCGGCGTGATCAAGGAGCCGGCAAGCGCAGGGAAGCCGTCGTCGAGGTCGGCCTCGATCACGGCGAAGCCCTGTTCGCGAAGCAGCTCAAGCATCTGCGGGTCGTTGTCGACGCAGGTCACCGCGGCGGCGGGGTACCGATCGCGCAGCAGCCGGCTACCTGCGCCGCTGCCGGCGCCGAGGTCAACGACACTGTGTGCAGCTGACACCCCGGTTAAGTCCAGGACGGCTGCGAGGTGGTCGCCGAACACCTCGGCGTCGAGGTCGAGGACGCGGTGCTGGTCATGGCTGCCAGGGTGCTGGTGGGGCTGGTGGTTCATGCTGATTCCCTTTCTACTGTGGCCGCAGGGCCCATGTCGGTGGTTTTCTGCCCATCATCAAGGCCATGGCGCCGGTGGCCCTGCACGGTGTTGGAGACGGCTGCTTCCGAGGCGGCCGAGAAGGGGCCGAAGTGCCCCTCAACGGCCCATCGGGTTTCCTCTTCGATGAGGTCGGCGTTGATCTTTGCGCCGGTCATGACACCCTCGGCCGCCGCGGTGATCACCTGAGCGGTTAAGTTGGAGACATTGCCTGCCGCATACACGCCGCTGACGACCGTCGCACCCATAGCGTCGGTCTCGATGAACCGTCCGGCCCCCGACGGATGCACCTGGGGATTTAACCCGAGGGATTCCAGAAGCGCGGATCTGGCCTCCATCCGTGTTCCGACAGCCAGGGCCTGCATGTCGAACGAGGGACCCTGGCGGAGCGTGAGCCCGGTGAGGACACCATCGAGGGCATCAACAGAAGCCACGGGGCCGTCAACGACTGTCACGGACCGGGCGGCGAGCTTGTCCCACTCCTCGTCGGTGGGTTCCACGGTGTCGTTGAGGAAAAGGGTGATATCCCGGGACCACTGCCTGAACAACAGTGCCTGATGGACGGACAGCGGGCCTGCGCCCAGCACTCCAATCCGTTGCCCGCGGATTTCCCAGCCGTGGCAGTAGGGGCAGTGAACAATGCCCTTTCCCCATTGCTCCCGTAGCCCGTCGATGGGAGGCAGTTCGTCCGTCAAGCCGGTGGTGACGAGGAGGCGCCTGCCGGAGACCCTGCGGGCATCTTCGAGAATCACTTCGAATCCATCGGGGGTTCGCCGTGCCGAAACGGCTTCGCCGTCAATGACCGTTCCTCCGTAAGAGAGCACTTCGCTGCGTCCGATAGACAGGAGTTCCCCGGGGTTCATACCGTCCCTGGAAAGATAACCGTGGACACCCGCCGCGGCTGCGTTGCGTGGAGTTCCGGAATCGATGACCAGCACCGAGCGCAGCGCCCGGCCCAGCGTCGTGGCCGCGCTGAGTCCCGCCGCCCCGCCGCCAACAACTACAACGTCATACCGTGTGGTGTCCATACTGATTTGTCCTTCGTCGCGTCACTGATCGTTCGCCGCCAGCGTCCTCGGGCGGTTACACCAGCTTCCATCGCATGAACGAGTTTTGACAAACAGTATTGCCGTTATGGCAAACTGTGGGGTATGACAAATGACCTAGACGATGTTCTCGGGGCGGTCGGCCCCCGGCTTCGTGCACTCCGAACGGAACGGACCCTCACCCTAGGAGAAGTGTCCTCCGCATCCGGAGTATCGGTCAGCACCCTATCCCGCCTTGAATCCGGCCAACGCAGGCCAAACCTCGAAATCCTGCTGCCCCTGGCGAGGTTGTACGGTGTTCCCCTCGATGATCTGGTCGGCGCCCCGCCCACCGGGGATCCGAGAATTCACCTCCGGCCCATCACCCATGGCGGCATGACGGCTGTTCCGCTCACGCGCCGCCCGGGTGGCTTACAGGCCTTCAAGATGGTACTCGCCGGTGATACCCGCGGGGCAGAGCCCGACGCGCGCGTTCACGAAGGCTACGAATGGCTTTACATCCTCAACGGACGACTGCGTCTGGTGCTGGGCGACAAGGACTTTGAACTTCGCCCTGGCGAAGCCGCGGAATTCGACACCCACACACCGCACTGGTTCGCCAGCGCCGACGGCAGACCCGTCGAGTTCATCAGTCTGTTTGGACAGCAGGGCGAGCGGATGCACGTACGAGCGCGGCCCAAGCCCTCTTAGCCGAAGAAGTCCGAGGGGTTCAGTCCTTGATACCTGCCCGGCAAACGTCGGCGAATCGATCGATGACCCTGCCGACTCGGTGGACCGCCGACTCTTCAACGTCCTCGGTATGACTGCAGAACTTGAAGCGGGCCTTTGTTATCCGATTGAGAACACTCGAAGGCATGGCAATTGCGAATAGCAAAAGGCAAGTTCCGTGCAAACCAACCCGATCTCAGACCCGCCAGGACGCGGCACCTCCGCGTCGTTCACGCGGCCTGCGCACACACCCAAAACGAGTCGGCAGAACTGTTCGACGTTTCCCGTGCCACCGTTTACCGGGAGTTCCAACCCGCGCCTACCGCCTGACGAGGTGCGTAGCAATCATTCTCGCGCCAACTTCAAGGAGACATCGCCGACGGCTACACGAACCACGAGATCAAATGCCGCATCGGTGCTGAAGTCATGGCGATGGGCGTTAATCAAGAGCATCAGAGTCCATGCGGTGCGTTGTTACAGTCGATCAGCGGGTGGACCCGGGCCACCGATTGTGCCTTCATCGCTAATTGCGGATGGGCTTCCACGCCCATGACCATTGCTGTACTTTCGCTGCTAACTGACAGGCGCCACGACGTCCTCCAGCATCAACCTGTCGAAAAAACGGACCTCGCCAGTTGCCTCGAAGAACACCGGAACAACTGATGTACTCGGGTCCTTGGACGTTTCGTAGATGTCAGGTCCGCTTCCATGCTTCCGGGCAATTGTTCCAACCTGCTCTGTACCGCGAACCCGGACGGTTCGATATTTGTAGCTCATCTTGACCCCTTCGTCGGCTAGGGCAACCCTACTCCTGAGAAGTATTCGCACGACCCATACGAGCAGCCGAGACCCCGGTGTCGCCAACCCCAAGAGTCTGCCCCCTGTTCACGAGACTCCTCGTGAACCTGGCGCACGATATCGGTCAACGCTCGATGCAGCCCTCCTTGAGGACTAATCCTGAACGATGACGATAGCCGATCGAAGTCCCGAACTATCCTGCAGCTCCAAAGAAGGCCGGCCGAAACCACGGAACTTTGGTCAGGCACCTTTCCGGTGGGCGAACAGGACGGCCACCAACCAAGAGGCCCGCGAAGGGCGCCACAAGTGAACAGTTTGTGCACAGTCAGAGGCCCACAAGCCCCTGAACAGGGAAGACGCGTGCCCGAGGTGGGACTCGAACGGGACTCCAGCCCTTGCAAACACTGGGAAGTCCCGAATACATCGCCAATCCGGCCCAGTCCGGAACCAGTACGGCCCGATCCGAGGCCCAGGGTGTGCACATTGTGCACACCCCTTTTTCCCACCTTTTAGACCTCGCTGTACGGGCAAGACGGCTGCCGTCGCGGATCGCTCCGCGTCGCTTCGTCAGGCGATCTGGATTCGTTCGTCGCCGAGTTCAACCTCGACACGAAGCCGGCCGCCGAGCGCCTCGACGTATTTCCGCAAAGTATCGACCTGGGCACGATCAATGTCACCGTGCTCGATGCGGGACACCCTGTTCTGGCTGACATGCAGGCGCCCAGCCAGCTCGACCTGCGTCAGCTCAGAGGCCTCGCGGAGCTCCCGAAGCCGGTAGGCCCGGACCTCATCGACCATGCGCTTCTTGTGGGCATTCACAGCTGCCCGGTCACCCGGACGCTTGGCCAGTAGTTCCTCTATGGACTTCGCCACTATGCCCCTCCTTTCAGAATCCTCAGATGATCATCGAACAGGTCATCAGCAACCGGAATGTTCGTCTTGTACCACTTGCTCCAGTTGCCCGTCTTGTCCCCCGCGACAAGCAAGATCGCCCGCCGCTCCGGATCAAAGGCAAACAGGATTCGCAGATCCGACCGCCCGCTCGATCCCGGCCGCAGCTCCTTCATGTTCTTATGCCGTGAACGAACCACTGTGTCGACCAATGGACGACCAAGTTGAGGTCCGCGCTCGGCGAGAAGCTCTAATGCAGCAACAATCTGTTCATAAGAGTCTTGGTCAAGACCTAACAGCCACGGCTCAACTAGTCCCACGTCAACATTCCACATCGAGTCCATCATACAACTCAGGCGTTCTACAACTCAAGTACTATATTGCGTGCGGCCACTTGTTGGACGTGCAGGAGGGACGAGCCGTCACACCCATGACGGTTGTGGCCAGGCAGTGCGTCGCAGAGAAGAAGACCTGGCAAGGCGATGATGTCGTCGTATTCGAGGCGAGAACTCAGGCATCCTCAAGGCGCTTCAGCAGCCCGGCGTCGTGGCTCATAACGAAGTCCAGGCCCGCGCTGATTTCTTGCCTGTGCCGGTGACGCTGGACGTCCGAACCGGCAACTTGACCAAGAAGCGCCGACTTGGAGGTGCGCGCCTTGGCAGCAGGCTCACCCGGACGGCGGTCACCGTCTTCTGAAACACTCAGGTTCATGTCCATGTTCGATGATACTAAGCGGTATCAGGTAGTTCACTGGCGTGAGACGTATCCGGCTGCCCGAGGGTGACCTCTCGAGAATACGGTTCCGAAGTGTTATGGCAACGCAGACACCGCCGCCTACGGTCCTGGGGACGATGTCATCTACTTTTGAGCTTGCGCGGATCGGGGAACCCGAGCGAGACGTACCCTGGCGCCCGTTTGTTCAGGGATGCTGCCAGTACGGGTGTCGATTCGTCGTAGTAGTCGTGAACAGTCGCCACAGTTTTCCCCGGGTATGGCCGGATTACCCGGCCGACGTACTGGACCAATCTGCCTTTGAACGACGCAGGCGATGCAAGGAACAGGGTATCCAGTTTGGGGCAGTCAAAGCCTTCTCCAATGTATGAGCCGGTGCCCAAGACCAGCAGAGGCTGCGCATCATCGGTGGTGGCAAGAAGCTCGACGGCGGCCTGTCGTTCCTTGGCTTTCATCGCTCCAGTGAAAGCCACCGGCTTCGGACCAGCCGCCTCGAACCGGGACCTCAGGGACTCAAGATGGGCTTTCCACGTAGTCAGTACAAGGATTCGGGAGTTCTGTTCGTAAGCTTCAATGACGTCGTCGTAAATTTGCTTTAGGCGTTCCTCATTGGCGATCAAGTCCTTGTGGATGGCAGAGATCCCGCCCGGTTCGCTGGGGTCTGCGGCGCCGTCGTACGCGTATGAGGTCCGGTGCAGTTCCAAAGTCAGCGTCGGTTCGGCAATCTCGCGTGCATGCGTTGGCAGCTGCTGCGGAACAGCTAGGGAAATCGTGTGTGAGATTTGGCCGAGCTGGTGGTAGATCAGCGAGTCCAACTTGTCCCGCCGGTACGGTGTGGCCGTCAGCCCCAGCCAGTACCGGGCATGGATCTGGTTCATGACGTGGGTGAACGCTGCCGCCGGGACGTGGTGACATTCGTCCACGATGACGAAACCGTAGCCGGCGGTCAGCTCGGCAACATTTTCCCGCCGTGCCAGCGTAGGCAAAAGCGCGACATCGACCCGACCCGTCGTCTTGGCACGGCCACCTCCGATTTGGCCGCACTGCTCGTCCAAGAACTCACGGATGCGGCTGCGCCATTGCTCCGCCAAGGCTTGCGGTCAACCAGAATGAGCGTTGAGACGCCACGAAGTGCCATCGCAGCACACGCCATAACGGTCTTTCCGGTACCGGGCGGGGCCACCAGGACTCCGCGCTCGGCGGCAGTGGCGGCGTCCACGGCATCTTGTTGTTCCGCCCGCAGGCGGGCCGAGCACTCGAAGCTGTGGGCAGTGCCTTCCGACCGTTGATCATCAATGCGCAGCGAGCTGCCAGTCGATTCGACCAGTTGCTTCAAGAAGGGCAACAACCCACGCGGCAGGATGAGATCGCCGTCAAGCGTTTCGTCGTAGTTGCGCAGGTATCGGAGAATATTCCAGGTGGATCGCCTCTGGCGTTGGCGTTCATAGAACTCAGGGTTCGGCATGGAAGCGGCGTGCTTGACGGCTGAGATCATGGCTGGTCCAAGGTCTGCTGCCTTGATAGTAAGGCGTGATGCGAATGCGACTCGGACGATCAGAGCGGGGCGTGGAACGATCTTGGACGATAGCGGCAGTTCGAGCCGGCGAACCTCTTGTCCCAACTTGACGGCAGGCAGCCTTCGGACATGGGTACGAACTTCCCGCTCCGAAAGCCGATCCCGGCTGGACAGGTACGCCCATTGGTCCTCATATGGTTCGAGGGTCGTAGTGTCGAGGAACAACGTAGTGCCGTGCTGGCGGCGCTTGCCGTTCAGCGGCGCAGCAATCAGGTTACCCATGCCTTTGCCCGAATGAACGTCCTGGGCAGGAAAAAGCCTGTCATAGCTGGCCAGACTCATGCTGCCACGCAATGCCATCGCCTCGTGGATGAGACCGGTGCCGAGCTGGCGTGCAACGGACGCCGGTATGGCTGTGCTGAAGAAGATCCACACATGGGCGCCACGTCCTAATTGGGATACTTCCAACGCTGCAGGAATTCCCCGAAAGCGAGCAGCCTTAACGTACGCCAACGCATCCAGCATTGCGGCGCCTCCGTCAAAGTCCGCCGCCACCCACCAACAGGTGTCCTGTTCAGTCAAGGGATAGAGGCCAATGTGCTGCACCCCGCGCAAATGATCCGCAACAACGAACGGAGTGAGCGGCAGGAAATTGGCGCCCGCGATGTTCGCGCCCTTGCGCCAACCACCGGCGACCGCAGGAACCCAGCCGGAGCTACCGTCCCGCGAGTTTTCCCACCGGACTGCGTAGACATCCCTGCGCGCCCTGAACAGGTCCTGGAACAGACGGATTTTCGCTTCCGGAGACGATTCCATGGTTACCGGACCATGGTGCAACACCGCAGGAATTACAGCCTGGGCCAGGTGTGCTGCCTTTGATTCCACTTCCGTGAGTTCCAAGAGTTTCCGCAGCCTGGCATTATCGAGGCGCAATTCGTCGAGCTCACGTCTCAGCGCCCTATCTGCCGCGTCGGAAAGGCCCGGCAACGCATTTTGACCACCAGCTTCAGGAGTGTCTTCAATCACGGTTCCATTGTGGTCGGCATAAGCCACCACGCCGAAACCAGAAGAATGTCATCCAACTAGCACGAAAGTAAGAACCAATCCGAAGCCCAGGGTGTGCACATTGTGCACAGCCGGCTTGGCCTCTCTTGGCAACTCCGAAAAAGCCGCCCCGCGCGGTGTCATGACACCACGTAGACTTGGCTGTGAAGGTCAAACCCTCTGATAGTCAGGAGCGCGCCATGTCGGCAGGGACGCCACGGCACACCATCCGCGTCAGTGATGACCTGTGGAACGAAGCCCACCGCAAAGCAGCTTGGGAAGGTACGTCCGTGTCCGAACTCATCCGCACCCGGCTCCGCGACTATGTCTTGACCCCGGTCGCGCACCGCCACACCATCGCGGACTCCCTCGTGTACCTGGTCCCGGACGTTTTCGAAGACCTTCAAGGCCCCGCCACCGGATCCGTGGAACTCCCGCTCCACCTGGACTGGGGACCAGAAAGAACCTACAACGTGGACGACGACGGCAGCTGCTCAGTTTTGTACCAACTCACCCTTCAAAATTCTGGGTCCATCGAGGAAATCTGCCGCATCGTCCAGGCAGAACGGCTGACCGCCCTGTGGCCGACAATGATCCTGCCCGCACGGTGCAGGCAGCTCTGGGAAACATCCCTCCCCGAACTCCCCGCCTACCACGAAGCGAAAGAGCACCCCTCGTGGACCACTCTCAGCGCGTAGCAGCAAAGCTCGCCCTTACTGTCCTGGCAGATGATGGCTTCATCCTCGCCGGCGGCCAAGCCCTGATTGAACACGGCATCACCCAGCGCCCCTCGGAGGACATCGACCTCTTCGCCCTGCACCGCCGCCACACACCGGCAACCTTCGCCGCATCGGTACAGAAGATGACAGACGCGCTCGAAGACTCCGGATACACAGTCGAGATCACCCGACAGTACGACGAGTTCGCCTAGCGTCACCGTAGGACATGACGAGGAAGCCGTCGTCATCGATCTTGGCCTGGACTGGTGGGAGAACTCACCCGCCATCATCGATATCGGACCGATACTCTCCCTGAAGGACTCGGTAGCATCCAAGCTGCTCGCCGTCTACGGCCGGGGGTACGCCCGCGACTACCTCGACGCCTACTCCATCATCACCAGCAGACGCTTCACACACCAGGAGCTCATCAGGCTCTGCCAACGTCGAGACCCGAACCTGGACCTGCCAATGTTCGCGTCATCCATCGCCAGGCACCGGGCCCTCCCAACCACAGAATTCACCAAATACGGCCTGCCGCCCCGTGAACTCCCCACGCTCAGTTCCACGCTCCTAAGCTTCGCCGAGACAATTCACAAAGCCACCCAAAACCCCAGCGCAGCCCATAACGCCACCGACCTCATCGGGCCGGGAAACGCAGGACCCGGCCCGGAACTGCTCTAGCCATGGCCGATTCCTGCTGCCAGCGCGCGGATGAACCCGGGTGATTCTTCAAGCTGATCCATGCCTGACCTGTCAGGTTTCACCCCGCACCCGGACGGTTGCTGATCGGCCACTCTGCCTTCGGCGTCAAAGACGCCCTGATCAAACGCTTCGCCCCCCAGCCCACCGGACGGCCGCGATCTGGGCAACCATGCCTGGGCCCGCACCCGCTTCGACGTCATCCTCGCATCCGCAGAGGTCTAAAGTTGCCCGAGGGACGGGGTGTGCACATTGTGCACACCCCGTTTAAGCCAGCAGCCGGGTGTGGACACCGTCCACACCCCTTTGGACGGACATTCGGCCCCAACGCATCCCTTCGCGTCGACAGAAAGACGGGAACCGAGGAGAAAAATCCTCAAGAAATTTCCCTCTAGTCATGTCCTCATCACAGCGCCGGGACATGAACAAGTGAAGGCCAACCACGGCCAGTGTCAGAGGGACCCGCGGAGGGTCAAATGTACACACATAAAAAGCAAAACCCCCTCTGAGGCGAATTCCAGGGGTCGATGCAACACCCGAGGTCAGTTGGCTATCAGTAAATCACGAAGTGACTCGGCCGGGGTTTTCCAGCCGAGTGTTTTGCGGGGGCGGGCGTTGAGTTCCTGTGCGACGTGTTCGAGGTCCTCGGGGCCGTAGGAGTTCAGGTCCGTGCCTTTAGGGAAGTACTGGCGCAGCAGCCCGTTGGTGTTCTCGTTGGATCCGCGCTGCCAGGGGCTGGCCGGGTCGCAGAAGTAGACGTCCATGTCGGTGGCGATGCTGAACGCCTTGTGCTTGGCCATTTCGACGCCTTGGTCCCAGGTCAGGGATCCTCGCAAATGCGCTGGCAGGGTCCCCATGGTCATGATCAGTCCGTCACGGACCGATTCGGCGGTGTGGTCCACCGGCAGGTGCACCAGCATCACGTAGCGGGTAGTGCGCTCGACCAGCGTCGCAATGGCCGACTGGTTGTGCGCTCCGGTAATGAGGTCGCCCTCCCAGTGGCCCGGGATCGCGCGGTCCTGGACCTCTGCGGGGCGTTCGGAAATGTTGATCATAGGGTCCCCGAAGCGACTGGTGCGTTCCTCAGGGCTTTTGTGCTTTTTGCGGCGTGTCCTTCCGCTGCGCAGGGCCTCTTTGACCTCGCGTTTGAGTCCGCCGCGGGCTTGGAAGTAGAGGGATTGGTAGATCGTTTCGGGGCTCACGCGCATCTGCTCGTCATCGGGGAATTCCTTGATCAACAGGTTTGAGATCTGCTCCGGGGACCATCGGATGCGCAGCTTTTCCGCCACGTAGTTGCGCAGCTTCCCGGGTTTTGCCAGCTTACTGTCCTTGGGCCGTGCGCGGGCCGTGGTGGCGGTGCGTTGGGCGCCGTAGGGCTGGTAGCCGAGCACCGGGTGGCTGTTGCGTTTGATCTCCCGGCTGATGGTGCCCACCGATCGGCCTAATGCCCTGCCGACTGCCTGCATTGAGGTTCCCTGGGAACGCAGGTCTGCGATCTTCTCCCGCTCAGGCAGGGACAGGTAACGGGCGCTGACGGGCTGCTCCAGGGCCTCCAAAGCCACCGCCCGTGGTGGCAGTGCTGGCACCGGCTCCGGCGGGGCCTCCGGCGCCGCAACAGGGGCAGATGGTTCGGCTAAAGCAGTAATCACTTCCTGTTTATACGGCACTTCCGGGGCTCTGGAGCCAACGGCGCGGTCCTTGGCCGCATCCCGCTCGTTCTCCCACAGGTACCCGCTTTTGCGGCTCGCACCGGCGGTGGCAGCGGCTTCCATCCGGCCGATGCCCGCTTCGCGCAACCGTAGGAATTCGGCGCGTTTCCCCACGCCTGGATGGATTGACCCGATTCCGGCATGACGGGCCCAACTCACGCACTGCGATCTCGCCAGACCGAGCTCCCGGGCGGCCACGCTGACGCTGCCCACACGAGCGAGGACGGCGAAGAACTCGTCCTTCTGCTCTGGGGTGGCAGACTGTTTGGCCACCGGATTTGTGCGGGGTTTGCGGGTGACGGCGCCAGCCTTGTAGGCCCAATGGAAGCATGTTTGGACGTTGATGCCCATGGTCTTGGCCGCGAGGCTCACACTCCCCAACCGGTCCAGCAAGACGAAGAACTTGTCCTTCTCAGCTTGGGGGTATATCTGGCCCGATTTCCTGCCGGAAGGTCCCGCCCAGGCCCGGCAGGTACTGAGGTTGAATCCCAATTCCCGGGCGGCCAGCGGAATGCTTCCCAGACGCTCCAATGCCAAGAAGAAATCCGCCCGATCGGACGACGAGTAGCTCCGATAAGGACGCTTCCGGGCCGGCGTGCCGGACGAAACAGGCTTCTTCCTCTGGGGTGATTTTTCCGTTAAGGAAGAATTATTCATCAATGGTGTTTCCAAGGTGTTGCAACTCCCGGTTTTCAGGGGGTGTTGCAACGATCGCTAGAACTCGCCTGACGAGGGGGAATGCGTGCCCCAGGTGGGACTCGAACTGCATTCCAGCCACTGCAAACACTGGCAAGTCCCGGAAACATCCGGCCCGATCCGACCCCTATGCGACATGATCCGAGGCCCGAAGTGTGGACATTGTCCACACCCCCAAATCTGTCCTTCAAGCTTTCCAACCACCGACCGCACCTCACATGGAAGAGGTGCGGTTCTTCGTTGTGTTCACAAAGAGTCCGAGGCTCCAGCCGGACCTGAGCCATCGGACGGCGGGCACGCCCGCCGGCAACGGCTCCTGCCCACAAAACCCGGCCGGCATCCAATCTCTCCACAGCGACTGCACCTCCCTTCGGCAATCTCATATCCGCTCGGCCGAGACTCACATGACCGATCAGAAACGTCCATGATGCTGGCCCCGTACAAACCGAATGAACGGCAGCTAACCGCCGGACCCCCGCCTCAGAATGCTTATGTCACCATTCGGTGACATAATGGACGGTAGAAGGGATGCCATGTTACCGGAAACAACTATCGAGACCCCCGCCGCTGCGGGTGCCCTTATCCGCGCGCGGCGCACAGCCTACGGGCTGTCTCAGCAGACCCTAGCCGACATGGCCGGCGTGTCACGGAAGTTCCTCATTGATCTGGAAGCAGGCCACGAGCGAGCCGAACTCGGCAAAACCCTGGCCGTCCTGACCGCCCTAGGCCTGTCCCTGGCCGCCACGGATCCCATCCCCCGCGGCAGCGACCACGACCCGGCACGGCGCGACTAGGCGACAACCTTCGCCCGGCTCATCGCCGAACGCGACTTTGAGTTCGCAATCAAAATGCTCGCCGACTACGCCACCGCATCCCTGACCACTGGCAGGCCGCTGCTCCAGCGCAGCCCCCGCCTCAAGGACCCGCACTGGTCAGCGGCCCTCGCCGGCATCACCAACTACACCGCCCACCGCCTCGGCCAACCAGCGCCACCATGGACACGCCGCATCAAACCCCTCAGCGAGGCGTGGATGCCAGCCGAGTCCTTCCGGAGCATCCGGGCACCCATGAAGGAACTCACCCGCGCTGAAACGCCACCGGAACTCGCCGCCCTTAACGTCCTTATCCGCGAACGTAGCCTGGCCACCACATGACCGGCGGAGAACTCACCGCCGCACAAATCCGTGCCCTCCTCCATGAACGCGGCCAGCGTCTGCAGGCAGCCGGCGCCCACGGCGACGTCAAGCTCGTCGGCGGTGCCGCCCTCATCCTCCAGGGCATCGGCCACCGCCCCACCGCAGACATCGACGCCAGCTACGCCCACCCACACACCATCCACGCCGTCGTCGCCGAAATGGCCGCGGACTATGACCTCGCGCCCGACTGGCTCAACACCAACGCGTCAGCCTTCGTCCCCGACAACGCCACCTGGGTCAAACTCGAACAACTCGACGGACTCACCATCCAGGCCGCAGACACCGAAACGCTGGCCATGAAAATCGCCGCCGAACGCGACAAAGACACCCTCGACATCGCCCGGCTCCTTCGCAAGCTCAACATCACCAACGCCAACGACGCCGTCGACCTCGCCTACGGCAAGTACGGGCGCAACACTCCATCGCTCTCGCAGCCGGGCGGGACAACTACCTCATCGTCGTGGACGATGCCCTTGACGCGGCCGCCACCCTCTAGCCCGAAGACTGATCCGCCCCTTTACCGAGCAGTAAGCGTCCAGACACCCTCTCGTGGGCTCTGTTAACAGGCTCCGCAGGCCTACGCTCACCACGCCGCCACAGAAACGAGCGTGCACGTGATCGCTCCTGGCATTGAGTGACGGCGACATCTGCCAGCCCTGCGCGGATCAGGCTTAGCGAATCCCGCTGTCAACAACCAGCATGATGTGAACGGGCAGGTCCGAGATGACCACAAGCTCGGTAGCCGTCGAAGCGTAACCGCCGATGTTGGTCGCTCTGAGCACATAACGACCGTCAGGCAGCGTCAGATGGAAGGCACCGGTGCTATCGGTTTGTGTTGAGCCCCCGACGGCATCCCCGTCCAAGGCCACAACCGCGGCCCCCGATACGGGGCGCGGTGGACACTCCTGACCAATACGTTCGACGGGACAGACCGGGGCGGTCAGGACGAACCCGGTAACAACCCCGGAATGCCCCGTGACCGGACCGCTTGGACTGGTGCACCCGCACAACCACAGGAGTGCGGCTAATAAGGCCCAGACGGAACACTTCACTTCACTCACCAACATTCCAGCACAACATCACGATCCTTGCCCGCCGCTGGCTTACGGCGGCGGTCCGTTGGCCTGGACCGGACAACGTGGCCGACAGGCGGCTCAACAATTGATGCACAACACCGAGTATCCACCCACCGTAGCTGGGCCGGTGTCGCTTCCCGCAGGCTCGTACAACCCGCTCGCCTCAGTTGACGACATCCACTCTTCCGCGAAGCGATTCATCCGCGCTGGTAAGGAAGGGAGCGACGCCGTCACCAACCGCCGCGCGTCGGCGCATGTCCTTTTCGGGCATCGTCGGGCATTGCCATTTCGGCCCGCAGGCCCAGGAGTCGGATCGGACGGCCCGCTTCGATTCCGGCTGCGAGATCCAAGGCCCGCACGAGGATTTCGTTCCGGTCGAATGTCTCGGGAATCTTCCTCGCGTGGGTCTTCGTGAAAAACGGCGCGTACCGGACCTTCAGAGTCAGCCCAACCACGGGCCGTCCCTCCGCCACAACATCCTCAAGGACACGCGCTGTCAGCTCCCTCACAGCGTCGTCCACCTGGGCGGGCTCGGTCAGATCCCGCTGGAAGGTGGTCTCCCGGCTATGCCCGCGGGCAACCCGCGGGGTGTCATCCACAACGCTGGCGCCGTCCCCGCGTCCGAGCTCCGCGTACCAAGGACCCATCCTGGGGCCGAACCCCGGGACCAGGTCTTGGGGGTCGGACGCGGCGAGCCCGGCGACCGTGTTGATCCCGAGTTTGGCCAGCCGGCCCGACACCTTGGTCCCGACGCCCCACAGGTCCTTGGTGGGCCGACTGCCCATGACATCGAGCCAGTTCCCGGCAGTGAGACGGAAGACGCCGGCCGGCTTACCGAAACCGGTGGCGACCTTGGCCCGGACCAAGGTGTCGCCGATGCCCACGCTGCAATGCAGCTGCGTTCGCTCCAGGACAGCGGCCTGCACCTGCCGGGCGTAGGCTTCCGGATTCTCCGTCTCAATGCCTACAAAGGCTTCATCCCAACCCAGCACCTGCACGGTGGCGCCGGGCTGCGCGCGCAGGGTAGCCATCACCGTTTCAGACGCCGCGAGGTAAGCCTCCTGATCGACGGGCAGGATCACAGCGTCAGGCACTTTCCGGGCCGCAATGCGTAAGGGCATTCCGGAACCCACACCGAACGCCCTGGCTTCGTAGGATGCGGTCGACACCACAGCCCGTTCCGTGGGGTCGCCCCGACCGCCCACAATGATCGGCTTGCCCGCAAGCTCCGGCCGCCGGAGCACTTCGACCGCCGCGATGAACTGATCGAGATCGACGTGCAGCACCCACCGGATTCCGCTCACTCCACCAGTCTGCCCTAAACATCCCATGCAAGCACCGGGTCTCCACCGAGCTTGGCCGCCGAGCCTGCGGCCTCCTGACCCTCTTTGAAACCGGCAGCCAACGATGCTGAACTAAGTTCACGCCTGTGAGCCAATCGGCTGTGTAGGCCGCCGAAGCGTCCCACGCGAGGATGACTGTCCCGCCTCAATTGTCCTGAAGCGAGCCGCACCGAAAACTCGGCGTTGCCACAACGTGGATGAGACAGAATGACGGAATGAGGCTTGTTGTCCCTTCCACGAACAAAGTCAGGAACCGGCCACGTTTCTGTCTCACGTTTGCGGAACTTTGCGCCCGGCCCGGGGATACACAATTTCGGCGGCTGAGCTCGCCGACACGCGTAACCCTGCGCGCCGGCCTCACGCCTGTCCGCCCGGCCAAAGAGAACGGCGGCCCGCCAACCCAATTGATACCGCAAGGATCTCTCTTCCTAGGAGACTTTGGCATGCAATAGTCTGGGCACGCCAGCCTGCGGCCGAAGGTGAGGAACGCGGGAAAGCAGGACACAACGCGCTTAGAAGGGACTAACCGTGCTGATCTGCGCAACTTGCGCCGTCGAACGCGATGAACCTACCCCGGGGGTCTGCCCAATCTGCGCCGATGAGCGGCAGTATGTGCCCGAGGATGGACAAAAGTGGCTCACACTGGACGGGCTGGCGCAGCAGGGCCTGCAGACATTGTTGAAGGAGAACGAGCCGGGACTTATCGGGATCAAGACCGAGCCAAAAGTCGGGATCGGCCAGACCGCTCAGCTTGTGGTGACACACGAGGGTTCGCTGCTGTGGGACCCGGTCGGATATGTCGATGACAGTGCTGTGAAGGCAGCGCTCGAGCGAGGCCCGGTCCTAGCAATCGCCGCTAGCCATCCACACATGTTTGGTGTGCAGGTCGAATGGTCGCATCGGCTCGGTGGCGTCCCTGTACTTGTGGCGGACGCAGACCGGCAATGGCTGGGGCGCGTTGATCCGATGATCAAATACTGGTCCGGCAGTCAAACTATCGCCGAAGGGTTGACGCTACACCAGACCGGGGGGCACTTCCCGGGCAGCGCGGTGGTGCACTGGGCTGCAGGAGCGGGCGGCAGAGGAGTTCTGCTGACCGGTGACAGCGTGTATCCGAATCCAGACCGTCGCTCCGTCGCCTTCATGCGCAGCTACCCGAATCATTTGCCGCTATCCGGAGCGGTGGCGTTGCGAATCGCCGCGCAACTGGGAGAGCTCAAATTCGACCGGATCTACGGCAACCTCAACAATGTAATCGCGTCCGGAGCCAAGGCCATTCTGCACGATTCCGCCCAACGGCACGCTGCTTGGGCGCGAGGAGACTTCGACCATTTGACCTGAACCCCCTTTCCCCCTTTAGCGATAGTTGGGATCGAGTAGGGGTTCATCCTCGGTCGACGATTACTCCGAGCATCGCCCACCGTGCGAGCCTACAGCGGCTGTTATGTCTTGTTGATGGCTGAGCGGGCCTCTCACCGGGACGGTCAACCCGCCGGCGCCGCTGGCGGAAGGGACGAGTCCGCTGGCCGAACCGGCCGAACGGTTACGGACGCGATATCCAGGCACGCGGTGTCCTCGTGCCTGAGCTAAGCGACTTTTTTGAACTGTCCCAGGCGGCGTGAACCCGCCGCTGCCCCCGCCATCCCGGGATTCCGCATGTCCCAACAGTGACAACATCATCAACAGTGGGTCGATTCCGTCGCTTTGAAGAATGTCGCGAAGTTCTTGCGTGGCGTCCCGGACGGCGGCGGCACCACCTCGGGGTTGTCCGACCTGACCCGCCGGGAGGCCGCAAAATGTTGCACCGATAGACAATATTCTTCGCGTTGGGCCCCAGCGAACCGCTGAGAGGCGCGGGCAGCGACACGCTGGCACGGCTCGTCAAACACCGGGAAGACTGTCTGACCCACTCGACAGGGCCGCCCCCTTCGCTCCATCCAACCCAAATGCGCAAACCGGGAAGATAGGCCCGTCGGGCGCATTCGGAGCCACACGCCTGAGGCAGCGGCCTCAACCCCAGCATAGCTTCGTACGTCCTGTCGCTGCCCGGCTTGATTCTTGTTGTGTTAGGCGATTAGGGCATGCAGATCGACGGCGAAGAACGCGACGAGCGGCCAGAGAAGTATCGCAGCCAGACCTTCCAAAACATTGCCCGGGATATTCCAGGCCACGAGGTAGCCGTGAGTGCCGGCAACCAGCAGTCCGATGACCAGATAGATCACCCCGATGAGACCTGTTCCGCGTCCGCCCAATCTGCGTCTGCCAAATCCGCGCATCATCGCTTCTCTCCCAATGTGGGGTGGGAGCTAAAGTATATTCCGCGCAGTCGGCTTTGGGTATGGACAGTGGCGACACCTCACGTCTGGTGCATGAACTCGCCGACGAGCCCACGCAGCGGTCGTTAGTGCGGTGACGGATGTTCGAAGGGCCGTGTCTTAGCATTGGGCGTATGAAGGTTGGTAAGGTCCGGGACGCTCAGGGCGGAAACTGCTATGACCGGTGACAGGGACCGGGACGCTTCAAGGCGCCCGCGACAGGCCCGGCCACGTGACGCTCTTGGGCGGCCGCTTCCGTACGGAAGCATTGGCGTCGAACCGGTCTCGGAGAAGCCGCTGCCGCCGGCGCAGACTTTGGTCTCGGCCCGGAGCCTGGTGGAAGCTGGCCGGCCCTTCGCCGCCCATGAGGTACTCGAGGCCCGCTGGAAAGCTGGGCCAGCCGAAGAACGCAACCTTTGGCAAGGTCTCGCCCAAATCTGCGTCGGGCTCACCCACGCCGCCCGGGGTAACAGCGTTGGCGCGCTCCGGCTTTTCGAGCGCGGCGCGGCCCGACTCGAGGAGTACGGTTCCGGCGAAGGGCCGACCTACGGGCTCGACTTGTCCGCCGTTGTGAATTGCGCACGCGATCGGATGCACACCGGCCCCTGAGCTGGCGACCAACACCCTCGCGGCAGGCCTGTGCGCGCTCCCTGCCTGACCCGTCTCCGGTCCAGTTCGTCGTCGCCGGCTCAGACCGGGCCTGTTTGAGCGTGGGCTCCCGTGAGAAAATAGGCGTGTTGCACACCGCCGCATTTGCGCGCGCTGGCGCTGAGGATCGGGAAA
Organism: Pseudarthrobacter sp. RHLT3-21; assembly: GCF_059383495.1. Lineage (NCBI taxonomy): Bacteria > Bacillati > Actinomycetota > Actinomycetes > Micrococcales > Micrococcaceae > Pseudarthrobacter > Pseudarthrobacter sp. RHLT3-21. The sequence goes on from NZ_JBWZCI010000002.1 coordinate 101,821, forward strand.
TGACGAAAGAGCTGAAGGACACCGCGAACGCGGTCGAGGAGTCGTCGAATTCCAGGGCTCTTGTGATCGCCGCCAGGGCGGGTTTTGTCGTCAGCGGCGTGTTGCACGTTCTGACCGGGTCAGTCGCCATCCAGGTGGCCTCCGGCAAGGCGGGACAGGCGGACCAGGGTGGTGCCGTCGCCCAACTCGCCGGCCAGCCCGGCGGGTTGCTGCTGCTGTGGACCGGATTCGCCGCCTGTGTGGCTCTGGCGCTCTGGCAAACCGGTAACGCCGTGTTCGCCTACGGTCAGCTGGAAGCCAAGAAGAAGGTGGGGAAGAAACTTTCCGCCGCAGGCAAGGCGGTAGTGTTCGCCGTCATCCCGCTGACGTTCGCTGCCTCAGCAAGCGGAAACAGCAAGAACAGCGGACAATCCACCAGCGATTTCACGGTCTCAATCATGAAAGCACCCGGGGGTGCGTTCCTGCTGATCGCCATCGGAGCCGCGGTCGCCGTCGTCGGCATTATCTTCGTGGTCCTCGGATGCAAAGCATCGTTCAGGAAGGATCTGCGGCTGCCGTCCTCGGGCACCGGCCGGTCCGTTGTGACGGGGCTGGGTGTGGTCGGCTACGTAGCTGAGGGCATCGCACTGTTTCTGGTGGGATTGCTGGTCATCATTGCCACCGTTAACGCCCACCCTCAGGAGTCCACCGGCCTGGATGGCGGATTGAAGGCCCTGCGCGAGCAGCCATACGGGGTATATATGCTGACCGCCGTCGGCGCCGGTCTGATCTGTTACGGCCTTTACCTGATGGTAAAGGCCAAAGTCGCGCGGATGTAAGCCGCCCGCCGCCGCAGCCGGCTGCTGCTCCACTGACTTGGGGGGACGGCCGGCCCGGCCGGGAGCCGCCAGGAGCGCGTCGGCAGGCGAAGGGGCAGCGCAGCGGGAAGGTCAGCAGACCTCACCGGTGCCGATCTGCGCGAAGCGGACTTGATCCGTGCCGATCGTTCGGAAGCCTCTGCTCACACCCCGCTCCAGATCCATGGTCCGCAGACGATTCCACGACAAAACGGCCCCACGCTCATCTGGTCATGTCGAAAACTGTGTACCCGGTGATGATCAGGTATGAGTGATCACCCACAGCAAGAACGGCAACGCAAAAAAGGCCCCCGTCCCGCACAAACCGCCCGCTGTGGACGCCTCTGGCGCAGTCCACGCAATCTATGGCGGGCGTCCCGCCTAAGCATTCGGGTAGGCGGCCCGGACGTGACGCATAACAAGAAGGGCCGAAGAACCGACCCGAAAGTCATGTCACACAGAACTCGTGCCTGCATGAACTCGTGACAGCAAAAGCAGGCAAGGACGAAGCCACCCACGAGAAGCGGCATCACCCGTACACGGGTGTGGACAATGTACACACCACCTTTGGACGGACAAACGGCGCCAACCTCTCCCCCAGGCTCACAGGAAGGATCGAATCGAGACGAAAAATATCCAAGAAACTTCGCTCAGGTCATGTCAACACCACAACCCACGCCATGAATAGGTACAAGACAAACCACGCCCACCACAAGTAGTGAGAAAGGAGACCCGAATGACCCCACATCCCAGCAGGCGGAGGACCCACCAGCCACGACCCTGAGCCCGCCACCCACAAAACTTCATAGGCCGCCGCGGCGCCAGGCCAAGCCGAGGAACAGCGTCAGAGGGACCCTTACAGGGTCAATGTCCACACGTTAAAGCAAAAGACCCCTCTGACGAGGGGTCATGCTGTGCCCGAGGTGGGACTCGAACCCACACACCTTTCGATACCGCATTTTGAGTGCGGCGCGTCTGCCAATTCCGCCACTCGGGCGCGGAATACGTTGTGCAAACCGGTACGCCCACAGCTGATTGTGAGCAACGCGATCGCTTCACGTACGCGGAATTACTCTACATGCAGATAGGCTGAATTCCAGAATCGCGCCGCTGACGCCGCAAAAGACCATGCAGATCACAGTACGGCCGCGGGCGCACCTAAGATGGTGATGTTTCCGCCGTACCTTTCCAAGGAGATCCCGTGACTGAACAAACGGAGTCAAAGCCCACGTCCCAGCCGGCGCGCCGCGTCATTGTGGCCGAGGATGAAACCCTCATCCGGCTCGACATCATCGAGATCCTGCGCGGCGAAGGCTATGACGTGGTGGGCGAAGCAGACAACGGCGAGAAGGCCGTGCAGCTCGCCGAGGAACTCAAGCCGGACCTCGTCCTGATGGACGTCAAGATGCCCATCATGGATGGCATCACCGCAGCCGAGAAGATCGTCAAGGCCCGCATCGCCCCCGTAGTCCTTTTGACGGCTTTCAGCCAGAAGGAACTCGTGGAGCGCGCCCGCGACGCCGGCGCCATGGCCTACGTGGTCAAGCCCTTCACCCCGGCCGACCTCATCCCGGCCCTGGAAATTGCGCTCTCCCGCCATGAGGAAATCAAGGCCCTTGAAAGCGAAGTGTCGGACCTGCAGGAGCAGTTCGCCACCCGCAAGCTCGTCGAGCGCGCCAAGAGCCTGCTGACCACCAAGATGGGCCTGACGGAGCCGGAAGCATTCCGCTGGATCCAGAAGACCTCCATGGATCGCCGCCTCAGCATGCGCGAGGTTGCCGAGACCATCATCAACCAGGTCAACTAAGCCACTAAGCACTTAAAAGGAAGGACCCCTGCCAGCTGGCAGGGGTCCTTCCTTTTAGGTTGCTATGCCGTCGGCCAGGGGCCGAGCTTCTCCCTGGGAGCACCTTCGCCGGCGTCGCCCAGGCTGCCGGCGTCTGCAAAGTCGCCCACCCTGTGCGCCTTCAGCGAGTTGGTGGAACCGGCCTTTCCGGGAGGGGACCCGGCGGCAATGATGACCAGGTCACCGTCTTCGACGAGTTTCATTTCGAGCAGGCTGCGGTCAACCTGTGCGGTCATCTCGTCGGTGTGGCCCACCATGGGGACCAGCACCGGCTGGATGCCCCAGGTCAGTGCCAGCTGGTTCCACACGTGCTCCACCGGAGTGAAAGCGAACACCGGCCGGATGGGACGCAGGCGTGACAGGCGGCGCGCCGAGTCACCGGACTGGGTGAAAGTACAGATGTACTTTGCTTCCAGCTGGTCGGCGATTTCGACGGCGGCACGGGTGATGGCGCCGCCACGGGTCTTGGGCTTGGTGCCCAGCGGCGGAACGCGTTCCAGGCCGTGGACCTCGGTGGATTCAATGATCCTGGCCATGACCTTGACGGTTTCGATCGGGTATTTGCCCACGCTGGTCTCGCCGGAGAGCATAACGGCGTCTGCACCGTCGAGCACGGCGTTGGCGCAGTCGGAGGCCTCTGCACGGGTGGGGCGCGGGTTGTCGATCATGGATTCGAGGACCTGCGTGGCCACGATGACCGGCTTCGCCCAGCGGCGAGCCAGTTCAATGGCGCGCTTCTGCACGATCGGCACTTCCTCCAGCGGAAGTTCCACACCGAGGTCGCCACGGGCCACCATGATGGCGTCGAAGGCGTCGATGATCTCGTGGAGCTGCTCCACTGCCTGCGGCTTTTCGATCTTGGCGATGACCGGCACACGTCGGCCTTCTTCGTCCATGATCTCGTGCACACGGGTGATGTCGGAGGCGTCACGCACGAACGACAAGGCAACCAGGTCTACGCCGCGGCGCATGGCCCAGCGGAGATCGTCCTCGTCCTTTTCGCTCAGCGCCGGGACGTTGACCGCAACGCCGGGTAGGTTGATGCCCTTGTTGTTGGACACCATCCCGCCGACGGTTACCACGGTAACCACCTTGACGTCGTCGACCTCGATCGCCCGCAGGGCCACCTTGCCGTCGTCGATCAGGAGGGCATCCCCCACGTTGACGTCCTCGGTGAGGCTCTTCAGCGTGGTGGAGCAGATCTCCTTGGTGCCCGGAACGTCTTCGGTGGTGATCGTGAAGACGTCACCCTCGGCCAGGGCGTGGGGGCCGTCCACAAAGCGCCCAAGACGGATCTTGGGGCCCTGCAGGTCAGCCATGATTGCCACAGGCTTGCTCAGCTGGGCTGCTGCCTTGCGGACATTCCCGTAGGTGTTGTCGTGCACGGCGTAGTCACCGTGACTCATGTTCATCCGGGCAACATCCACACCGGCTTCCAACACCGCGAGCGTGTTCTCGAAGCTGGCAATTGCCGGGCCGAAAGTGGCCACAATCTTAGCGCGTCTCATATACCTACCCTAGTAGTGTCCTGCATTGGTTAAGTTGTTGTGGAGGTTAATCCGCGGCGAACTGACAGGTGTCAGAGAACCGTGATGGCCCGGTCCGTCGGAGCCACCGGCGCCGGCAGGATGGTGCTGCCCATAAGGAACTTGTCCACGGCGGCGGCACAGGCCCGGCCTTCAGCGATGGCCCACACAATGAGCGACTGCCCGCGTCCGGCGTCACCGGCTACGAAGATACCCTCCGTGTTGGTCATGTAGTACCCGTCGCGGGTCACGTTGCCGCGCCCGTCGAATTCGGCGCTGACCTGCTCGGTGATGCCCGCAGGCTCGGCTCCGGTGAAGCCCAGCGACAGGAAGACCAGGTCCGCCGGGATGATCCGCTCCGTGCCGGCCTTGGGAAGCCGCTTGCCGTCCACAAATTCCGTTTCGGCGACCTTGACGCCTGTGAGCTTCCCGTTCTCGCCGACAAACTCCACGGTGGAGGCGAGGTACGTTCGTTCGCCGCCTTCTTCGTGGGCGCTTGCCATTTCGAACAGGGTGGGGAATGTGGGCCAGGGCTGGTGCCCGGCGCGTTCGGCCGGCGGCTGCTTGCCGATGGCCAGGGTGGTCACCGATGCGGCTCCATGGCGGTGCGCGGTGCCGAGGCAGTCAGCACCGGTGTCGCCGCCGCCCAGGATCACCACGTGCTTGCCCTTGGCGTGGATCTGGTTCTCCACTGTCTCCCCCGCGACAACACGGTTGGCCGGCACCAGGTAATCCATAGCGAAGTGCACGCCGTCGAAATCGCGGCCCGGGATGGGCAGATCCCGCGGGACGGTGGCGCCGGTGGCAACCACCACGGCGTCGTAGCGGCGTCGCAGCTGCTCCCACGTCACGTCGGTGCCCACAGCGACGCCGGTGCGGAAGCGGGTGCCTTCCGCCTTCATCTGCTCGACGCGGCGGTCCACCTGCTCCTTCTCCATCTTGAAGTCGGGGATGCCGTAGCGGAGGAGGCCGCCGATCTTGTCGTCACGTTCGTACACCGCGACGGTGTGGCCCACCCGGGTCAGCTGCTGCGCCACGGCAAGGCCGGCAGGGCCGGAGCCGACGACGGCAACGGTCTTTCCGGTCAGGCGCGTCGGGGGCAGCGGGTTGACCCAGCCGTTTTCGAACGCTTCGTCGATGATGGAGACTTCAACCTGCTTGATGGTGACCGCGGGCTGGTTGATCCCCAGCACGCAGGACGCCTCACAGGGCGCCGGGCAAAGCCGGCCTGTCCACTCCGGGAAGTTGTTGGTGGCGTGCAGCCGCTCAATCGCTTCCTCGCCCTTGTCCCGCCAGGCGAGGTCGTTCCACTCCGGAATGAGGTTGCCCAGCGGGCAGCCCTGGTGGCAGAACGGCACGCCGCAGTCCATGCAGCGGCCGGCCTGGGCCTTCAGGACACCCTTTTCCTGGGCCTCGTAGACTTCCTTCCAGTCCATGATGCGGACGGGAACGGGGCGGCGCGGCTGGGTTTCACGCTGGCGTACTTTAAGAAATCCGCGTGGATCAGCCACCGGTTACCTCCAGGATTCGAGCCCATACTTCTTCGCCATCGGGGTCAAGGCCCTCTTCGATGGCGTCCAGACGGGTTTGCAGGACTGCCGCGTAATCGCGCGGCAGCACTTTGGTAATGCGGGCAGCAGTGTCGTCGAAGTTCTCCAGCAACCGTGCAGCGTGGAGTGATTCCGTTTCCTCGACATGCTTGACCAGCAGACCGTGGACAATGTCACGGTCTTCGGCGTCGAGTTCAACGAGCTGGAGTTCGCCGGACTGCAGGGCGTCCTTGTTGACCTGCGTGGTCTGCAGGTCAAGCACATATGCCGTGCCGCCGGACATGCCGGCGCCGAAGTTGCGTCCGGTGCGGCCGATGATCAGCGTCTGCCCGCCGGTCATGTACTCGCAGCCGTGGTCGCCGATGCCTTCAACAACTGCGGTGGCTCCGGAGTTGCGGACCATGAAACGTTCGCCCACCTGGCCGCGCAGGAACATCTCGCCGCTGGTGGCGCCGTAGCCGATCACGTTGCCGGCAATGACGTTGCTTTCGGCTTTGAATACGTTGGTGCGGTCCGGCCGGACGATGATCCGTCCGCCGGAAAGGCCCTTACCCACGTAGTCGTTCGAGTCACCGAAGAGGCGCAGTGTGATGCCGGCAGGAAGGAAAGCGCCCAGCGACTGTCCCGCGGTACCGGTCAGGGTGATATCGATGGTGTCCGGCGCCAGCACGTCCGTGCTGAACGTCTTGGTCACCGTGTGGCCCAGCATGGTACCCACCGAGCGGTCCGTGTTGATGACGTCCACCGCGATCTTCACCGGCGTCCGGTCAGTCAGGGCCTCAGTGGCCATGGTGATCAGCCGCTGGTCAAAGTGCTTGTCCAGCTCGTGGTTCTGCGAGGTCATGTTGCGCAGTGGGGCGTCGTCGTCGAATTCGAGTCCGTGCAGGATCGGGTCCAGGTCCAGGCCGTCGGCCTTCCAGTGGTTGATCGCTTCGCGGGCGTCCAGCACCTCGGCGTGGCCGATCGCCTCTTCGATGCTCCGGAACCCGAGTTCCGCGAGGATCTCGCGGACTTCCTCGGCCAGGAATTCGAAGAAGTTGACCACAAATTCGGGCTTGCCGGTGAAGCGGGCCCGCAGTTCGGGGTTCTGCGTTGCGACGCCCACCGGGCAGGTGTCCAGGTGGCAGACGCGCATCATGATGCAGCCTTCCACCACCAGCGGAGCGGTGGCGAAACCGAACTCCTCGCCGCCGAGCAGCGCGGCGATGACAACGTCGCGGCCGGTCTTAAGCTGGCCGTCCACCTGGACCACCACGCGGTCGCGCAGGCCGTTAAGCATCAACGTCTGCTGCGTCTCGGCGAGTCCGAGTTCCCACGGCACACCCGCGTGCTTGAGCGAGTTCAGCGGGGACGCGCCGGTGCCGCCGTCGTGGCCGGAGACCAGTACGACGTCGGCCTTCGCTTTGGTGACACCCGACGCCACAGTGCCGATCCCCACTTCGGAGACGAGCTTGACGTGCACACGGGCCGACGGGTTGGCGCGCTTCGCATCGTAGATGAGCTGGGCGAGGTCCTCGATGGAGTAGATGTCGTGGTGCGGCGGCGGCGAAATCAGGCCGACGCCGGGCGTCGAGTGGCGCGTCCGGGCAACCCAGGGGTATACCTTCTGCGCCATCAGCTGGCCGCCTTCGCCGGGCTTGGCACCCTGGGCCATCTTGATCTGGATGTCATCAGCGTTGGTCAGGTACAGGCTGGTGACGCCGAACCGGCCCGATGCGATCTGCTTGACGGCAGAGCGGCGCTTCGGGTCCAGCAGGCGGTCCACGTCCTCGCCGCCTTCGCCGGTGTTGGACTTGCCGCCCAACTGGTTCATGGCGATCGCGAGGGTCTCGTGGGCTTCCTTCGAGATGGACCCGTAGCTCATGGCGCCGGTGGAGAAGCGCTTCACAACGCTGGAGACGGGCTCCACTTCCTCCAACGGAACAGCAGGTCGGTCGTTCTTGAACTTGAGCAGCCCGCGCAGGGTCATCAGGTTCTCGGACTGGTCATCCACGCCCTTGGTGTACGCCTTGAAAATGTCATAGCGGCGCTCACGCGTGGCGTGCTGGAGCCGGAAGACGGTCTCCGGGTTGAACAGGTGCGGCTCACCGTCGCGGCGCCACTGGTACTCGCCGCCGCCCAGAAGCGGGCGGTGCGGCATTTCGATGCCGCCCTCAGGGTAGGCCATCTGGTGCCGCGCCGAAACTTCGGCGGCGATGACGTCCAGGCCCACGCCGCCCAGCTGGGAATGCGTGCCGGCGAAGAACTCGTCCACCAGTTCCTGTCCGAGGCCCAGGGCCTCGAACGTCTGCGCGCCGGTGTAGGAGGCAACGGTGGAGATGCCCATCTTGGACATGATCTTCAGGACGCCCTTGCCGAGGCCCTTGATCAGGTTGTAGACGCCGTCCTGCGGCGAGACCCCAACAACGTCACCGGCGGTGATGAGCTGCTCCACGGACTCCATTGCCAGGTACGGGTTCACGGCAGAGGCACCGTAGCCGATCAGGACAGCCACGTGGTGCGTCTCGCGGACGTCGCCGGCCTCGACCACCAGGGCGGTCTTGGTGCGGTTGGCGCTGCGCAGCAGGTGGTGGTGCACGGCACTGACCAGGAGCAGGGAAGGAATCGGGGCCCACTGTGCGTTCGAGTCACGGTCGGACAGCACAACATACTGCACGCCGCGGTTGATCGCGCCGGACACCTGTTCGCAGATCTCGGTGAGCCGGGCACACAGCGCGTTCTCGCCGCCCTCGGGGCGGTACAGGCCGCGGACCTTCATGGCCACGCGGTCGCCGTCGGGAGTTTCGATGTTGGCGATCTTGGCGAGCTGGTCGTTGTTGATCACCGGGAACGGCAGGGAAACCTGAGGCTGGCGGACCTGTTTGGTGTCCAGCAGGTTGCCGTTCGGGCCGATGGCGCAGGTCAACGACGTGACCAGTTCTTCACGGATGGCGTCCAGCGGCGGGTTGGTGACCTGCGCGAAGGACTGCACAAAGTAGTCGAACAGCAGCCGGGGACGCTTGGACAGCACTGCGATCGGGGTGTCCGAACCCATGGCACCCAGCGGCTCGGCGCCGGTGCGGGCCATCGGACCAAGCAGGATCTTCAGCTCTTCGGTGGTGTAGCCGAAGGTCCGCTGGCGGATGTTGACAGACGCGGCTGTGTGGACCACGTGCTCGCGCTCGGGGAGGTCCTTGAGGTCAATGAGGTTGTCCTTGACCCACTCGGCCCAAGGATTCGCAGCAGCGACCTCGGCCTTGACCTCTTCGTCGTCGATGATGCGGCCGGCGTCGGTGTCCACGAGGAACATCTTGCCCGGGGAAACCCGGCCCTTCTTGACCACCTTGGAAGGTTCGACGTCGATCACGCCCACCTCGGACGCGAAGATGATCAGCCCGTCTTCGGTGATCCAGTAACGTCCCGGACGCAGGCCGTTGCGGTCCAGGGTGGCGCCGACGAGGTTGCCGTCCGTGAAGGAGACTGCGGCGGGGCCGTCCCACGGTTCCATGAGCAGGGAGTGGTATTCGTAGAACGCACGCCGTGCCGGATCCATGGTGGCGTGGTTTTCCCAGGCCTCGGGGATCATCATCATGATCGAGTGTGCGATGGGGCGGCCGGAAAGCCAGAGCAGCTCGGCGACTTCGTCGAAGGACGCGGAGTCTGACGCACCAGGGGTGCAGATGGGGTACAGCTCTTCCGGGGAGTCACCCAGCAGCGGGTTGGCGAGCTGGGACTGGCGGGCGCGCATCCAGTTCCGGTTGCCCTTGACGGTGTTGATTTCACCGTTGTGGGCGATGGTGCGGAACGGCTGGGCCAGCGGCCAGGAGGGGAACGTGTTGGTGGAGAAGCGCGAGTGGACGATCGCCAGCTTGGTCTTGAATCGCTTGTCCGAGAGATCAGGGTAGAACGGCTCAAGCTGCGCCGTGGTGAGCATGCCCTTGTAGACAATGGTGCGCGAGGAAAGCGACGGGAAGTACACGCCGAACTTGTTCTGGGCGCGCTTGCGGATCCGCCAGGCGCGTGAGTCCAGCTCGTTGCGGTCCAGTACTTCGCCGGTTGCCGAGGCAAGGAAGGGTTGTGAGAAGTAGGGCATGCAGGCGCGTGCCATGGCGCCCACGAGGTCTGCGACGATGGGCACTTCGCGCCAACCGAGCACGGTCAGGCCTTCATCGGCGGCAAGGCCTTCAATGCCGGCCTTGGCTGCGCCGGCTTCGCGCTGCTCTGCAGGGAGGAAGGCGGTACCGGCAATGAACTGGCCCGGTGCGGGGAGTTCGAACTCTGTGACGGCGCGGAAGAACTCGTCCGGGATCTGCATAAGCAGGCCGGCACCGTCACCGGTTCCCTCGTCGGCACCCACAGCGCCACGGTGCTCCAGGTTGCGGAGCGCAGTCAGCGCGGCGTCGACAATGTCGTAGCCGGGCTCGCCGCGGAGCGTAGCGATGATCGCCAGGCCACAGGCGTCTTTTTCGTTCTCTGGGTTGTATAGGCCCCGGGCCTCGGGTAGCGCGGCGAAGCGCTTAAACGGCGACATGGCAGCCACCGGCTGGTCCGGTTCGGACCAGCTGGGAGTGTGAAGAGTTTGGCTCATGGGGAGACGTCCTTCCTCCTGATCGTGCGTATGGAAGGGACACCGTTGGCCCCACTCGTCAGCGCCACTGTGATGGGCACAACAAAGTGTTATTTACTGGAAATTGTAGGCCAGCGGGGCCTGCTGAACTAACAGTTACGCAGGCCACTGACCCGGGCTTGACCGGCCAGCTGGTCTCTGCTGACCGGTTGGGCCCTGTTGCCACGACGCTGTGGTGTTTGGGCGCTCCGAGTGGTGACTCTGCTACCCTGCCGTGCTGGCGTCCTACTTGCTCGTGCCTGCTTCCGGCGCGGATTCCGTTGCCTTGTGGCCGGAACTTCCGGCTACCGGCTGCTCAGGAACGGACTTGTTGCCGTCCCGGAACGCCGGTTCCTCTTCCGTTTGGGTGGAAGGGTGCCCGGAACCATTTTCATTATCAGGGAGATTATCACGCGATTCACTATCTGAGACAACAGAATCCGTATCGCGGACAGCCGGGACATCCGCCTCGGCATCGTCCACGGCATCGTCTGCTGCCGGTGCGCGGCCCGGCAGGAATGGTGTGTCCGGTTCCGGGCGGCCCTTCAATCCCAGGAGGACGAACACAATGAGTGCTGCCACAAAGACAAAAATACTGGTCCAGACGTTGAGCCTGGTGGTGATGCCGAAGAGGTTGATCTGTTCGGCGTCGTCGATCCGCATCGCCTCGATCCAGACCCGGCCCAGGGTGTAATACATGGCGTAGAGCCAGAAGAGCCGGGCACGCCGGAAGTGGAATCGGCGGTCCAATGCGAGCAGGATGAGCACACCGGCGATGTTCCAGAGCGACTCATACAGGAAGGTGGGGTGGAAGAGCGTATCCACCGGCATGCCGGCCGGGAAATTGGGATTGTCCGCATCGATCTGCAGGCCCCACGGCAGGGTGGTGGGGCCGCCGAAGAGTTCCTGGTTGAAGTAGTTGCCCCACCTGCCAACGGCCTGGGCCAGCAGCAGTCCGGGCGCAGCGGCGTCCAGGAAAGCGGTGAGTTTCACGCCGGACCGGCGGCAGCCGATCCAGGCGCCCAGGACGCCCAGAACCACGGCACCCCAGATTCCCAGTCCGCCCCGCTGGATCTGCGGGATGAGCCACAGGTCCCCGGTCCCGTCGAAGCCGGGCCCGAAGTAAGCGTCCGGAGACGAAACCACGTGGTACAGGCGGCCGCCGATGATGCCGAACGGAATCGCCCAGATGACGATGTCCCAGACACTGCCTTCGGGCGCACCTCGGCGGGCCCACCTGACGGACGTGAGCCACAGGCCGGCGATGATCCCGGCGAGGATGCACAGGGCGTAGGCGTGGATCCGCAGAGTTCCCCACGGCAGCGGGATGTCGAAGCCGGACCAGTCCGGGCTGGGGATGCTGGCCGGCACCAGGGCGGCGGCCTGAAGGAGGATCTGCATGGCGGTTAGGCTTCTTCCCTGACGAGTCCGGCGCTCAGGTCCCGGGTGAGGTCTGCGACGGCGGGGACTCCCCCGTCACGGATGGCGGCAACCAGCGCCGTGCCCACGATGACACCGTCTGCGTACGCAGCGATCTCACGGACGTGGCTGGCGTTAGACACACCGAGTCCCACGCAGACGCGTTCGGCGCCGGCGGCATGCGTGTCGGCAACGAGCTTCTCCGCGCTGCTGCTGACAGCCTGGCGGGTACCCGTCACACCCATGATGGAGACGGCGTACACAAAGCCTCTGCTTGCCTTGACCGTCATGGCCAGGCGCTCCGGGGTGGAGGACGGCGCCACGAGGAACACGCGGTCCAGACCGTACTTGTCCGAGGCGGCGAACCATTCCGATGCTTCGTCCGGGATGAGGTCAGGCGTGATGAGCCCTGCTCCCCCGGCCTCGGCCAGCCGGCGGGAGAACTCGTCCACACCCATCCGGACCACGGGGTTCCAGTAGGTCATCACCAGCACGGCGACGTCTGTGGCTGCCGTGATGCCGGCGACAACGTCAAAGACGCTCTCGACGCGGAATCCGTTGGCGATGGCCTCGGTGGTGGCGGCCTGGATGACAGGGCCGTCCATGACCGGATCCGAGTAGGGTATGCCGATTTCGATCAGGTCGGCACCGTTCTTTGCCATGGCAATGCCGGCGTCAATGGTGGCCTGGACGTCCGGGTACCCCGCAGGCAGGTAGCACACGAGCGCTGAGCGCCCGGCGTCCCGTGCACGGTCGATGGCGGCGGCGGACTTGCTGGCCGTCTGTTCAATCATCAGTTCTGGTCCTCGTTGTTGTCCGCGGCGCTGCTGGCAGGAGCGGCTGTGGCGGGAACGGCTTCAGTTTCTGCCCGGTCGGCAGGGCCCTTGGGCTTGCGGGTGGACAGGTTGGTGCCCTTGACCTTGCCCTCCTCATCGAGCATGTCGAACCATTCCGCGGCGGTCTCAACGTCCTTGTCGCCGCGGCCGGAAAGGTTCACAATGATCACCGTTTCGGACGGGTCAGCAGCGCCTTCGGTGAGGCGCTTGCCAACCTTGATGGCACCCGCGAGGGCGTGTGAGGACTCGATGGCGGGGATGATGCCTTCTGTCCGGCACAGCAGCTTGAACGCATCCATTGCTTCGCTGTCGGTGATGGGCTCGTAGCTGACGCGGCCGATGTCGGCCAGGTACGCGTGCTCCGGGCCAACACCCGGGTAGTCCAGGCCTGCCGAAATCGAGTGCGACTCGATGGTCTGGCCGTCGTCGTCCTGCATGAGGTAGGAGCGTGCGCCGTGCAGGACGCCGGGCTTGCCAAGGGTGATGGTGGCTGCGTGACGGCCGGTGTCCACGCCGTCACCGCCGGCTTCAAAACCGTAGATCTTCACGGACGGATCATCCAGGAATCCGTGGAAGATGCCGATTGCGTTGGAACCGCCGCCGATGCAGGCGCAGACGGCGTCGGGCAGCTTACCCGTCTGCTCCAGGATCTGGGCGCGGGCTTCCTCGCCGATGACCTCGTGGAAGAAACGGACCATGGCCGGGAACGGGTGCGCCCCGGCGGCGGTGCCCAGCAGGTAGTGGGTGTTGTCGACGTTGCTGACCCAGTCCCGGAGGGCATCGTTGATGGCGTCCTTGAGGGTCTGCGAACCGTTGACCACGGGCACCACCGTGGCGCCGAGCAGCTGCATCCTGGCGACGTTCAGCGCCTGCCGGCGGCAGTCTTCAGCTCCCATGTACACAACACATTCCAGGCCAAGGAGCGCGGCGGCGGTGGCGCTGGCAACGCCGTGCTGCCCGGCACCGGTCTCGGCGATCACGCGGGTTTTGCCCATGCGCTTGGCCAGCAGGGCCTGGCCCAGGACGTTGTTGATCTTGTGGGATCCGGTGTGGTTGAGGTCCTCGCGCTTGAGGAAGATCCGGGCGCCGCCGGCGTGCTCGGAAAACCGCTTGGCTTCGGTCAGGAGCGAGGGGCGGCCGGAGTAGTTCTTGTTCAGGTCGGAGAGCTGGGCAAGGAATTCGGGATCTGCCTTGGCCTTTTCAAAGGTGTCTTCGAGCTCGTCCAGGGCGGCGATCAGCGATTCCGGCATCCAGCGCCCGCCGTAGCCGCCGAAGTACGGCCCCGGGGCGTGCTTCAGCGAGCCGCCCTGCAGGAAAGCGTCCGCAGCGTTGTTGTCAGCGTTTTCTGAGGGTGCGTCAACCATCAGTCTCACCGTCCTGTTCCAGTTGATCGTTCGGAAGTGTTGTGCCGCCGGCACCAGGGCCGGCGGGTGCCCGGACTAGGCCCGGGCGGCGATGGCGGCAGCGCCGGCCGCCGTGAATTCGGCGATCCGGTCACGCGGCGTTGAGTCGCTGACCAGGGCCTCGCCCACCAGGATGGCGTTGGCGCCGTTGGAGGCGTAGTGCGTCACGTCGTCCACGCCGCGCACACCGGATTCGGCGATGACCAGCGCTTCGGCAGGAATCAGTCCGGCGAGTGAGGCGAAAACTGAACGGTCGACGTCGAGCGTCTTCAGGTTGCGCACGTTGACGCCGATGATACGCGCCTCAGCCGCCACTGCACGTTCGATTTCCTCTTCCGTGTGCGTCTCCACAAGCACGTTCATGCCAAGTTCGCGGCTGAGCGCGCTGAAGTCCCGGAGCTGGCTGTCGGAGAGCGACGCCACGATGAGCAGGATCAGGTCCGCGCCGTGGGCGCGGGCCTCCCAGATCTGGTACTCGTCGAGCGTGAAATCCTTGCGGAGCAGCGGAATGTCCACGCGGGCACGGACGGCGTCCAGGTCCGCAAGGGAACCGTTGAAGCGCCGCTGTTCGGTGAGGACGCTGATCACGGCTGCGCCGCCGTCGGCATATTGCTCTGCCAGCGATGCCGGATCCACGATGGTGGCGAGGTCGCCCTTGGACGGGCTGCGCCGCTTGATTTCCGCGATGACCTTCAGCTGGTCCCGCCGCACCGCGGTGCCGCCGAGGGCCGACCAGGCGTCCCGGGCGGGTGCCGCGTCCGCAGTCCGGTCCTTCAGTTCTGTCAGCGAAACGAGACGCTTCCTGGCCTCCATATCCTCCCTGACACCGGCATTGATGTCATCGAGAACAGTCGCCATCAGTGGCCGGAGCTCTTCAGCTTGCTGCCTTCGACGCCGTAGCCGGCCTTGCGCATGACGTAACCCAGGATCAGGCCGACGACCATCACGGCTGCGCCGGCGATGAAGATGGGGGTGTTGTTGATGACAAAGGCGATGGACGCGATGAGGGCGCCGACCAGCATAACGATCACGCAGGTCCAGGCCGCGGGGCTGTTGCCGTGGCCAAGTTCCTGGCTGTGGTCAACGACGCCGGGGGCAACGGTCCGGGTGCCTGATTTCGATACGGAAGCGGGTGCTTTGCTCATGTGAATCTCCTCGGGATGAATACTGCTTACATTCTGCCATTTTTTGGCCGGGACCTGCCTATCGGCAGACCGGGCCGCGGTTTGCTCGGGTTTGGCTGAGAGCGGGGGTTCAGGTGGGGTCGTCGCCGCGCGAGAGCCGGTCCCAGCTTTCGATCTCGTCCACCGGACCGCTGGCGGCCGCCGTGCTGCCGGCGGGCGCCCCATACGTGGCCGCGTCATATTTGGTCCGCGACTTCCAGTGCCTACCTGCGGGGATGATCAGCAGGGCGGCCAGCGCCAGCAGGGCACCGGCGACGACGGCGAGGACAGGGAAGGCGGTCACAACCACTTCCGCGTTGCCGCCGGTGACCCCGGTGGCAGCGGCGATGGAGCCCTGCGCGGCGCCCAGCGGGTCAGCCAGCACCGTGGCGGCCGCAGCAATGATGCCTATGGAGGCCACCATGATGATGGCGGTGATGACCCACCGCGCGAACTTTCCGGCGATGGACGCTGCGAGTCCGCCGGCCAGGGCCACCAGGGCCAGAGCCGTCACCGCAGTGGCAGCCTTGCTGCCCTGGACCGGAAGCGTGTTCTGGTCCCCCGCCGCCTGGCCCACCTGGTTGGCGTCCAGGCTGACAGTGATCCAGGTCTGCGTGGTGGCGCCGAAGACCGCCAGCGCAAGAACGGCGATCAGCAGTACCAGCGTGGATTTCCTGGCCCAGGCCGGCGTCATTCGGCGCCCTGGCTTTCCCCGGCGGTGCCGGCGTCGCTGATGTGAGAGGTGCCGGGGAGCGATTCCGCCGCAATGTTGTGCAGCGATCCGGCGGTGTGCACGGCCCGGAGTGGAGCGGCCGCCTTGTTCACGGTCTCCAGCGCTTCTGTGGGGTTCACCGAATCCGCCACGATGCCTCCACCGGCCTGGACGTAGGCGCGTCCTTCGCGGAGAAGGGCCGAGCGGATGGCAATGGCCATGTCCATGTCGCCGGCGAAGTCGAGGTAGCCCACCACGCCGCCGTAGATGCCGCGTCGGTGCGGTTCAAGCTCGTCCAGCAGGCGCAGTGCCCGGGGCTTTGGGGCACCGGACAGGGTGCCTGCGGGGAAGGTCGCTTTCAGGACGTCGTAGGCGTTGGCGTCCGGGGACAGCTTGCCCACCACAGTGGAGACCAGGTGCATGATGTGGCTGAACCGCTCCACCTCCATGAACTGGGTGACGTCCACGGTTCCCGCGACGCAGACCTTGGACAGATCGTTGCGGGAGAGGTCCACGAGCATCAGGTGTTCGGCGCGTTCCTTCTGGTCGGCCAGCAGTTCCTCGGCGAGGGCTTTGTCTCCCTCCACGGTTTTGCCGCGGGGCCGTGAACCGGCGATCGGGTGGGTGATGACTTCCTCACCGGTCACCGTCACCAGGGCCTCGGGCGAGGACCCAACGATCGAGTACTCCCGGCCGTCGGCGTCCTCGAGGCTGAAGATGTACATGTACGGGCTGGGGTTGGTGTTCCGCAGGACCCGGTACACGTCCAGGGGCGAGGCTCCGCACTCCATCTCGAAGCGGCGTGAAATCACCACCTGGAACACTTCGCCGTCCACTATGGCTTCCTTGCCGCGGTCCAGGGCGGCCAGGTAGGAGGGTTCGTCCCACCGTTCCTCGACGCTGGAGGCGAAATCCAGGGCGGCGGGTTCCAGCACGGAAACCGGCTGGGTCACGGGCGTGCTGATCCGGGTGAGGAGGGCCTTGACCCGTGCCACGGCATCTTCCCAGGCCTCGTCCACGCGGTCGGAGCTGCCGTCGAAATTGATGGCATTGGCGATCAGCAGCACGGTGCCGTCATGGTTGTCGTGCACTGCCATGTCGGTGACCAGGTTCAGCGCCATCTCGGGCAGGTGGAGGTCATCCTCCGGCGGGCTGGTCAGCCGTTCCCAGTGGCGGACAGTCTCCCAGCCCAGGAAGCCGACAAGTCCGGAGGTGAAGGGCGGCAGGCCGTCAAACCTGCTGGTCCGCAGCGCTTCGATGGTGTCGCGGATGGCGTCCACGGGGTTGCCGTCCAGGGGCACGCCGGCCGGGGGCTGGCCCAGCCAATGCGCCTGGCCGTCCTTGGTGGTCAGGGTTGCCCGGGACTTCGCGCCTATGAAGGAATACCGCGACCACGTGCCGCCCACCGCCGCGGACTCCATCAGGAACGTGCCGGGCTGGCCCTGGGCAAGCTTCCGGTAGAGGCCGATAGGGGTCTCCGCGTCCGCCAGCACTTTGAGCGTGACGGGGATGACCCGGCTGTTGCCGGCGAGTTCGCGGAACTCCTCGAGGCCCGGGCTGATGATTCCAAGGTCCTGCATGGCTATTCTTCGCCGCCTGTTCTTGTGTGTCGCCTCGTGAATGTCGCCGGGTGTGGAACGGCGCCAGTCTTTGCTGCCAAAAAGTGTGTGCCTGCGGGCCGGTCATCCGCCCATGGGCCGTGGATCAGAGTGCCTCGCCGGTTTGGACTTCCAGGTCCCTGCCGTCGAAGCAGGTCCGGGTGCCGGTATGGCATGCCGCGCCGACCTGGTCTACTCGGATCAGGAGGGCATCGCCGTCGCAGTCCACGGCAACCGATTTGACCCACTGGACGTGGCCGGAGGTGTCCCCCTTGCGCCAATACTCCTGGCGGGAACGGGAATAGAACGTGACCCGGCCGCTGGTCATGGTGCGGTGCAGCGCTTCGTCGTCCATCCAGCCCAGCATCAGCACCTCGTTCGAATCGAACTGCTGTACGACGGCGGCTACGAGCCCGGCGCCGTCACGCTTCAGTGCGTCCGCGACGGCGGGTGGAAGCGGGCTTGTGACGGGGGCCGGGACAATTACGGGGGCGGAGGCGGGCTGCTCAGACATCAGACCAAGTCTAGTGCCTGATCAGCGGCCCCTGAATATGCACAAGCAGGCATACAACCAGTGTGTGAACAAGAGCACCCATCGGCTGGCGGTTCTGCTGCCCAACCTCCCTGCTCTCGTGCTAGTTTCACAAGTGATGCATTTCGTCGAACCGTCCCGAGAAGTCCTGGCCGAAACCCTGCTGGCGGCCGGCCCTGATGCCCCTACCCTCTGCAGAGGCTGGCGCACCAGGGACCTTGCCGCGCACCTTTACCTGCGCGAACGCAAGGCGGCCGTGGGGCTGGGCCTCATCATCAAGAGCCTGTCCAAGGCTTCGGACAAGGCCACCGCCAAGCTCGCGGCCAAGCTTAAGACCGCTGACGACTACACCGGCCTGGTGAACACCTTCCGCGGCGGCCCGCCGGCACTGTCCCCCATGAACATCAAGGCATTGGACGAGAGTTCCAACCTGATCGAATATTTCGTCCACACCGAGGACATCCGCCGGGCTGTGGACCGCTGGGCGCCGCGCGCCCTCGACGAGGCTTATTCGGACGCCCTCTGGGACGAGCTGATCAAACGGGCAGCGATTCTTTACCGCGGCGTCGACCTGGGAATTGTGCTGGTGCGCCCGTCCGGGCCGCGGCACGTCGCCAAGCGGGCACCCGTTTCGGTGGCGATCGTTGGTGAGCCGGGCGAACTGCTGATGCACGCCCACGGCCGGACCCGCCACGCACTGGTCACCTTCGAAGGCCAGCCCGACGCCGTCGCCCTGCTCCAGTCAGCAGAAGTCGGCCTGTAACCGCGATCCGTTGGTTCGGGCCCTCGAGATCAGGTTTCGACAAGCTCAACCACCGGCTAACTGGTGATCGAGCCTGGGCCCACGCCCGCAGGGTTCCCTGTCCGTGGAGCCGCTCCGGCGAGGGCCCCAGCCCGAGCTTGCGAGGGTAGGGAGCCGGTGCGGACTTGCGAGGATAGGGAGCGGGTGGGGATTAGCGGACTTCGAAGCCTGCGTCGCGGATGGCCTGCTTGACCTGGGACATCATGTTGTCCGGTCCCCAGTGGAAGATCGACGCGGCCAGCACGGCGTCCGCTCCTGCGGCGACGGCCGGAGGGAAGTGAGCCGGTTCCCCGGCGCCGCCTGAGGCGATGATCGGCACTTTCACCGCGGCCCGGACCAAGCGGATCAGTTCCAGGTCGAAGCCGTCCTTGGTGCCGTCGGCGTCGATGGAATTGAGCAGGATTTCGCCGATGCCGCGGTCGGCGGCTTCCCTGGCCCACTCGATGGCGTCGATCCCGGTACCGGTACGGCCACCGTGGGTGGTCACTTCAAACCCCGACGGCGTGGGCTGGGACCCGGGGCGGGTCCGGCGGGCGTCCACGGACAGGACCAGCACCTGCGAACCGAAGTGCCGGCTGATTTCGTTGATGACGTCCGGCCGGGCAACGGCGGCCGTGTTGATGGATGCCTTGTCCGCGCCGAAACGCAGGAGCTTGTCCACCTCGGCAACGCCGCGGACACCGCCGCCCACGGTCAGCGGGATGAAGACTTCCTCGGCCGTTCGGCGGACCACGTCGAAGGTGGTTTCGCGGTTGCCCGAGGACGCCGTGACATCCAGGAACGTCAGTTCGTCGGCGCCCGCATTGTCGTAACGGTGGGCCAGCTCCACAGGGTCGCCCGCGTCGCGGAGCCCCTCGAAGTTAATGCCCTTCACAACGCGCCCGGCGTCGACATCGAGGCAGGGGATGACTCGTACAGCTACAGCCATGGGGACTCCTGGAATTCTCGGGTGGATTCTGCGGCGCGGCGTGAACCGGGCGGGACGCTCAGATACGGCAGGCGTGGATGCTGCTGACCAGGATGGCGCGGGCGCCGAGATCGTAGAGCTCATCCATGATCCGGTTGGTTTCCTTCTTCGGAACCATGGACCGGACAGCCACCCAGTCGGAGTCGCGCAGCGGTGAGACGGTGGGTGATTCCAGGCCGGGAGTCAGCGCGGCGGCCTGTTCCACGAGTTCCTTGCGGATGTCGTAGTCCATGAGCACGTACTGGCGCGCCACGAGGACGCCCTGCAGGCGGCGGATCAGGACTTCAATCTCCTTGGCGGTGCCGTTCGCGGCTCCGCCATCGCCTGTGCGGCGGATCAGGACAGCTTCTGACTTGAGGATCGGCTCGCCGAAGATTTCCATCCCGGCGGCCTTGAGGGTGTTGCCCGTTTCCACGACGTCGGCGATGGCATCCGCTACGCCCAGGCGCACGGAAGACTCCACAGCGCCGTCGAGCCGGACCACCTTGGCGTTGATGCCCCGCTCGGCGAGGTAGCCGCGGAGCAGGCCGTCGTAGCTCGTGGCGAGGCGCTTGCCTTCCAGCTCTTCTGCGGCGGCGAAATCGCCCACGGGTCCGGCGAAGCGGAACGTGGACGCAGCGAAGCCCAGGGGCAACAGTTCCTCGGCCTCCACCTCGGCGTCCAGCAGCAGGTCGCGGCCGGTGATGCCGACGTCGAGGGTTCCGCGTCCGACATACACTGCGATGTCGCGCGGGCGGAGGAAGAAGAACTCGATGTCGTTGTCCGGGTCCATCATGACCAGCTCGCGGGTGTCGCGGCGCTGGCGGTAGCCAGCTTCGGACAGCATGGCGGAGGCGGCTTCGGACAGGGAGCCCTTGTTGGGTACGGCTACTCGCAGCATGGGGGTCTTTCTTGGTTGGGAGGTCTATGGATCAGGCATACGGGCCACGCAGGGCACGGGCAGGCAATTGTTGACCGCCGGGTGCCGCAGTGGCTACAGATGCTTGTAGACGTCTTCCAGGGTCAGTCCTTTAGCGAGCATCAGAACCTGCAGGTGGTAGAGCAGCTGGGAGATTTCCTCGGCCGTGGCCTCATCGGATTCGTACTCAGCGGCCATCCAGACTTCGGCTGCTTCCTCCACGACTTTCTTGCCAATGCCGTGGACTCCGGACTCCAATTCAGCGACGGTGCGGGAGCCTGCCGGGCGGGTGGCTGCCTTCTCACTCAGTTCAGCGAACAGCGTCTCGAAATTCTTCACGCCCTACAGCCTACTTGCTGCCGGCCCGGGGGCGCCTTTCGGGCCGCTGCATGACGGGCGCGATGTGAGCGAATACACACCGCGCCCGTCCGCCGGCTGCTACTTGTACTGCTTGAGGAGCACTGCGGTGGCCAAGGCTGCCGTCACTGCTTCGTGGCCCTTGTCCTCGCTGGAGCCCGGCAGGCCCGCACGGTCCAGTCCCTGCTGCTCCGTATCGCAGGTCAGCACGCCGAAGCCCACCGGCACGCCGGTGGAGACACTGACGTCGGTCAGTCCCGACGTCGCCGCCTGGCAGACGTATTCAAAGTGCGGCGTACCGCCACGGATCACGACGCCGAGGGCCACCACTGCGTCAAAGTGCGGTGCCAGCCGCGCGGCAGCGACGGGAAGCTCGAAGGCGCCGGGAACGCGCAGTACGGTGGGTTCGCTGATGCCTGCATCTTTGGCGGCGCGCAGGGCACCGTCCAGGAGTCCGTCCATGATCTGGGTGTGCCAGCTGGCTGCCACAATGGCCAGCCGCAGCTGCGACGTTTCCGCCGGGTTGAGGGTGGTGAGGTCAATATCGGGTGCGCCGTGTCCGCTCATGCGTGAATCTGATCCGTTCAGTTTTGTTCGTGGTCGAAATCGTCGGCGGGGCCGCTCGGCACCGTGACAACGTGGGTGTCCAGCGTCAGCCGGTGCTCCATGCGGTCCTTTTTGGTCTGCAGGTAGCGGATGTTCTGGTCGCGGGACGGCACCTCGGTGGGCACCATTTCCACTACCTTCACGCCGGCTTTGGCGAGCCTGTTCTTTTTGTCCGGGTTGTTGCTCAGGAGCCGAACCTCGTGGAGGCCCATCTCGGCCAGGATCTGGGCGGCCGCCTTGTAGCAGCGGGCGTCCACCGGCAGTCCCAGCTGTTCGTTGGCCTCCACGGTGTCAAAGCCCGCTTCCTGGAGGGCGTAGGCCTTGATCTTGTTGGCCAGGCCGATCCCCCGGCCTTCCTGCCCGCGCAGGTACAGCAGCGTGCCGCCGAACTCGTTGATCAGCTCCAGGGCATAGGCCAGCTGTTCGCCGCAGTCACAACGGTAGGAGCCGAAGACGTCGCCGGTCAGGCACTCGGAATGCAGCCTGACCAGCGGAGCAACGCCCTCCTTGGGCGGGTTGGGTGAGCTAACCGCCAGGTGCTCGGCGCCCGTGACCAGGTCTGTCCACGCTTGGGTAATGAAATCGCCAAATGCCGTGGGCAGCTGAACAATCGGACCGCCGCTCACGGGATGGTGGGCCCGGCCATTGCCGGATGCCCCCCGATGGTGGCCATTCTGGTGGCTGTTCTCCGATACTCCGGAAGCCGTCATCATTACTCCTCTACTCCGCCCGGGCGTCCGGCCCGGTGTCACTTTCGGCGGGCGTCCCGGCTCCTGCTTCAAGGTAGGCCACCAGATCCTCAATCGAGATCAGGGGGCACCCGTGTTCAGCAGCGAATCCCCGCAGCCCGTCGAGCCGCATCATTTCACCGTCGTCGTACACAACCTCGGCGATCACGCCCACTGGCTCCAGTCCGGCGAGCCGGCAGAGGTCCACGGCCGCTTCGGTATGGCCGGCGCGTTCACGCACTCCTCCGTTAACTGCCCGGAGCGGGAAAATATGCCCGGGCCGGGTCACGGCCGCCGGTCCGGCGCCGGGGTCTGCAAGGACGCGGGCCGTGAGGGCCCGGTCCGTGGCGGAGATTCCGGTGCTGACACCCACCGCCGCATCGCAGGAAACGGTGTACGCCGTACCCTTCGCGTCCTGGTTCACTGCCACCATGGGCGGCAGTGCCAGGGCGTCGGCACGCTCCCCCGTCAGGGGGACGCAGATGACGCCGGAGCTGTAGCGGATGGTCCATCCCATGAGGGCAGGGGTGGCATGCTGTGCGGCGAAGATGATGTCGCCTTCGTTTTCGCGGTCCTCGTTGTCCACCACCAGCACGGGCCGGCCGGCGGCCATGGCGCGGATGGCATCTTCCACGGGGTCAAGTCCGAAGGTTGCGTTGGGAACCGGGCCGGCGTCCGCGGCCGGTTCCAGCCGGACGGTAGCGTTCATCGTTCGCCCCCGGTGGTTGCGCCGGTGCTGAATGCCAGCAACCGTTCCGTGTACTTCGCGAGCACGTCGACTTCAAGGTTGACCCTGCTGCCGGTTTTCTTGGCCCCCAGGCCGGTCTCGGCCAGTGTGGTGGGGATCAGCCCCACTTCGAACCATGGCTCCGGCTCCGCGGCGCGGCTGACCGCCGTGACGGTGAGCGAGACGCCGTCGATCGCTATGGAGCCCTTCTCCGCGATATAGCGGGCGAGGTTGGCTGGCACACCGAAGCGGAGGCGCTCCCAGTTGCCGAGCGCCTCACGCTCCAGCAGCTGCCCGACGCCGTCGACGTGGCCCTGGACGACGTGGCCGTCCAGCCGGCCGCCGGCGGGGACGCAACGCTCAAGGTTCACCGAGTCACCGGCGGCAAGTTCGCCGATGGTGCTGCGGACGAGGGTTTCGCCCATCACATCAACGCTGAACTCTTTGCCCTCGATCGCGGTGGCCGTCAGGCAGACTCCGTTGACGGCAATGGACCCGCCCAGTCCGAGCCCTTCGGTGGTGCCGGGCGCGCGGAGGCGGAGCGTTGCGCTGGCATCGCCGTCCCGCTCCACGGACAGGACCTGTCCCTGCTCGGCAATAATTCCGGTAAACATCAGTAGCCTCCCATGGCTGGTTCCGCGGCAGTGCGGGATAGTTGTGGTTCAAAAGCTTCGGTTGGTTCTGGACGGAGGTGCAGCCTCAGGTCCCGGCCCAGGGTCAGGACGGCGCCGCCGTCGGAGGGGTCCCAGTCCCAGTGCCGGGCATCCGCGAGGGTGGTGATTCCCAGTCCGTTGAGGGCGGGGGTTCCGGAGCCCAGCAGGGTGGGGGCAACGTAGACAATGAGTTCGTCCACAAGCCCGGCGGCCAGGAATGAACTGAGGATGCGTGAGCCGCCTTCCACCATGACGTGGCGGACTCCCTCCGCGTAAAGGAGCGAGAGCGCCTCCCTCGGATCCCGCGTGGCGAGGTGGAGCACGTTACCGTCGTCACCGCGGACGGCGGCGTCGGCCGGAATGTCGCGCAGGCCCATCACGGCACGCAGCGGCTGCTTGCCCGATGTCGCTCCGGACTCGTCTCGGGCTGACAGCCGGGGGTTGTCCACCAGCACGGTCTGGGTCCCCACGAGGATGGCGTCAATCCGTCGCCTGAGCCCGTGGTTGTCAGCGAGCGACTCCGGCGAGGAGATCCACTGGCTCGTGCCATCCTCGGCGGCGATCCGGCTGTCCAGCGTCTGGGCGATGTGCAGCGTCACAAACGGGCGTTGCGCGGCCACTCCCAAGAACCACTGACGGTTCAACTCGAACGATTCTCCGGCGGCGAGCCCGCTGCGGACCTGCACCCCGGCGTTCCGGAGGGTGGCCGCGCCGCCCGCCGCAGGGTCATGCGGATCGTCGACGGCGTAGACCACGTCCGTGATTCCGGCACGAATGATCGCCTGGGTGCAGGGCCCCGTGCGGCCGCTGTGGTCACAGGGTTCCAGCGTGATCACCATTGTGCAGCCGCTCAGGTCCAGCCCGGCGGCCTGAGCCTGGGTGATGGCGTCCGCTTCCGCGTGGGGTGTGCCGGCGCCGCGGTGGTAGCCGGTCACCAGCTGGTGACCGGCAGCATCGATGACGACGGCGCCCACCAGCGGATTCGCTCCGCGTGGGCCCTGCAGGGCCGCTTCGAGCGCTGCGTCCATGGCCGCCGTTTCGGCGGCGCTGAACGCCGTGACGTTTTCGATCCGGGTCATGGGGCAGCCACCGGTCCGGCGGCTTCGGTTCCCGGAGCATGGGAAATCCTGGCTTCAAAGAGCCATCGCAAGGGGTACATGTGTGTTGTCGTTCCTTCCCTCTAGAACCGCGATGGCTCCGGGGGTATACGACAGCAGAAGGCCGCAGCGCCAAAGGGCGCCGCAGATACAGCTGTACGTGCTTCTCTCATCCAGACTTTAACTGTCGGTACCGGAATTTCACCAGTTCAACCGTCCGCCGGTTCCTTCCCTGAGGGGAAAGCGCCGGCTCGCGGGTCGCGGACTATCACCGCCGGTTCGGACTTACACCGACCCCGGAGCACGTATTGTGTGTTGCTATTGTGCCATAACCACAAGGTGGCCCAGACTATTCCTCGGACGCAGCACGTAACTTTATGCTGCCGGCTTCGCGGAGCCGGCCGATGGCTGCAGCCGGGTCTTCCGCGCCGTAAACAGCCGAACCCGCCACAAAGACGTTCGCACCTGCTTCGGCCGCCCGCAGAATGGTTTCTTCGGTAATGCCGCCGTCCACCTGGATGGCGACATTGATTCCGGAGCCGTCAATGGCTGCCCGGGCCCTGCGGATCTTGGGCAGGGTGAAGTCCAAGAACGCCTGGCCGCCAAACCCCGGCTCCACGGTCATGATCAGGAGCATGTCCAGTTCCTCAAGCATGTCCAGGTAGGGTTCCACGGCTGTGGCAGGGCGCAGCGCCATGCCGGCCTTGGAGCCGCGGGCCCTCAGTTCGCGGGCCAGTTTGACCGGTGCAATGGAGGCCTCAGCGTGGAAGGTCACGGAGGCCAGCCCTGCGTCGGCGAACCCCGGCGCCCAGCGGTCGGCGTCGGAGATCATCAGGTGGGCGTCCAGCGGGACGGGGCTGACCGCCTGGATCCGCTGGACCACAGGCAAGCCCAAGGTGAGGTTGGGGACAAAGTGGTTGTCCATAACGTCCACGTGGACGGCGTCAGCGGTGCTGATGCGCTGCAGTTCGGCTTCGAGGTTGACGAAGTCGGCGGACAGGATGCTGGGGTTGATGCAGCATTGCGGCATAGAGGAACCTTTCACGGGTCACGCTTTCTTCCGGATGAGGGCCAGGAACATGGCGTCGGTGCTGTGGATGTGCGGCCAGAGCTGGGCGGTGTGTTCGTGCCCGGCGTCCAGGTGGCCGGTCAGGCTGACGCCGTCCAGCACAGCGCCGGCGTCGATCAGTTCGAGGTCGTCGCGCTTGCGCAGCACATCGCTGACCACGGCCGTGGTTTCGGCGGGGTGGGGTGAGCACGTCACGTAGGCCACGACGCCGCCGGGCTTGACGGCAGCAAGCGCGGACTTGAGCAGTTCGCGCTGCAGCGGTCCGAGGTCCGTCAGGTCCTTGGGGGTGCGCCGCCAGCGCGACTCGGGGCGGCGGCGCAGGGCGCCGAGCCCGGTGCAGGGCGCGTCGACGAGGACACGGTCAAAGCTCTCCGCCATCTCCGTGCCGACCTCGCGGCCGTCGCCGGTGCGCACATGCCAGATCTCGTGCGGAACTGCGGCCAAGGCCTGCCTTACCAGCTTGGCGCGGTGCGGTGCGGGCTCGTTAGCCAGCAGGGTCGCGCCCTGCTGCCGGGCGAGGGCGCCGAGCAGCGCGGCTTTGCCGCCGGGACCGGCGCAGAGATCGAGCCAGCGTTCGCCTGCCCCGTCGCTGCCGGTACCGGTCCCAAGGTCGACGGCGGCCATTGCGCGTGCCACGAGCTGCGAGCCGACGTCCTGGACGCGGGTGCTGCCTTCGCGCACTGAGGCGAGCCGGCCGAGGTCGCCGCCACTGGAGAGCGCCGAGCCTTCCACGAGTTCTCCGGGCGTGGCCCCTCCTTCGAGTGCTTCATCGAGGCTTCCCAGCCCGGGCAACGCCACGAGGTTGACCACCGGGGCGGCATTGTCGGCGTCCAGGAGGTTGTTGATTTCGCTGACAGAACGGCCGTGGGCGACCAGGGACTGCCGCAAAGCCCGGACAATCCACTCCGGGTGGGCATAGCGGATCGAGGCGATCCTGGTTTCGTCCGTCTCGTCGCGGAGCAGCAGTTCCAGCCACTCCTCCAGCGTGTGTGCAGAGACTTTGCGCAGGACCGCGTTGATGAGGGCGGACGGTCCGGCACCGATAACGGCGCGGGCCAGGCCAACGGTCTGATCCAGGGCTGCGTGGGCCGGGACCCTCATGGCCAGCAGCTGATGGGTGCCGATCCGCAGGGCGTCCAGGATGGCGGGGTCAAGCTGGTCCAGCGGCCGGTCAACGCAGCGGGCCAGGATGGCATCGTAGGTGCCCTGGCCACGCAAGGCACCGTAGCTGAGCTCGGTGGCGAAGCCGGCGTCGCGCTTGTCCAGGCCGTGATGGCGGATGCGGGACGGGAGCACCAGGTTGGCATAGGCGTCCTCGGCGGCTACCGCGCGCAGGACTTCAAAAGCCACCAGCCTCGCCGGGTCCGCCCGGCGGGTGCGCTGCGCCGGTGCGTTTTCGGTGAAGCTCCGCTGGGAGGGGCGGTTACGTTCGCGGCCCTGGGCGTTGCGCTGGCTGGAATCCCGCGGCCCGCTCTTGCCCCGTCCGCTGTTGCCCCGTCCGCCGCCGGGGGCACCGCTTCCACTGCCGCCCCTGCCGCCTGCATTACCGCCGGATTCGCTCATTCGAAGACCACGCTTTCCAGTGTTGCCATGCCACGCGCCCAGTCGGCGGCGGCCATCATCTTTTTGCCCGAAGGCTGGATCCTGGTCAGCTCCACGGCGTGGGATCCGGTGCCCACCAGGACGCTCTTCCCGTCGAGGAATACTGCGCCGGGCTGCAGGTCAGTGTCACCTGGCCGGAGCCTGACGGGTTCGAGTTTGACGCGCTGTCCGTCCAGGGTGGTCCAGGCGCCGGGCTCGGGAGTTACGCCGCGGGCGCGCCTGCCGATCGCCAGGGCAGGCTGCTTCCAGTCGAGCCGGCCGTCATCGATGGTCAGCTTGGGGGCCAGTGAAACGTCGCCGACCTGCGGCTGCGCAGCTGCCCTCCCGGCCTCAACGGCGGACAGCGTCTGGGCAAGGAGCACAGCCCCGCTGTGGGACAGCCGCTCCAGCAGCGCTCCGGCGGTGTCCTCCGGGCCAACGCCCTCGGTCAGCGTTCCGAAGACCGGGCCGGTGTCCAAACCTTCTTCCAACAGGAAGGTGACAGCCCCGGTGACGTCGTCGCCGGCCATCACGGCCCGCTGCACGGGGGCAGCGCCACGCCATGCGGGAAGCAGGGAAAAGTGCAGGTTGATCCAACCATGCGGGGGAATATCCAGGGCGGGGCGCGGAATCAGTCCGCCGTAGGCCACGATGGCAGCCACGTCCGGCTTGGTCGCGGCGATTTTCGCCGTCACGGCCTCGTCCACGCGGGTGGCGTGGATGATGTCGATTCCCAGCCCGGCGGCGCGGGCTGCAACGGGCGACGGCGTCAGCACCCGTTTGCGCCCTATCGGCGCGTCGGGACGGGTCAGGACCGCAACGATCTCAAAGCCGGCCGCAATCAGGGCATCAAGGGACGGAATGGCCACGGCGGGGGTGCCGGCAAAAAGTACCCTCATGTGGTGGCGCCGCCGCCGAAGCCGGCGCCCCCGGTGCTTGCGCCGCCAAAGCTCGCGCCCCCGAAACTGGACCCGACCGTCTTGGCGCGCTTCGTCGTCGTGCGTTCCGTGATGGCGTCATAGTTGGCATTGCGGATGGAGCGCAGGGCCGTCTTCCGGTCCTCGCCTTCCAGCCTGTCGGTGAAGAGGATGCCGTCCAGGTGGTCCGTCTCGTGCTGGAAACAACGGGCCAGCATGCCTTCCCCCTCCACCGCGACAGGATTCCCGTTAAGGTCAACGCCGGTGGCGCGGGTGGCGCGGAAGCGGCGGACCGGGAACGCCAGGCCAGGAATGGACAGGCAGCCTTCAACTTGGTCCGCCTGGAAGTCGTTGCTGTTTTCCAGGACCGGATTGATGATGTGGCCCTCCACGCCGTCGATCCGGTAGGTGAAGACCCGCTGGCTGACGCCAATCTGCGGGGCTGCGAGGCCGGCGCCGTCCACGTCCTCCATGGTTTCCGTCATGTCCGCAACCAGCTTGGCGAGCTCAGGACCGAATTCCGTCACGGGATCGGCCACTGTGCGGAGCACAGGATCACCGATGATGCGGATATTCAGAATGGCCATGTGCTGTCTTTCCTCACGGTGGGCGTTAATGGCGAACCTATCCAGTTTAGGTGCAGGGGCACCAGCGCCGGGACTCCGGTCAGGCGTGCTCCGGTCAGGCGTGCTCCGGACACGTGTGCTCGGCTATGCGCTGCGGACCTGCGTGGAGACGGGCGGAGCCACCGGGAGAAGCGCAGAACCGGCGGCGAGCGTATCGGCGGACAGTTCCCAGACCCGGCGCAGGGCGCAGAACTTCCACCAGTGGTGTTTGAGGACGTCGGGGTTGGCGCGGACCGGACGGACTTCCGTCTCGCCAATGGCCACTGCCAGCAGCAGCGGGGCCTCGCCGTACTTCCAGGGCTCCCATTCCCCGGCCACGGCATCCACGAGGCTCTCCTCGGCCTTCATGCCGGCCACGAGTTGCATAACCACCTTGTCGTCCAGCGGCTTGACGGTGCCGTCCCGCGTAGTGCCCTTGGTTTTGTAATCAATAACACAGATCCGGCCGTTGATCCGGGCCACGAGGTCCAGCGTCCCGGCGTAGCCCACTGACTTGTTCCAGACGGTGATTTCCGGTGCGATGGGCTCCACGTCATAGAGCTCCCACCACTCGTCAAACCGCAGGGCAAAGGCTTCTTCGCCGTTGGCTGCCAGGGCCTCGCGGGTTTCCTTCATGGTGTGGGGACGGCCCAATGCTCGGAGCGCAACCTGCTCGCAGTAATTATGGACGCGGTCACCACGTTTGGCCGCCTCGTCCCGGTACAGTTCTGCTGCCTTTGAGGCCCGGTTGACGGCCTGCCGGATTTTCGCCGGACTGCCCAGGCAATCGGCCAGCAGCGGATCCTTCGCCAGGCTGCTGGCGCCCATGTAGCCGAACCAGCCGTCCAGTCCGTGCGGCTGCTGGCCGATTACGGTGGTGATGGAGGGAACGGCGAACTGTTCGGAGGTGGACCGCGCATACATGCGGCCGTATTCCGTGGCGTGGGCAAGGAGTGGATCAGTCATACAAAGACTCTTTCACAGGGGGCTGACAGAATAGCGGGCACACAAAAAAGGTCCGTTTCCGCTCGGCTGAGCGGAAACGGACCAGATTCCTCGGTGGGCGATACTGGGTTCGAACCAGTGACCTCTTCGGTGTGAACGAAGCGCGCTACCACTGCGCCAATCGCCCCGATGCCTTTGAATGCTAGCCGACCCGGCGGGGTTTATGGAAATCGAGCAGGGACCAGCCTCGAATTACACGCCTGTAATTAGCAAAATCCCCTAGATTGCAGGGATCCAGGGGCATTGCCGCGGTTGAGGGGCGCTCGATTTGGAGAATCCCTGAACCTCCTATAGAGTTCTTACTCGTTGGAACGCGAGGAAATGCCCGAAACGGCACGGATTCAGCGGCCCAAATGCGGACGTAGCTCAGCTGGTAGAGCACCACCTTGCCAAGGTGGATGTCGCGAGTTCGAATCTCGTCGTCCGCTCGCAGGACACTGTCACGGCAAAGGTTTTTCGGAATCGGAGCTTACACGGTGGGTTGGCCGAGAGGCGAGGCAGCGGCCTGCAAAGCCGTTCACACGGGTTCGAATCCCGTACCCACCTCGGTGAAAACCATGGATTCCGGTTCACGCCGGACGAAATGGGCGATTGGCGCAGCGGTAGCGCGCTTCCCTGACACGGAAGAGGTCACTGGTTCGATCCCAGTATCGCCCACCAAGCAAGGAAACTTGCTTCATGCAGTACGCCAGGCCACCGGCCAGGCTGTACTTCATACGCGGACGTAGCTCAGCTGGTAGAGCACCACCTTGCCAAGGTGGATGTCGCGAGTTCGAATCTCGTCGTCCGCTCTCTACCCCAGTAATAAATCCAAATGGCCGGACTCCCGGTTCCGGGCGATTGGCGCAGCGGTAGCGCGCTTCCCTGACACGGAAGAGGTCACTGGTTCGATCCCAGTATCGCCCACACAAAGCAGCTCCCCGTGAGCTGCTTTTTTGTTGCCTGAATGGCCCGCCCCGACTTGACAAAATTTGTCACAGCCCTTGGCACGCCCGGCAGACAGGGCTAGGATCGGTTGCGGAGGAGCGAACTGGCTCCGCGATTGAAGGGAGGTGCTCGTGGGACTGATTGACGATCTTAAGGGCAAGGCTCAGGGTCTCATCCACGGCAACGGGCAGGCCATCAAGGACGGCATCACGAAAGCCGGCGATTTCGTCGACTCAAAGACTGGCGGCAAGTATGCCGGTCACGTGGACAAAGTCCAGGAGGGCGCTTCCAAGCTCGTTGACAAGAACGACGGAACACCCGGCGAGGCACCTGCCACCGAGCAGGCTCCGCCGGTCAACCCGGTTCCGCCGGTTGACAAGGCTCCGTAACAAGGATTTGGCCAGGGCATTGCCCTAGCACGTCAAGGGGGTGCAGGTCCCGCTGGGAGGCGGCACCTGCACCTTTGGCGTTTAACACACTGTCCGGCTCCTAGGCCGCCGCCTAGGACGGCTCGTGGTTCTGGCCCTCGCGGGCCAGTGCGGTCAGGCGGGACACGGCACGGAAATACTTCTTGGTGTACCCGCCGTGCATCATCTCATCCGTGAAAAGCTTGTCGAAGGGGACGCCGCTGGCCAGGATCGGCACATCCTTGTCGTACAGGCGGTCGGCCAACACCACGAACCGCAGCGCCACGGCCTGTTCGGTGATGGTCTCCACGTTGCGCCACACAACGCCGTCGATGCCGTCGATGAGCTGCCGGTAACGGCTCGGGTGGACACCGGCCAAGTGGCCGATCAGTGAGCTGAATTCGTCTTCTGCCACGGTCTTGCCGTCGAATTCGGCCTTCATCTGTGCAGCGAGCTGGCTGTTCTTCAGCGGCGCCGGGGCGGCGGGCAGCCCACGGTGGCGGAAGTCCTCGCCGTCGATCCTGATGACGTCGAACTGGTCCGCCAGGACCTGGATTTCACGGGCAAAGTCGACGGCGGCAAAGCGGCCGTCACCCAGCGAACCCGGCAGGGTGTTGGACGTGGCAGCAAGCTTGACGCCGGCGTCGGCCAGTTCACGCATCAGACGGGACATCAACACGGTGTCACCCGGATCATCCAGCTCAAATTCGTCGATGCACACCAGCTTGTAGTGGCTCAGGGCTTCAACAGTTTTGCGGAACGACAGCGCCCCCACCAGGTTGGTGTATTCCACAAATGTGCCGAAGGCCTTCGGGCCCGGGGCGGCATGCCACAGCGAGGCCAGCAGGTGGGTTTTGCCGACGCCGAATCCGCCGTCGAGGTAGATCCCCGCCCTGGTTGCCACTCTCTTGGTGAAGAGCTTCTTGAACAGGCCGTCGCCGTCGCCGGCTCCAACTCCCCCGGCGAACGCTTCCAGGGCCTTGACCGCCGCCGCCTGGGACGGCTGGTTCTGGTCCGGCCGGTAGCTGGCAAAGGAGACCTTGCCAAACCGTGGCGACGGATAAAAGCCTTTAAGGAGCTCATCCACCGAAACCGCCGGAGTGCGGGCGGCAAGCTGTTCGATCTGTACCAAGGTGGTCCGTTCTGCTGGTGGGTTGTCCCCAGAAAGAATACCGGCAACAGCCCCGGCCTCCCCCGCCAGGCCGCCGGCAGGACCGCCGGCGTGACGAAGGCCATATTTCCCACTGTTAACGAGGAGGCGGACAGTGCGACCAGCCGTGGCTAGGGTGGGATGCAGGTTTTCCTTCTACAGAATCCGCCGTGTGTCTCAGTGAAAGGCCATCACCATGTCCTACGCAGTTGAACAAAACGAGAAGTTCGCCGCCTACGCCAATCCGGAGCGTCTGGTGTCCACCGAGTGGCTTGCCGCCGCACTTGCTGCTGGCGCCGTTGCGGACGGAAAGCTGGTGGTGGTCGAGTCCGACGAGGACGTCCTCCTTTACGAGACCGGCCACATCCCCGGATCCGTCAAAATTGACTGGCACACGGACCTTAACGATGAAGTGACCCGCGATTACGTGAACGGCGAGGCATTCGCCGCCCTGGCCGCGGCCAAGGGCATCTCCCGCGACACCACGGTGGTCATCTACGGGGACAAGTCCAACTGGTGGGCCGCGTATGCGCTCTGGGTCTTTACCCTGTTCGGCCACGAGGACGTCCGGCTGCTCGACGGCGGCCGGGACAAGTGGATCGCCGAAGGCCGTGACCTGACCACGGAGCGGACCGCCCCGGTGCCCGGCGACTACCCCTTGGTGGAGCGCAACGACGCCCCCATCCGCGCTTTCAAGGAAGACGTCCTGGCACACTTCGGCAAGCCGCTGATCGACGTCCGCTCCCCCGAGGAATACACCGGCCAGCGGACCCACATGCCGGCCTACCCGGAAGAAGGTGCGCTCCGCGGCGGCCACATTCCCACGGCAGCATCCATTCCGTGGGCCCGCGCCGCTGCGCCGGACGGAACCTACCGCAGCCGGGAAGAGCTCGAGGCCCTTTACCTGGGCGAGGCCGGGCTGACCGCGGGCGATGACGTGGTGGCCTACTGCCGCATCGGCGAGCGTTCCAGCCACACCTGGTTCGCACTCAAGTACCTGCTGGGCTTTGACACCGTCCGGAACTACGACGGTTCCTGGACCGAGTGGGGCAACGCCGTCCGGGTTCCCATCGCGAAGGGCACGGAACGCGGCACGGTCCCGGCGTAAACTGGAACAGATGACTACACATGACCTGCCCGCCGCATTGGCGGAAATCGTCGAGGACTTCCAGGCCCTGACCGAACCCGATCGGCTTCAGTTGCTGCTTGAGTTCTCGCGCGAACTGCCGGAGCTGCCGGACCGGCTGAAGGACCACCCCGAACTCCTGGAGCAGGTGGTGGAATGCCAGTCGCCGCTGTTCCTGACCATTGAGACGGAAAAGAACGACGCCGGCCCGGCCGACGCCGTTCGGCTCTACTTCAAAGCGCCACCGGAAGCCCCCACCACGCGGGGTTTCGCCGGCGTACTCCACGAAGGGCTCGACGGACTCAGCGCCGCTGAAATCCTGGCGGTGCCGGACGATATGCCGGAGCTTCTGGGCCTGACGCGGGCCATCACGCCGCTGCGGATGCGCGGCATGACCGCCATGCTGGGACGGATCAAGCGCAAGGTCGCCGCTACGTCACGGTCCGCGTCCTGATCTCCTGATCGGGAACGGAACGCTTTGGGACGCAAGAGTTCTTCAAACGGAACGCCGGCCACAGCCGCACTGGCTGCAGCCGGCGTTCCCTTTGTACTGCATCCGTATGCCCACGATCCTTCCGCGGCCAACTACGGCACGGAAGCCGCCGAAGCCCTGGGCATCGCTCCCGAAAAGGTCTTCAAAACCCTCATGGTCGAAGTGGAAGGCCGGCTGGCAGTCGGGGTTGTGCCGGTCAGCGGAAACCTTGACCTCAAGGCATTCGCCGCCGCCCTGGGCGCCAAGAAGGCTGCGATGGCTGATCCCGCGGCTGCGGAACGCCGCACGGGCTACGTCCTCGGCGGAATCTCGCCGCTGGGCCAGCGCCAGTCATCACCCACGGTGGTGGACAGCAGCGCCCTTGAGCTGGGAACCATGCTGGTTTCCGGCGGTAAGCGCGGCCTGGACGTTGAGCTTGCGCCGGAGGACCTCGTCCGGCTGACGTCCGCGGTGACAGCCGCCATCGGCACGCGCACACTTTAGCGGTTCTGCCCGGGATTAAGCCGCGGAGCCAACTGGGGCCGGAGCCACGCCTTGATCAGGTTCTCCCAGCGCTCGGGATCGACATTCCATTCCTTGGTGTGCCTGGCGTGATTGAACGTTTCGAACGTGACCATGTCCGGATTCCGCTCGGCCAGAAGGGCGGACGGTTCATAGGGGACGTACTCGTCATCAACGCTGTGGATGATCAGGGTGGGCGTCCGGACTTCCACGGCGCGCGCCACCCAGTCCATGGCCTTGAGGTCTACGGGTGCGGCCAGGCCGGTGAGCCTGCGGCCCACGGGGTGGCCCAGCATCAGCTGCCCGTAGCGGCCCACGAGGGACGGAATGCGGTTGATCTGCGCATGGTGGGCCAGCACATTGACCCAGTTGATGACTGGCGCGTCCAGGACCATGGCCCGGATCAGGTGACGGTGAGGCGAGAGATCGGCCGTCTGCAGGCAGATGGCGCCGCCCATGGACCAGCCGAAGAGAACAATTTCCTCAGCGCCGTTAGCCAGGGCGAACTCAATGGCGGCCTCCACGTCATGCCATTCCGTGGACCCCAGGCCGTACCGGCCGTCCTCGGCCGATGGTGCCAACCCGTCATTCCGGTACGAGACAAGCAGGCTGGTGAGCCCCAGTTCGAGGGCGGGGCCTACCGCCCGGAGGGCCTCCTGGCGGGTGGCCCCGCGGCCGTGAACCATGATTGCCCAGGTCCGGGAGGTGCCGCCGGCCCGGACCAGCCACGCCGGGGCTGTACCGCCGTCGACCTCGATCAACACGTCCTCGGCCGCAAAGCCGGCGGTGGCGGGATCCGGGTAGAGCGCACCGCTCCACCATCCGCGGCGGGCCGTATCGAGATCGCCGGCATAGACGGCTTCCACTTCGCGCAGGACCGTGCCGTCCGCCGGCGAATAGGACACGATCCGCCCGATCCGGGCGTGCCCCTTGCCGCCGTCGAAAAACAACCCATAGACACCCTCCACCGTGGTCTCCGGAGTTGCTGTCAGGATGACCTGCCGGCCGCCGCCTTCCCGGAGCACGGCGAGGACTTCCTGGTCCGCAGTCCGCTGCCGGACGGGGGTGATCACACGCCTGGCAAAATAGAGCGCCAGCGCGGAGGAGCCTGTGGCCAGCAGTCCGGCAAGCGCCCCGCCGCCAATGACGCCGCCGAGCGCCCATTTGGCGCGCAGCGACATACGGCCGTCGGCCTGGATCGGAACTGCCGCCGTCAACGTGGGGGTGCGCGTGGAAGGTGCCATGGAACCATTCTTACTGCCGCAGGCGGGTTGACCATATTCCGTCCGGCACGTGGCGCGCCCGAATGCGCCGGCCGCGAGGACGCCGCTCGCACAACATCGCAACGGCCGTGCGGCCCAAATGGATGCAGGCGCCGGTGCGCACGACTAGGCTGATGCCATGAGCGATCCAATCGTCATTCTGACTGAAGAACCCCTGGGCGCGGACGACCGCGTCAACATAGAACGTCTGGTGGACGGGCAGGACACGCCCCTTGTCCTGCTGGTTCCGGGGAACACTGAACGGCATCTGCTGGTGGATTTTCTTGAGAATCTCTCCCTGCTGGACGTTGTTAAGGCGTTCCGCGAGCTGACCGCCCACGCTCCGGACCCCTCCGCTGAACGGGCCGAGGCTGCAGAGACGCTGGCCGTCTCGCTGGCTGCCCTGGAGGGGCTGGGCGCAGGAGTCACGGGCGAGGTGGTGGACGTTGGCGCCGTTAAAGGCCTCGTGGCCAAGGTGAAGGAGCTCGGCGCAGCCCAGGCGGTGGTGATCACCCGTCCGCACGCAGTGGCGGATACGTTCCACACGGACTGGGCCAACAAAGCCCAGGACCAGCTGGGGCTCCCGGTGCTCCACCTGTACGCCGGTTCGGGATTTATCGGCGACTCCTGAGCGTTGAGCTGACTATGAGCATCTTTGGAAAGAGCATTTTCGACAACAAGGCCACGGATTCCGTACCGGATCCGGCAGCCGACGCCGGAACTGCGGAACCTGCATACCGGAAATCCGACGCCGAGTGGCGGCAGGAACTCACGCCGGAGGAATACAACGTGCTGCGCCAGGCGGGTACGGAGCGTCCCTTCACCGGCGAGTACGTGGACACCCATACGGACGGTGTCTACCAATGCCGTGCCTGTGGAACAGAGCTCTTCAGGAGCAACGAAAAATTCGATTCGCATTGCGGCTGGCCGTCCTTCTGGGCACCGCTCGCCGACGGCACCGTCCGTTACATCCACGACCGGACACTTGGCATGAAGCGGGTGGAGGTACGGTGCGGGCACTGTGACTCGCACCTGGGCCATGTGTTCGAAGGTGAGGGCTACGGCACGCCCACGGACCAACGCTTTTGCATAAATTCGGTGTCCCTGAAGCTGGTGCCGCGCGGCGCTGCCGGGGAAGAATCCACGGAGTCCTGAGTCCGCCAGCCGTGGCTCGGCCTATATCTGGCGGAGCCACGAGGCGCCTCGAGCCCGAGAGTATCTTATGCTCAGGCTGGATTTGAGTTAGGGACTCTGGTTGCTTGCTACGCTCGCCGTAGATGCCCCAAGCAATGAGAAAGGCAGGCGCACCATGACCGTCACCCTGACCGGCGCCCCAACAAAGATCACCGCCGAAAATCCCGTCTGGCTCCGCCTCAGGAACGCCGCCGAATCCCTGCAGGAGCTGCAGATCCAGGACGGCTCCGTACCTGACGCGGGCCACCACCCAGCCGCAGCGCTCGAGGTTGCCGAGATCACGGAGTCGCTCACCGAACTGGCACCGCAGTTCCCGCACGACGCGGCCTACCTTGACGCCGTCGTCGCTGATTTCCGGGCGTGGGCCAAGGCTGGTTTCGGGATCCCGGACTTCCTGGCATCCCTGCTGGCGTTCCAGCCCCAGCTGCAGCGCCAGGATGGCCTGCAGCATGTTGTCATCTTCCCCATGTACACCCAGAACGGAAGCAGCAGCCGGCTGGTGGAGGCCGTTCTGATCGAGGTCATCTGGCCCGATTTTGTGGCCGGCCTTGAGGCCGGGGACTATTCCAACAAGCTTTTTGTGCCCATCCGGTTCCTGGACTTCACCCGCGGTTACAACACCAACTCGGCGGTGCTGTTCCCCGAAACCGTGGCCGTTCGGGAAACACCCACCTTCACCTGGGGCGCTATTTTTGCGGACCGCGAAGCTGCCCGGTTCCGCAGGGTCCTGCGCGCGGCCGCGGACATCACGTCCCTGGACCTGCCCGCGGGCGCTATTGAACTCCTGGCGGACCAGGAACTGACCGAGGCCACGTTTGTCATGTGGGACCTGATCCATGACCGGACCCACATGCGCGGCGACCTGCCCTTTGACCCGTTTATGATCAAGCAGCGGATGCCCTACTTCCTGTATTCGCTTGAAGAACTGCGCTGCGACCTCACAGCCTTCCGGGAATCCGTCCGGATCGAACAGGACGAAGACGCCGGGCCGGAAGCACGCCGGCACGCGAAACTGGTGCAGTACGCCATCATCTTCGACCGGATCTTCCGCTTTGCGATCACCGGCAACCGGGTGCGCAACTACGACGGCCTCGGCGGGCAGCTGCTCTTTGCCTGGCTGCACCAGCACCACGTCCTGCACTGGACCGACAGCCGGCTCAGCATCGACTGGGACCAGGTGCCGGACGCGGTGATCGCCCTCGGCGCCTCGATCGACGAGCTCTACTGGCGCTCCATTGACCGGCCGAAGATGGCCCACTGGCTTGCCGCGTACCAGCTGATCGCCGCCACAGTCACCCCCAACCCCGCATCTGTCTGGGCCAAAGGCCCCGACGCGCTCCCCGTTGCCGGTCCGCCCCGCGGCCTGACGGACCGGGTGCTGGACGACGAATTTCCGCTGTCCATGTTCTACGAAGCCCTGGAGAAGAAAATGCGCCCGGTCATCGAATCCACCGCCGGCATCACCGGGGCGACCGCACTGTGAGCGAATCCGGCGCGCCGCGCGTGGCTCCTGTTCCGGACCATGCCCCCGGGCTGAACGTCCTGGTCACGGGCGGCAGCGGACCCTCCGGGATCGCCGTGGCCCGGGCGTTGCACCAGGCGGGGTTCCGGGTCTTCACGGTCGGCTCGGACAGCACGCGCATCGACGCTGCTGCGAGGAAGGCGGGCGACGGCGTCACTCCCCTGGTGTGCGATCTTGCGGATCCCGCTGACGTCCAGGCCCTCCGGAAGACCCTGGCGGGCACCGCCGGAGCGATGGACGGAGTTATCCACCTCGTGGGCGGCTGGCGCGGTGCTAAGGGCATCACGGACCAAAGCGACGCCGACTGGGACTTCCTGGAGCGCGGCGCCATCACCACGCTCCGGAATGTCTCCCGGGTCTTTTACGCCGATCTGGCCGCCGCCGTAACCGGAAGGTTTGCCATGGTGTCCTCCACCGCGGTGGACAAGCCCACAGCAGCGACTGCCAGCTACGTGGCGGCAAAAGCCGCCGCCGAGACCTGGACACTGGCGATGGCGGAGGGCCTGGCCCGCGGGGCCGCGGATGAGGGCACCGCCCTGCGCGGCGCCGCCGTCGTCCTGGTCGTAAAAGCCCTGGTGGACGCAGAACTCCGGACGGCGCACCCGGAACGGACCTTCCCCGGTGCCACCGACGTCGAGGACCTGGCCGCCGCCGTCGTCGGACTGTTCAGCCGCCCGGCAGCCGAACTGAACGGCCGGCGCCTGCTCCTGACCTCCGACCGCAAAATCCCCTGACCGAAAAATCCCCTGGCTTACCGGCCCCCTGACCGGCCGGACTCCACCTCCTAGACTGAGAACGTGAGCAAAGCAATGACAACAACGGCAAATGCCGCCCCGCGGCTTGAAAATCCCGCCGCCCGGCTGCATGACGCGTCCGTCCGCGGTTTCGCCTCGGACAATTACTCCGGTGTGCACCCCGAGGTCCTGGCCGCCCTCGCGGCAGCCAACGAGGGCCACCAGGTCTCCTACGGCGAGGACGACTACACGGCACGGCTGCAGGGGCTGATGGAGGTGCACTTCGGCGCCGGCATCGAATGTTTCCCGGTGTTCAACG
Organism: Pseudarthrobacter sp. RHLT3-21; assembly: GCF_059383495.1. NCBI lineage: Bacteria > Bacillati > Actinomycetota > Actinomycetes > Micrococcales > Micrococcaceae > Pseudarthrobacter > Pseudarthrobacter sp. RHLT3-21. The sequence continues at coordinate 141,474 of NZ_JBWZCI010000002.1, forward strand.
GCACGGGGGCCAACGTGCTGTCCCTGCAGTCGCTGCTCCCGCGCTGGGGTGCTGTGGTGTGCGCTTCGACGGCGCACATCAACATGGACGAAAACGGCGCTCCGGAACGGATCGGCGGGATCAAACTCCTGCATGTCCCCACTCCGGACGGCAAGCTGACGCCGGAACTAATTGACCGCGAGGCGTGGGGCTGGGGCGATGAACACCGGGCACAGCCGCTGGCAGTGTCCATCACCCAGACCACCGAGCTTGGCACGTGCTACACCCCGGAGGAGGTCCGGGCCATCGCGGATCATGCCCACGCCAAGGGCATGAAACTCCACATGGACGGCGCGCGGCTGGCCAACGCCGCCGCGCACCTGAACGTGCCGCTGCGTGCTTTCACCCGCGACGCCGGCGTGGACATCCTCTCCTTCGGCGGCACCAAGAACGGGCTGCTGTACGGCGAGGTGGTGGTGGCACTGAACCCCGAAGCGGCCCACGGCCTGATATTCCTGCGCAAGATGAACATGCAGCTTGCCTCGAAAATGCGCTTCCTGTCGGCCCAGTTCATCGCCGTGCTGGAAGGCGACCTGTGGCTCCGTTCGGCGTCGCACGCCAACGCCATGGCCGCCCGCCTCCGCGCCGCGGTGGACACGATCGAAGGCGTGGAGCCCACCCAGAAGACGGAGTCCAACGGCGTGTTTGCCGTCCTGCCGGCCGGCATAGCTGACCGGCTGCGGGAGTCCTTCCGGTTCTACGACTGGGATGAAGCCGCCCGCGAGGTCCGCTGGATGTGCTCCTTCGACACCAGCGAGGACGATGTCGACGCCTTTGTGGCCGCGATCCGACGGGAACTCGCGGCACGCCACGCGGTCAAGGAAGCCGGATAGGATGGACCGGCCGACGGCGAGCCTGCGCTGCCCGCCCCCTGCTGTTGCGTAATCTGCGAAGGTGAACGCACTAGCCCAGGTTCCCCCGGAATTTCTCCACGCCTTGGGAACGCTCAGGAAGGCCCAATGCCGCAGTGAGCTGCGCCTGGCGGAAATTCCCGCCCCGGCGCGCCTGGCACCGTTCGCCGTGGCACTCGGGGCCGAGGTCATGGCGCCCGGACCGGGCAGCGGCACCACTCCCGTCCACGGGCCCGCCGCCATGGCCCTGGCCGCGGCGTCCGGCACCGAGGACGACGACGACACCGAGCTGGCCACGGGCCGCTTCATCCTGCTGCACGACCCCGAAGGCTCGGCAGTCTGGGATGGCGAATTCCGCATCGTCACCTACATCCGGGCCCAGCTTGAGCCCGAAATGGGCAACGACGAAATGCTGGGCACCGTCGCCTGGACCTGGCTGGTCGAGGCACTGGAGAATCACAAGGCCCCCTACCGGGCGGCCGGCGGGACCGCCACGCGCGTCCTGTCGGAGAGCTTTGGAACACTCTCTGACCGGCCCGGATCGATCGACATCGAGCTGCGCGCCTCCTGGACTCCGGCGTCTTCGGACGTCACTGCCCATCTGGAGGCATGGTCAGAAATGGTCTGCACGTTCGCCGGCCTCCCCCCTGTGCCCGACGGCGTCGCGGCCCTTCCGCGCCGGCGCCGGAACTAGGACTGCCCCTTGTCGGTAAACTGAAGGCATCATGACCCCTCATATTCCGGAAAACACCACGGCCGGCGCTCCGGCTGCTGATACCACTCCCCACATCACGGTGGAAGGCTTCGACAGCCAGGTCCCCGTAGTCATTGACCTCGACGCACCGCGCGACGGCGTGCCGCTGGTTATCGAAACGCAGTCCGGGCTGGAGCGGTGTGCGGCAGCCATCGCCGCCGGAACAGGGCCCGCAGGGGTTGATGCAGAACGGGCCTCCGGATTCCGGTACGGCCAGCGCGCATTCCTGGTGCAGATCCGGCGCGAAGGCTCCGGCACCTGGCTGATCGATCCGGAACCGTTCGAGAACCTGTCCATCATCAACGATGCGCTCCAGGGGGTGGAATGGATCCTGCATGCAGCCAGCCAGGACCTGCCCTGCCTGCTGGAGCTGGGCATGTGGCCGGACAGGCTCTTTGACACGGAGCTCGCCGCGCGGCTGGCCGGGCTGCCACGCGTTGGCCTGGCTGCCGTCATCGAACAACTGCTCGGTTTTGGCCTGGCGAAGGAACATTCGGCCGCCGACTGGTCCACCCGGCCCCTGCCCGAGCCGTGGCTGCGCTACGCCGCCCTGGACGTGGAAGTCCTGACCGAACTGCGCGAAGAACTCATCGAACTGCTCCAGGCTGACGGCAAGCTGGAATACGCGGAACAGGAATTTGCCGCAATCCTCGCCGCCGGCGTGGCCCCTCCCCGGATTGACCCCTGGCGCAAGACGTCGGGCCTGCACCAGATCCGCGACCGGCGCCAGCTGGCCGCGGTCCGCGAAATGTGGCTGGAGCGCGATTCCCTGGCACAGAAGCGCGATGTGGCGCCGGGCCGGCTGATTCCTGATTCCGCCCTGGTGTCCGCCGCCAAGGCCATGCCGTCCACTGTTCCCCAACTGCTCGGCACCAAGGGCTTCCACGGCCGTGCGGCTCAGCGTGAGGCACCCCGGTGGCTCCGGTGCATCGCCGCTGCCCGCGATCTTGAGGACCTCCCGCCGTTGCACCTGCCAACCAACGCACCGCCCCCGCCGCGGGTGTGGTCCGATCGCGACCCCGAGGCCGCGGCACGCCTGTCCACCGCCCGCCCGCTCCTGCAGGCGAAGGCGGACGAACTGAACCTTCCCGTGGAGAACCTGCTGACGCCGGACTACCTGCGCCGCGTCGCGTGGCGTCCGCCGTCGGACATCAACGGAGAAGCAGTGGCCGCTGAACTGCGCACCCTCGGTGCCCGCGAATGGCAGATCGGCCTGATCGCGCCGCTCGTCACAGATGCTTTCCTCAACCCGCAACCGCTGGCGGCCAAGGAATCCAAGGCAACCGCAGCCTCCGAGTAAACGCCCCTTCACCGAGCCTTGCACACTATGTTACTGACGAGTAACATAGTGTGCACTGCCGTCCTGCCGAGTGCTGCCCTTTGGCCTCCGGACGGCGCCAACGTCTCGATGAGGAGTAAACGTGAGCCACCACGGAAGCAGCGGATCCCCGCGAACTGTCCGCGACGTCGTTTTTGTTGACGGCGTCCGCACACCCTTCGGCCGGGCCGGCGAGAAAGGCATCTACGCCGGAACCCGCGCCGATGACCTGATGGTGAAGTGCATCCGCGAACTTCTGCGCCGCAACCCCACCCTGCCCGCGGCCCGGATCGACGAAGTCGCTGTTGCCGCCACCACCCAGACCGGAGACCAGGGCCTGACCCTCGGCCGCACAGCCGCCCTCCTGGCAGGGCTCCCCCGCACCGTCCCCGGCTTCGCCATCGACCGCATGTGCGCCGGCGCCATGACCGCAGTCACCACCACGGCGAGCGGCATCGGTTTCGGCGCCTACGACGTCGTCATCGCCGGCGGTGTAGAGCACATGGGCAACCACCCGATGGGCTCCGGCGCCGATCCGAACCCGCGTTTTATGTCCGAGCGCCTGGTTGACCCCGCCGCCCTGAACATGGGGAACACGGCCGAGAACCTGCACGACCGTTTTCCCGCCATCACCAAGGAACGCACAGACGCGTACGCGGTTGCCTCGCAGGATAAACTCGCAGCCGCCTACGCCCAGGGCCAGATCCAGCCGGACCTCGTTCCGGTCGCTACCCTGAAGCCGGGACAGGGCTGGACGGTGAACAGCGTTGATGAGCCGCCCCGCCCGGGCACCACCCTGGACGACCTGGCGGCACTGCGGACTCCCTTCCGTGCCCACGGCCGCGTGACGGCAGGCAACGCCGCCGGCCTGAATGACGGCGCCACGGCCGCCGTCCTGGCATCCTCGGAAGCTGCCGCGGAACTGGGCCTGCCGGTCAAGATGCGGCTGGTCGGCTACGCCTACGCCGGCGTCGAACCGGAAGTCATGGGCATCGGCCCGGTGCCCGCCACCGAAAAAGCCCTGAAGAACGCCGGCCTCAGCATTGAGGACATCGGACTTTTCGAGATCAATGAAGCGTTTGCCGTGCAGGTCCTGAGTTTCCTGGACCACTTCGGAATTTCCGACGACGACCCCCGGGTCAACCGCTACGGCGGCGCCATCGCGGTGGGCCACCCCCTCGCGTCCTCCGGGGTCAGGCTGATGAACCAGCTCGCCCGGCAGTTCGAAGAAGACCCCTCCGTCCGGTACGGGATCACCACCATGTGCATAGGCTTGGGCATGGGCGCCACCGTCATCTGGGAAAACCCGCACCACGCCGATTACAGCGGTGCCGTCGCAGCAGACGACCACGAAGCAACCACCGAAGCAACCACCGAAGGAGCCGCCGCATGAGCGCCGCCGATTTCACCAAGCTTGCCGAGCTCTTCCCCGACGAAACCGTGACCCACTCGTACGTCCAGGACATCAAGCTGCCGGCCGCCGCCGGCCAGCAGAGCCCTGGGGTGTTTGCGCTGATCACCCTGGACAACGGCCTGGATCACTCCAAGCCCACCACGCTGGGACCCAATACCCTGGTCGGACTGGGCACGGTCCTCGAGGGCCTGAAGGAACGTGCGGCCCGCGGCGAGATCGTGGGCGTCGGCGTGACCGGCAAGCCGTACTTCCTCGTGGCCGGCGCCGACCTGTCCGCGGTGAAGTCGCTGGAGAACCGCGATCATGGCCTGTGGATGGCGCAGCTCGGGCATGACGTTTATGCCACGCTGGCCAACCTCGGCGTCCCCAGCTTCGCCTTCATCAACGGCGTTGCCCTGGGCGGCGGCCTGGAGATCGCCCTGCAGTCCACGTACCGCACGGTGTCCACCGGAGCCGGTGCGCTGGCGCTTCCCGAGGCCTTCATCGGCCTGGTCCCCGGCTGGGGCGGCGTCTACATCATGCCTCGCCTGATCGGACCCGAGAACGCGGTCAAGGTGATGATCGAGAACCCGCTCAGCAACAACCGGACGCTCACGGGGCCGCAGGCCTTCCAGCTCGGCATCGCCGACGCCCTGTTCGAACCGGCAGACTTCCTGGAACAGTCCCTCGCCTGGGCGGCCACGGTCATCACCGGCGAGGTGGTCCCTGCACGGGCCAACGCCGTGGACCCCGCTGATCCCGCTGTTGCCGGGCGCTGGTCCGCAGCCGTCGCCGCCGGCCGGACGTTCGTGGAGGCCAAGACCTCCAACGCCTCCCCTGCGCCGGCCAAGGTCCTGGACATCCTCGAAGCCAACCGGACCATGTCCCAGGCCGAATCCGCCGCCCTCGAATGCGAAACCCTCGCCGGTCTGATGCAGACAGACGAGTTCCGCGCCACCGTATACGCCTTCCTGGACCTGGTCCAGAAGCGTTCCAAGCGGCCTGCCGGCGCACCGGACCGTAAGCTCGCCCGTCCGGTCACCAAGATCGGCGTTGTGGGCGCGGGACTCATGGCCAGCCAGCTCGCCCTCCTGTTCGCCCGCCAGCTCAAGGTCCCCGTGGTGATGACGGACATCGACCAGGCCCGCGTGGACAAGGGCGTGGGCTACGTCCATGCCGAGGTGGACAAGCTCCTCGGCAAGAAGCGCATCAGCCAGGACGCAGCCAACCGCACCAGGGCCCTGGTCACGGGATCGGTCTCCAAGGAAGCCTTCGCGGACGCCGACTTTGTCATCGAGGCTGTCTTCGAAGAGCTGAACGTCAAGAAGCAGGTCTTCGCCGAGGTGGAAGCAATCGTCTCCCCGGACTGCATCCTCGCCACGAACACCTCCTCGCTGTCCGTCACGGCCATGGCCGAAGACCTCGCGCATCCGGAACGGCTGGTGGGCTTCCACTTCTTCAACCCGGTGGCCGTGATGCCGCTGCTCGAAATCGTGCGCGCGCCCAAAACCGACAACGCCGTCCTGGCCACCGCTTTTGAGCTCGCCAAGGGCCTGAAGAAGAGCGCGGTCCTGGTCAAAGATGCGCCGGCCTTTGTGGTCAACAGGATCCTGCTGCGGCTCATGGGCGAAGTGACAGCTGCCTTCGACGAAGGAACCCCTGCCGACGTTGCCGACACCTCGCTGCGCCCCATGGGCCTGCCGATGACCCCGTTCACGCTGGGTGCCATGGTGGGACTGCCGGTGGCCCAGCATGTCCAGGAGTCCCTGCAGGCCGCCTTCGGAGATCGCTTCGCCGTGTCCACGAACCTGCAGAAACTGATCGAGAACGGCGTGAAATCGCTCTGGGCCCCGGCAGCCGACGGCTCCCAGGAGATCCCGGAGTCCACCCTGTCGCTGATGTCTTTCGGCACGTCACCGTCCACCGGGGACGACGTGCTGCGCCGTGTCCAGGATGCCCTGGCCGAGGAGATCGGGCTGATGCTGGATGAGGGCGTAGTGGCCGGTCCTGAAGACATCGACCTCTGCATGATCCTGGGCGCCGGCTGGCCGATGTTCCTGGGCGGCATCACGCCGTACCTGGACCGTGTGGGCGCCTCAGAGCGGGTCAACGGCAAGCGGTTCCTGGCGCCCGGCGTCGCGTCCGGCCTGACGGGTCAGTCCTCCGAATCAGTCAGCCCGGATGCAGCCACCCCGGAATCAGTCCGCGGGTAGCAGGCGGCCGGCGTCGAGGCGCACCAGCCGGTGCGCGATGGACCGGGCGTAGTCCAGGTCGTGAGTGACCAGCACGACGGCGGTGCCCTCCGCCGTCGTGCTGCGTACCACCCGGTCCAGCTGGGCCAGCCCGTGGCCGTCCAAGGCAATGGTCGGCTCGTCCAGGGCAAGGACTGACGGACGCCGGGCCAGTACTGTCGCCAGGGCCAACAGTCGCTGCTGGGACGCCGGCAGTTCCGCCGGGTGCCGTCCGGCAAGGTGCTCCAGGCCAACGGCGGCGAGTGCGTGCTGCACCGCCTGGTCCGCCGCTGGCCCGTGGCGCTCGAGTCCGAAGCGTACTTCCCGTTCCACGGTCCGCTCAAACAGCTGGTCCCTGGGCTGCTGGAAGAGGAGCCCAACATCGTTGGCCACCCGTCCCGCCGGGTGCCCGCTGATGTTCCGCCCGTTGACCAGCACGCTGCCTGCTGTTGGTTGGAGCAAGCCGTTGAGGTGCCTCAGCAGCGTGGACTTTCCGGCGCCGTTGGGACCTGCCACCGCAAGGATCTCGCCGGGTCTGACGGTCAGGCTGAGTCCGTGCAGGACCGGGTCGGCCGGCGGGCCCGGTTGTGCCTTGAACCAGCCTCTGCGCTGCGTCCGCCGGTACGTGAACGAGACGTCACGCAGTTCCAAAGCCGGCGGACTGCCGACTGCGGACGGTTGGCCTTTTTCTACCAGCGTCCGGAGACCTGTAAGCGGGCGGCGCCAGACCACGCCCGCCATTTCAAGCGCCCCGGCAGCCACGATTTCTGCCGGCGTGCCGGCCGCAGCTACGGTACCGCCGGCAAGGACCAGCCACGTGTCGGCGTTGTGCAGGAAGGCATCGGCGCGCTGGCTCAGGATCACGACGGCGGTGCCGTCCTGTGCGAGGTTCCGCACCAGGGCCGCGAGGTCTTCGGCTCCGTCCGTGTCGAGGGAGGCGAAGGGCTCGTCCATAACGAGAACTGCGGGGCGCTGAATGACCGCGCAGCCGATGGCCAGGCGGCGCAGCTGACCGCCGGAAAGTGTGGCGGGATCACGGTCCAGCAGATGGGCCAGGCCGGTCAGGGCTGCTGTGTGCTGGACGGCGCTGGCCATACTCTCACGGTCAACCCCCGCGTTTTCCAGTCCAAAGGCCAGTTCCTCGGCCACCGTGGCCCGGACCGTGGACAAGGCGGCGGCGGGATCCTGCGGCACAAAGCCCACCTGGCGGCCCCAGTTACCGGGATCGGTCCGCGGATCGGCAGCTGTTCCGGTGAACCGGACGCGCGTGCCGGCGAGCTCAAGAAAGCCCGTGAGTGTCCCGCCGTCGCCGGGCAGCAACCAGCCGGCGAGGAGGCGTCCCAGAGTTGATTTGCCACTGCCGGAACCGCCCAGGACCGCCGTAAGCGTCCCTGGGGCAAAGGTCAGCGTTATGCCCGCCAGGACGGGTTCCGTTTCGGTGGGGAAGACGAATTTTTCGATGCCGGCAGCCAGCGCCGGAGGTGGGGTTTGCACCATTGCTAAGTACCCGCCGTCGGCTGCCAGATACGGGCGGCGATGGCCGCCAGCGCCGCGAGCAGCAAGACCAGGCGCACCCACTGCTGGACCGGAGAATCCTGCACCTGACGGTAACTGGTGATTGGACCGGCACTACCGAAACCGCGGGCCTGCAGGGCCGCCGCGCGGGTGCCTGCTTCCTCCACGAGGGACAGCACCAGGGGTACCGCCTGCCATCGGAACGCGGCAGCCCGCCCAAGAATTCCGGGCCTGATCACCAGGCCACGCGCTTCCTGGGCCTGCCGGATCCGCCCCAGCCGTGAGCTGATGGCCGGCAGCAGCGTCAAGGTGGAGGCGAGCACAAACGCGAACCGCGCGTTGACGCCGCGGGTGGACAGGGCAGCCACCAGGTCCGGAACGCTGATAGTGAAGGAACACAGCAGCAGCACGAGCACGGCCGCGGAAAGCTGCGCCGCCCGCTCGAGCGCAAACTGCAGGCCTTGTGCTGTGACACGCGCCGGTCCCCACTGCGCCAGCACGGTGGCGCCCTCAGGAAAGAACAGTCCGTGCAGGGCCAGCAGCGACAGCACCAGCGGAACCAGGATGACCGCCGCCGCTGGCAGCATCCGGCCCGCCGCTCCCCCGGCGACCGACAAGCCCACGGCCGCGGCAATCACGGTGAGGGACAGCGGCCAGCTGGCGGCCGCCGTCGTCATCACTGCCGTGCTGCCGGCAGCCGCCAGCGACGTCAGGGGGTGAAGGCGCATCAGCGGTGGGTCAGGCGTCCTGGCCGGTTGAGTGGCCGATTGAGTGGCCGGTGGGCTGGTTGGTGGCTTTGCCGGCCAGCACGCGGTACTGCCGGACAAAGGGGAACTGCACGCGCGTGCGGCGAGGGAGGGCGTAGACCAGGACGGCTACGAGCGTAAAGACGATGGCCTTGTCCATGGGGTCCGAGATCAGGGCCTGCTTGGTGATGGCGGCGAGCAGGCTGTCCCCCATGGAGCGGAAGGCGCTGACGATGGCGCCGGTGGCCAAGCCGGAGGTGCCGCCGAAGACGAACGCGGCCACGGGAGCGGAGACCACACCGCCGATGATGCCGGTCAGGAACCCCGCCACCGGTGCCAGGTAGAAGCGACGGAACAGGCCGTAGCGGGCGGCGAGGCCCGCCAGGCAGCCGATCAGGGCGGCGCCGGCGGCGAACGGCAGGACAGTGGGGTTGAAGAAGGACCAGACAACGCTGCTGAGGGCACCTGTGGCTGCTCCGGCGGCGGGTCCTGCCAGGACGGCGATCAGGACGGTGCCGATGGCGTCGAGGTAGAACGGCACCAAGGTGCTGCCCACGAACTGGCCCAGGACAATGTTCAGTACCAGTGCCACCGGAATCAGCACCAGAGTGGACACGGGCACGGTTGGCAGCACGCCGATGATCAGCAGCACGGCGCCCACGAGGAAGCCGGAGAGGGCGATCAGGGCCGAGGCACTACCTGGGCCCCCTGTGATGTCCGCGGGCTGGTTCAGGACCAGGTAGATGTACGTGCCGGCAATGGCCAACGCTCCGAGGGTTTCCAGCAGACGGCGGTTCCGGGCGGTGGCCGGCGTTTGTGGCGGCAGCGTAAGGGAGGGCGATGACATGGCGTTCCTTCGAAGGGTGCAGGCTCTGGCGCCCGGATGGCCCGGGCGGTGCGGAACACCGCCTATGTCACCTCGGCGGCAGCCGGGGCGTCTACGCCGGCCCGGTCCGCGGACCAGTCTACCGGCCGGAAATTCGCAAGCCGTGCTCTGGTCCTTGGCAGCAGCCCGCCATCACGTCCGTGGCAGCAGCCCGCCAGCACGTTCCGCACTACCGTCCGTCCCCCGTCGCCTCTTCCCGGTGGGTGGTGTCGTGTTCACCTTTGTGGCGTGCTTCCTCGAGGTGGTGTTCCAGCTTCTCCTCCGCTTCCCGCCGCCGCTGCCCGACAGTTCGCATCTGCTGGGTGGTTGGCGCTGCTGCATGCGAGTGCTGGTGCGGCCTCTCGTCCCGCAGGTCTTCTTCGTGTTTGTCGCTCATAGGGGCATCGTCCCACCGGAAATGACTAAGGGGAAGACCAGCTGCACGGAGCCACCCGCGCAGTAACCCGGCCGTACGATGTGGAGTAGGCTCGCAAGCCGCTGCCCGCCCTGCTGACCTTCCGAAAGGCAAAAATGCCCCACTTCGACCTGGCCATCATCGGATCCGGCTCCGGCAATTCGCTGATCACCCCGTTCTGGGACGGCAGGAAGGTAGCCATGATCGACGGCGGCGTGTTCGGCGGCACGTGCCTGAACGTTGGCTGCATCCCCACGAAGATGTTTGTCTACCCGGCCTCCTTGGCCGCCGCGCCCAGGGAGGCCGCCCGCCTGGGCGTGGACCTGAGCCTGGACAAGGTGCGCTGGAATGAACTACGGGACAGGATCTTTGGCCGGATAGACGCGATTTCCGAGTCCGGCCGGCGGTACCGGGCCGATGAACTGGCCCATGTGGACCTGTACCAGGAGCACGTCCGGTTCACCGGTCCACGGACGCTCAGCACTGATTCCGGCGTCGAGCTCACCGCGGACCGGGTGGTGGTGGCCGCGGGTTCCCGGGCTGTGCTCCCCGATGTACCCGGGATCGGCCTGCCGCAGGTGCACACCTCGGACACCGTGATGCGCATCGATGGTCCGCCCGAACGGGTGGTGGTGGTTGGCGGCGGGTACATTGCCGCCGAGTTCGCTGCCGTGTTCCACGGTTTCGGGGCGGACGTGACCCAGGTGAACCGTTCGCAGCGGCTGCTTCGTGGCAACGACGCCGAGATCGCCGGACGCTTCGCCGCCGCGGCGGCCGACCGCTGGAAGCTCAAGCTTGGCTACTCGCTCCAGGCAGTGGAGGACAACGGCGACGGCAGCGTCACGGTTGTGTTCGCCGACGACGACGGCAAACCACTGCGCGTCACCGCGGACATCGTCCTCATGGCCACAGGGCGGGTGCCGAACACGGACCGGCTGGGCGTGGACGCTGCCGGCTTTGACCTGGATGAGGACTCTACCCTGTCCGTGGACGCGAACCTCAGGGTCCTCACGGGCGGCAAGCCCGTTGATGGTGTCTATGCCTTGGGCGACATCGCCAACAGCTACCAGCTCAAGCACGTCGCCAACCGGGAGGCGCGGGTGGTGGCGCACAACCTGGAACACCCGGACCGGCTCCGGACCATCGACTACACCGCGGTGCCGTTTGCGGTGTTCAGCAATCCGCAGGTGGCCTCCGTGGGCCTGACCGAGGATAAAGCCCGGCAGCAGGCGACAGCAGGGGCGGACATTGTCACCGCAGTCCAGGACTACGGCTCCACCGCGTACGGCTGGGCCATGGAGGACGAAGAAGGTGTGGTCAAGCTTGTGGCGGAACGTTCCACCGGCCGGCTGCTCGGCGCGCACGTCATGGGCCACGAGGCCTCGCTCCTGATCCAGCCGCTGGTCCAGGCGATGGCCACTGACGTAGCTGTCCACCAGCTCGCGCGGGGCCCGTACTGGATCCACCCGGCCCTGACGGAAGTGGTGGAGAACGCTCTGCTTGCCCTGGACGTTGAGGTGCCGGCAGACGCACCGCTGTAGGGCTGGGTCTTAGCCGACCCTGCCGGCCAGGCGCCCGAGGGAACCCACAAGTTCATCGAACGCCTGCGCCGGGTTGTTCCCGGAAACGATCCGGGCATTGTGTGGCTGGTTCCACAGGTTCCGGTAGTCCGCCACTGTGGTCCCCATCAGCATGGCGGACTCGACCTCCACGTCCACCGTGGCCGGCCGGGTGCTGTAAGCCAGGGTGCCGGCTGCCACACCGGCGGCGAAAAAGTCGTGGACGTGCGCCAGGTAGCCCTGGTCATAGTGCCGGTGGAACTCGAAGTAGAAGCGCAGCGCGTCGGACAGGTGCCGCACCAGGGTGTTATCCGAGCTGCTCCTGAGCCCTTCGGCCTGATCCGGCAGCACGAGTTCCTCCACGGCGCAGCCTGCCGCCGCAGCCAGCCGCTGCAGATGCTCCGGGCGCATCTCCATCCGCTCCGTGGTGTCCAGGGAACAGACGATGGGCAGCCGGTCCGCCGGCAGGCCCCGGTACGCGGCATAGACTTCCTTGGCCGCGTGCGGATCAACGTGCGTATTCCACTCTGCCGTGGGTGTGGTGTTCCCCTGGTGGTAGAAACTTCCGCCCATGATGACCACACGCCCCAGCAGTTCGGGCAGCCGGGGTTCACGCCGGATGGCGAGGGCGAAATTGGTCAGCGGGGCCGTGATCAGGGCTGTGAGCTCCCCCGGCTGGGCGCGAGCGGCCTCCACCCAGACGTCGGCGGCGTGCCGTGCCGACACCGTGCCCGACGGCGGGGGCAGGACTGCATATCCCAGCCCCTGCGGGCCGTGGGTTTCCGGCGTTGTCACCAGCGGGATGCCCAGTGGGGCCAGTGCGCCGACGGCGACCTCCACGGTGGGCCGGCCGCACAGCTCCAGCAGTGCGAGGGTGTTGATCGCCACCTGGTGGGCATCCACGTTTCCCGGGGACGCCGTCACGGCCACGAACTCCACCTCCGGCAAGGACGCCAGATAGGCCAGCGCCAGGGCATCGTCGATCCCGGTATCCACGTCCAGCAGCAGCCTGGTCATCGGCGGGGTTTCCTAAAAGAGCGCGACTTGGGGGACCTTCGGGAAGATCGCATCCAGTTCCGCGAGCTCCGCCGGCGACGGCACCCAGGCGACAGCGGCCGCATTTTCGCGGATCTGCTCCGGCCTGGTGGCTCCGGCGATCACGCTGCTGACGGCAGGCTGGGCCGCGAGCCAGGAGAAGGCCACCTGGATCTCGGTCAGGTCGCGTTCGGCAGCGAAGGAACTGAAACGCTGGAGCTGGTCCCAGTCGGCGTCGTGCACCATGTTGGTGCGTGTATGGCTCAACCTCGAGCCGGCGGGAGCTGAGCCCGGCGAATACTTGCCCGTCAGCAGGCCGTTGGCCAGCGGGAAGTACGGCAGGACGCCCAGGCCGTAGGCTTCTGCCGCGGGCGTGACCTCCTGCTCGGCGCGACGGTCCAGGAGGTTGTAGTGGTTCTGGGTGGAGATGAACCGCGTGCCGCCGGCGGCCCGCGCCACAAATTCCGCCTCGGCAATCTGCCAGCCGGCCCGGTTGGAGTGTCCGATGTAGCGGACTTTGCCGCCGGTGACCAGGTCATCGAGGGCACTCAGCGTCTCCTCGATGGGAGTCAGGGGATCGGGCGTGTGGAACTGGTAAAGGTCGATCCAGTCCGTGCCCAGCCGCCGCAGCGAGGCCTCCACCGCGCGGACAATGTAGCGCCGGGACCCCCGGGCCCCAAAGTCGTTCCCATTGGCACCCCGGACGTCCATGCCGAACTTGGTGGCTACCAGCACATCATCCCGCTTGCCGGCCAGCGCCTTGCCCAGCATCGTCTCGCTGAGTCCGGGCTCGTGCCCGTAGTTGTCGGCGACGTCGAAAAGCGTCACGCCGGCGTCGAGGGCTGCATGGACGACGGCGTCAGTCCCCGTCTGCGATTCGGTCACCGTGTTGGACCGGCCCAGGTTGTTGCAGCCGAGCCCCACCACGGAGACGGTCAGCCCGGAGTTTCCCAGGCGTCGGTAGTCAGGCATGGAATTCCCCTCTAGAGGCTGAAAGTGTTGGCAGGCTTCGCGGAGTGCTTGAGTTTGAGGTTGTCCGGTTCGCCGTAGGAGGCGGCCCCGATGCTCAGCTTGGTGAAGTCGAGGTCTTCGCCGCGGCTGCAGACCTTGATGGCGCTGACGGCCTTGTTCACGTCGGGGCACAGGCAGAAGATGTTCAGTTTGTAGTCGCTGAACTCCGAGCGTTCCACGGTTCCCAGGCCACGCCAGGCCAGGTGGCTGATGAGGGCGTCTTTCGCCTTTTCCTCAAGGTAGCGGTCGCGGTCGGTGCCTTCCTTGGTTTTCAGGGCGAACTGCGCCACCACCCAGAACTGGTCCTCGTCGGGGATTTCGGCGAAGCCGTCCTCTGCGCACTGCACGGCAAAGGCATCCATGAGGCCCTCCACCGCAGCTGCATCAGCCACGTCGGTCTCTTCGGTTTTGCTCTGGTGCCCAACTACGCCGTAGTTCATCACAAACTGGCTGTAGTCCTCGTCGAACCAGCCTTCACGGAAGTGCAGTATTCCTTCGTCGTCCCGTTTGTAGACCCTGATGATTCCGCTCATGACCGTCCCTTCGTGAACCATTCGACGTCCGTTCCGTCGAATGGTGCGTGCTCTGCCTTGACGGCCTGATAAAGCTCATCCGCGGCGGCCTGGATGTCATCCACCAGCCGGTCCGGGTAATTCATGGCGATGCGGTGCTCGGCGAACTCGTCCTGGTCATCGATAAAGACGCCCCGGCCGGCCATGCGGATCACGTCCAGGTCCATGTCGATCACATGGAACTCGGTGACCGCCGGCCGGATGTCCGTCCACTCGTGAGCGACGGCGAGGTCAACGTAGACCCTGACCCCGCCGGGATGGGCGTCGTCGTAGAACGTGGCAACCCAGTCTCCGGACCGCGGCACCAGGAGTACGGCGTCGGACGCTGTGTAAAAGGCAGCGCCCGGGCGCGAACAGAATTCATTGGTTCCCTGGAAGATCCACCAGCCGTGCCGGTCTTCGCCGAGGTACCGTCCCGGGACCACCCAGTGGGCTTTTCCGTTCCATTTCCGGTTCCTGGCCACCACCAGCTGGCCCGGCTGTAAACCCGCGGGAACGCGGGTGGTGCTGGTATGCCGCGCCGGGCGTGAATCCCCGACGGCGGCCGGATACTTCAGTGCGTCTTCTTCCCTCACAGGATGGGCAGGCTGCCGGTGGTGGGGTGCTCCTGGCCTGGCAGGGGGCGCGCGAAGGGGACCTTTGTGCCCAAAACCTGGGCGACGACGTCGTGCGTGATCTGCTGGGCCGTCAGCCCGACGCGCTCCAGCACCTGGCTCCGCGTGCCGTGGTCCAGGAACTCCGCAGGGAGCCCCACCTCGTTCAGCGCGGTATCAACGCCGGCTGCGCGCATTTCCTGGCGGATCCGCGATCCGACGCCGCCTGCCCTGACGCCGTCCTCGATGCAGATGACCAGCCGGTGGTGGGAGGCCAGCGCAATGATGGAACGCCGTACGGGCAGTACCCAGCGCGGGTCCACCACGGTGGTGCTGATGCCTTGGGCGCCGAGGCGGTTGGAGACGTCAAGGGACAGTTCGGACATGGCTCCGACGCTGACGATCAGTACATCGTTTTCGGTGGACCCGGCCGGCCGGCGGGCCAGCACGTCAACACCGTCGCCCAGCCGTTCGATGGCCTCCACTTCGGCGCCCACGGTGCCCTTGGAGAAGCGCACCACGGTGGGGGCGTCGTTGATGGCCACGGCCTCTCGCAGCTCTTCCCGCAGCCGGGACGCGTCGCGCGGCGCGGCGAGGTGGAGTCCGGGCACGATCTGGACCATTGCCATGTCCCACATGCCATGATGGCTGGCCCCGTCCGGGCCGGTGACACCGGCACGGTCCAGGACGATGGTGACGCCGGCCTTGTGCAGGGCCACGTCCATCAGGAGCTGGTCAAAGGCACGGTTCAGGAAGGTGGCATATATGGCCACCACGGGGTGGAGCCCGCCGAAAGCCATGCCGGCGGCGGACGTCAGCGCATGCTGTTCGGCGATGCCGACGTCGATCACCCGGTCCGGATGCTTGGCCGCAAACTTGTGCAGGCCCACGGGAATGAGCATGGCCCCGGTGATGCCCACAATGTCGGGGCGTTCATCGGCGATCTTCGCGATCTCGTCCGCAAAAACAGACGTCCAGGACTGTGCGCCTGAAACTCCCGTCGGTTCACCGGTTTCCGGATCGATAATGCCGACGGCGTGGAACTGGTCCGCTTCATGGGCCCGGGCAGGGGCGTAGCCGTGGCCTTTTTCGGTCATGGCGTGGACAATCACGGGGCCGGCGTAGTTCCTGGCCGTGGACAGTGCGTGCTCCATGGCCTGGAGGTTGTGGCCGTCAACCGGGCCGATGTACTTCATGCCGAGGTCTTCGAACATGCCCTGCGGCGCCCACCAGTCCTTGATGCCCTTTTTCATGGCATGGAGGCTCTTGTAGGTGAACTGGCCTACGGGGCCGCCGTTCTGGAGTTTCTTCTTCCACCAATCCAGCGTGCCCTCATAGGCAGGGGCGGCGCGGAACGAGTCGATGGTGGGGCGCAGTGAGGCGAGGTAGTCCGCGAAGCCGCCCACCGTGGGGGCATAGGAGCGGCCGTTGTCGTTGACGACGATCACCACGCGGCGGCGCTTGTCCGCGGCAATGTTGTTGATGGCTTCCCAGGCCATGCCGCCGGTCAGCGCCCCGTCTCCGACGACGGCGACGGTGTAGCGCTCCGACTCGCCGGTAAGCTGCCTGGCGCGGGAGATGCCGTCCGCCCAGGAGAGGGACGAGGACGCGTGCGAGCTTTCCACAATGTCGTGCTCAGACTCGGCGCGGGACGGGTAGCCGGACATGCCGCCCTGCTGGCGCAGGGTACTGAAGTCCTGGCGGCCGGTGAGGAGCTTGTGCACGTAGGACTGGTGGCCCGTGTCGAACACGATGCTGTCCCGGGGCGAATCGAAGATGCGGTGCACGGCAAGGGTCAGTTCCACAACGCCGAGGTTGGGCCCGAGGTGTCCACCTGTCTGGGAGACGTTGGTGATCAGGAAACTCCTGACCTCAGCGGCCAGCTCTTCGAGCTGCTCTTGAGTCAGCTGGTTCAGGTCCTGCGGATTCCGGATGGTGTCCAAGATTCCCAATGACCCCTCCTTCGGGTGGTAGACGTGCCTGTTAACTCTAACGCCTCGCGGAAAATGCAAAGCCGAAGCCCCGGCTGGTCGGTGACCGGCCGGGGCTTCGAAAGAGAGTACTGCGGGGGTTCAGATTCCGGCTAGTTGGCGGAGATCTGGCGCAGGACGTACTGCAGGATGCCGCCGTTGCGGTAGTAGTCGGCTTCGCCCGGCGTATCGATGCGGAGTACTGCATCGAAGGACTTGGCGGAGCCGTCTTCTGCTGTGGCGGTGACCTTGAGGGTCTTGGGCGTGGTGCCTTCGTTCAGGGCGATGACACCCTCAACCGCGAAGGTTTCCGTGCCGGTCAGGCCCAGGGTCGCTGCGGATTCTCCAGCCGGGAACTGCAGGGGCAGGACGCCCATGCCGATCAGGTTGGAGCGGTGGATACGCTCGTAGCTCTCGGCGACGACGGCCTTGACGCCCAGGAGGGCCGTGCCCTTCGCTGCCCAGTCACGCGAGGATCCGGAACCGTATTCCTTGCCCGCCAGGACCACCAGCGGCGTGCCGGCTGCCTGGTAGTTCTGCGCAGCGTCGTAGACATATGCCTGCGGGCCGTCAGCCTGGGTGAAGTCGCGGGTGAAGCCACCTTCGACGCCGTCCAGGATCTGGTTCTTGATGCGGATGTTCGCGAACGTGCCGCGGATCATGACTTCGTGGTTGCCACGGCGTGAGCCGTAGGAGTTGAAGTCCTTGCGCTCCACACCGTTGGCCAGCAGGTACTGGCCGGCGGGGGTGTCCGACTTGAAGGAACCGGCCGGGGAGATGTGGTCGGTAGTGACCGAATCGCCCAGCTTCAGCAGCACGCGTGCGCCGGAGATGTCCTGGACGGGTTCCGGCTGCGCCTTGATGCCATCGAAGTACGGGGGCTTCCGGACGTAGGTGGAGTTCGGATCCCAGGCGAAGGTGTCGCCGGCCGGGGTGTCCAGCGCCTTCCAGCGTGCGTCGCCGTCAAAGACACCTTCGTAGCCGCGGGCGAACATCTCCTTGTCGATCGAGGAATCGATGACCTGCTGGACCTCAACCGGGTTGGGCCAGATGTCCTTCAGGAAGACGTCGTTGCCGGCTTCGTCCTTGCCCAGGGAATCGGTGTCGAAGTCGAAGTCCATGGAACCGGCCAGGGCGTACGCGATGACCAGCGGCGGGGAGGCCAGGTAGTTCATCTTTACGTCCGGGTTGATCCGGCCTTCGAAGTTGCGGTTACCGGAAAGCACCGCGGTGACGGAGAGGTCGTTGGCCTGGATGGCCTCGGAGATTTCGGCGTCCAGCGGGCCGGAGTTGCCGATGCACGTGGCGCAGCCGTAACCCACAATGTAGAAGCCGAGCTTCTCCAGGTACGGCGTCAGGCCCGACTTGTTGTAGTAGTCGGTAACAACCTTGGACCCGGGAGCCACGGAGGTCTTGACCCACGGCTTCGAGGTCAGGCCCTTGTCGACGGCGTTGCGGGCCAGCAGGGCTGCGGCCAGCATCACCGAAGGGTTGGACGTGTTCGTGCAGGACGTGATCGAGGCGATGGATACCGCTCCGTGGTCCAGTTCGAACTCGCGGCCGTCTTCAGTCTTGATGTGCACCGGGTTGGACGGACGCCCGTGGGCGCCGTTCGCTGCGGACACAACACGGCTGGTCTCGGTGGTGTGCGAGTCGGGGTGCGTGAACGACGGGGCGTCCGATGCGGGGAAGGACTCGTCCAGTGACTCGTCCACGCTGCCGTCTTCGATGGCGACGTAGTTGTGGATGTCCTTGCGGAACTGTTCCTTGGCATCCGTGAGCTCAATGCGGTCCTGCGGACGCTTGGGGCCGGAGATGGAGGGAACAACCGTGGACAGGTCCAGCTCGAGGTACTCGGAGAACTTGATCTCGCGGGAAGCATCGTGCCAGAGGCCCTGTTCCTTGGCGTAGGACTCCACGAGTGCCACATTTTCGTCCGAGCGGCCGGTGAGGCGCAGGTAGTCCAATGTGACGTCGTCGATGGGGAACATTGCGGCGGTGGAGCCGAATTCCGGGCTCATGTTGCCGATGGTGGCGCGGTTGGCCAGCGGCACTGCCGCAACACCTTCGCCATAGAATTCCACGAACTTGCCCACAACACCGTGCTTGCGCAGCTGCTCGGTGATGGTCAGCACAACGTCTGTTGCGGTGGCGCCGGCCGGAATGGACCCGGTCAGCTTGAAGCCCACAACACGAGGGATGAGCATCGAGACAGGCTGTCCCAGCATGGCCGCTTCGGCTTCGATCCCGCCAACGCCCCAGCCCAGGACACCCAGGCCATTGACCATGGTGGTGTGCGAGTCGGTGCCGACGCAGGTGTCGGGGTACGCACGGAGGACGCCGTCAATTTCACGGGTCATGACCGTGCGGGCCAGGTATTCGATGTTGACCTGGTGCACAATGCCGGTTCCCGGGGGAACAACCTTGAAGTCGTCGAATGCGGTCTGGCCCCAACGCAGGAACTGGTAACGCTCGCCGTTGCGCTGGTACTCGATCTCCATGTTGCGCTCCAGTGCGCCGGAGTTGCCGAAAGCGTCGATCTGCACGGAGTGGTCAATGACCATTTCCGCCGGAGCCAGCGGGTTGACCCGCTTGGGGTCACCGCCGAGTTCCTTGACCGCTTCACGCATTGTCGCCAGGTCCACCACGCAGGGGACGCCGGTGAAGTCCTGCATGATCACGCGGGCAGGCGTGAACTGGATTTCTGTATCGGGCTGGGCATTGGGATCCCAGCCAGCCAAGGCACGCACGTGATCGGCCGTGATGTTCGCGCCGTCCTCGGTCCTCAACAGGTTTTCAAGCAATACCTTGAGGCTGAACGGAAGGTTTTCTGCACCTTCAACGGAGTTCAACCGGAAAATTTCGTATTCGGTTCCGGCTACATTAAGTTTGCCTTTTGAACCGAAGCTGTCCACTGTGCTCATCGCAGGACTCCTCTCGCAACAGTTTCATCTTTGTCGCGCGGTAGACCGCTTGCTAGTTAGGCAGGCCTAATTAGTGCTGGCCACACAAATTGCAGGAGGTCAGCCGTGAATACGGGGCGCGACGTGGGATTACTACCGCCATCCTAGTAGCATCACTGACCCGGCGTCAGTAACGCCACCGTCTCCAGGTGGTGGGTGTGCGGATAGAGATCAAAGGCCCGCAGGCCCGCCAGGGACCAGCCTGCCTGCTGGAAGTACCCCACGTCCCGGGCAAACGATGCCGGATCACAGGACACGTAGGCGATGGCGCGGGGCCCGGCAGCGATCAGCTGGCTGACCACGGGCTTCCCGGCGCCCGCCCGGGGCGGATCCAGCACGATGGCGTCGAATTTCCGCGGCTTTTGGCGGAGGACACGTTCCACCCGGCCGTGCTCGATCTCCACCTGCGGCGCACCGTGAAGGTTCTTGCGGGCGTCCCGGCTGGTTCCCGGCGCACCTTCAACCGAGAGAACGGACCCGGTCTCCCCCACCGCGTCAGCCAGCGGAGCCGTGAACAGCCCGGAGCCGGCATAGAGGTCGGCCACCACGGAACCCGGCGCCAGAAACCCACCGGCGTGCAGGAATTCTGTGACGGCCCCCACAAGCGTCCCGGGCGCGTCGCGGTGGATCTGCCAGAAACCTGCGCCGGTGACCCGGTAGTCGTGGCTGGCCGCGGTCTCCTGGACCCAGGTCCGGCCCCGCAGCTGCGCAACGTCCCCGGTCAGGGGGTCGAAAGTGGCCACGGAAACGTCGTCCGGAAGCTGGGCCGCGATGGCGCTGAGCCGCTTGGGCTTGGTGCCGGGAGCCGGCGCCAGCAGCACCAGTGGGCGTGAACCGTTCGACGGCGCCGCCACCTCCACGCGTTCAATGCCCGTCAGGTCGATGTCCCACAGGCGCAGCCGGTTGATGCGCTCCGATGCGAGCGGCGTCTCCCGGACAGGAAAGATGTGGTCGGAACGGTGGGCGTGCATGCCAAGTTTTCCGCCCGGAGTCACCGAGAAACTGGCGCGCGTCCGCCACCCCAGGCCAGTGCCGGCGTCGTACGTTGGATCTGTCCCCTGGCCGGAATCCGGCCCGCTCGCGTCCACGGCCTCAACCAGGTTCCCGAGGTCCAGCCCTTCGGGCAGGCGTTCGACGGCGGCGAGTCGCTGAAGCTGTTCGGCCAGTACCGCCGACTTGAGCGTGCGCTGGCGGCCCAGCAAGATGTGGCCGAATTCGGCTCCGCCTACCGGCGGATGCCCGTGGGCCCAGGCGCGGAGGGAGTCCGCCGGACGCCAGAAGTGCTCCACCCGGTCCGGGGAGGCGTCCAGCACCTCAACAACGTCGGCGCGCCAGAACTTGGCCGACTCCCCCGCATCGGTGAGGCGGGCGCGAACCTTTTCGCCGGGGATGCCGTGCCGGACAAAGATGACCCTGCCCTCATGGCGGGCCACACAGTGGCCGCCGTGGGCCACCGGACCGACGTCGAGCACCAGTTCGGTGGGCGCTGCCGTGGCAGCTGCGGAGTTGGTCTGGGTGTGGGGGTTCATCGGATATCCTGCATGTTTTTGGCTTCTTCGGACGACTTCAACTGCCACGGGACACTGGCCACCATCACGCCAGGTTCAAAGTGCAGCCGGGTTTTGATGCGCAGCGCTGTCTGGTTGTGAACCAGCTGTTCCCACCATTTACCGACCACGTATTCGGGGATGTAGACCACGATCAGGTCACGGGGGGAATCACGGCGCATGTTCTTTACGTATTCCATGATGGGTGTAATGGTTTCCCGGTACGGGCTGGCGAGCACGGTCAGCGGCACGGGGATTTCCAGCTTTTCCCAGTCGGCAACCGTCTGCGCGGTTTCCGTTGCGTCAATGTCCACCGTGATGGCGTCCAGCCGCGACGGCCGCGAGGCCCGTGCGTAGGCCAGGGCGCGCAATACAGGCTTGCGCACATGGGACACCAACAGTACCGCGTGCACCCTGGTTGGCAGGGCCCGCGGCGACGAATCCTCGTCCACGGCAAGCTCCTTGGCCACATTGTCATAGTGCGCCCGGATGCTCCACATGATCAGGAACAGCACCAACATGGCCAGCAGGGCAATCCACGCGCCCTGCTGGAATTTGGTGATCAGAACGATCACCAGCACAAGGGCCGTCATGCCGAACCCGATGGTGTTGATGGTGCGGGACTTAACCATCCGGCGTCGGGCGGTTTTGTCCTTGGCGAGCTTAAGGTGCCTCCCCCAGTGCCGGATCATGCCCAGCTGGCTGAGGGTGAAGGAAATAAAGACGCCCACGATGT
This sequence comes from Pseudarthrobacter sp. RHLT3-21, assembly GCF_059383495.1. Classification (NCBI taxonomy): domain Bacteria; kingdom Bacillati; phylum Actinomycetota; class Actinomycetes; order Micrococcales; family Micrococcaceae; genus Pseudarthrobacter; species Pseudarthrobacter sp. RHLT3-21. The sequence goes on from NZ_JBWZCI010000002.1 coordinate 163,587, forward strand.
AGAGCTGGATCAGCTTGGTGACATCGGCGTTGAACGCGATGATCAGCACCAGCGCTCCGGCGGCCAGGGCCAGGACACCGTTGCTGAACGCCAGGCGGTCTCCCCTGGTCCGCAGCTGGCGCGGCAGATAGCCGTCCTGGGCCAGGATGGAACCCAGCACCGGGAAGCCGTTGAAAGCGGTGTTCGAGGCAAACACCAGGATCACACCCGTGGCGGCCACCACGATGAAAAAGGGGATGGACCCCGGCCCGAAAACAGTCTGCGCGATCTGGCTGATCGCCGGACTCTGAATGTAGCCGTCCGGCAACGGCAGGCCGTCCAGGAGGAATTCCGTGGCCGGGTCCAGCACAATGTGGACCTTGGTGGCGTTGGCCAGATACATGATTCCCGCCAGCATTGCAGCGCCGATGACGCCGAGCAGCAGCAGCGTCGTGGCCGCGTTTTTGCTCTTGGGCACCTTGAAATTTGGTACACCGTTGCTGATGGCTTCAACACCCGTCAAGGCAGCGGCCCCGGATGAGAAGGCGCGCAGCAGGAGGAAGGCGCCGGCCAGGCCCACCAGCCCTTCGTCGAATCCGGGAGCCGGCACAATCTCGAAGGCCGCTGACGGCGCTTCGCCCAGCTGGCCGGTGGCAGCCTGGAAGACGCCCACCGCTGTCATGCCGAGGATCGCCGCCATAAAAATGTAGGTGGGGACGGCGAAAACACTGCCGGCTTCCTTGATGCCGCGGAGGTTGACGAGTGCAAGGATCACGACGCCGATGGTGGCGAACAGGGCCTGTTGCCCATGCAGGGAAGGCACCGCCGTGGTGAGGTACGTGGCCGCCGAGGACATGGAGACGGCCACCGTCAGGACGTAGTCCACCAGGAGCGCCGAGGCCACAGTCAGCCCGGAAAACTTGCCGAGGTTTTCGTTGGCGATCTCGTAGTCTCCGCCGCCGGAAGGGTAGGCGTGCACGTTCTGCCGGTAAGACGCCACCACCGTGAGGAGGACAACCATGACGGCCAGGCCCACCCACGGCGAAAAGGCCACTGCACTCACGCCGGCCAGAGCCAGGGTCAGCAGGATTTCATCGGGCGCGTAGGCCACGGAGGACAATGCGTCGGAAGCGAAAACCGGCAGTGCTATCCGTTTCGGGAGCAAGGTATGGGCGAGCCTGTCATTCCTGAAGGGCCTGCCCACCAGCACCCGTTTCACGGCATTCAATATTGTCAGCACTCCACAAAGCTAGTCTGATTCCCCGCCCATGTCATGACGGCGCCCGGGCGGCAGCAGCACGCGCGCTGCCGGTAGAGTTCTAGCAGCAGCAACGGGCTACGGAAGTTGAGGAGATACGGTGGCGCATTTCGTGATCATGGGATGTGGCCGGGTAGGGGCCACCCTGGCGCACACGCTGGAAGACGCCGGTCACTCCGTCGCAATCATCGACCAGGACGACCGCGCGTTCCGCCGGCTTCGGCAGGGCTTCACCGGGCGCAAAGTCACCGGCGTAGGGTTCGACCGGGACACACTCCAGCAGGCCGGCGTGGCCGACGCCTACGCCTTCGCCGCCGTATCTAGCGGCGACAACTCCAATATCCTGGCCACCCGCGTGGCACGCGAAACCTTCCACGTTCCCCACGTGGTGGCCCGCATCTATGACCCCGGCCGGGCAGAAATCTACCAACGGCTGGGCATTCCCACCGTTGCGGCCGTCCGTTGGAGCGCAGACCAGGTGTTGCGCCGCATCCTGCCCGAACAGCATCTCGCCGGCGATTTCCGCGAACCTTCCGGCCGGCTGGTCCTCGCCGAAGTGGACCTGGACGCCAACTGGATCGGCCACCGGATCAGCGAGGTCGAAAAGGCTGCCAACATCCGGGTGGCATACCTCACCAGGTTCGGCGAGGGCATGCTCCCCGAAACCGGGACTTCCTATCAGGACGGCGATACGGTCCACGCCATGCTGCCCGTGGACCGCAGTTCCCAGGTCGCCCAGATCCTGGCCAAAGCACCCGCCAAGGAGTTGTAGTGAAAGTTGTCATCGTCGGGGCCGGCAGCGTCGGGTCATCGATCGCCAGGGAACTGCTGGCCCACAAACACGAGATCCTGCTGATCGACCTTAAGCCTGAGGTCATCGGACGCAGCGGGCTGCGCGGCGCGCACTGGCTCGTGGGCGACGCCTGCGAGCTCAGCACCCTGCAGGGAGCGAAAGTGGAGGACGCCGACGTCGTTGTTTCAGCCACGGGCGACGACAAGGTGAACCTGGTGGTGTCACTTCTGGCCAAGACCGAATTCGGGGTGGGCCGCACAGTGGGCCGGGTCAACAACCCCAAGAACGACTGGATGTTCAACGACTCCTGGGGCGTGGACGTTGCCGTCAACACCCCGCAGTTGATGACTGCACTGGTGGAGGAAGCTGTGGAGATCGGTGACCTGGTCCGGCTCCTGACGCTGCAGACCGGCGTCGCTTCGCTGGTTGAGTTTACGGTGCCGCACGATTCCCATGTCATCGGCCTGACGGTCGGCGGCATCCTTTGGCCCGAGGACGCCACGCTCGTGGCAATCCTTCGGGACCACGCTCCCATTACTCCCAGCCGTGACGACGTCATCGATGGCGGGGACGAACTGTTCTTCGTCACCACCATCGCGGCCGAGGACGATTTGCGTGCGTTACTCTCACCCGAATCAGCAGATGAGCCGGAGGATAGCGCCAGCGAGCCCGATGGGGTGCAGCCTGCCGAAACTCAGGCGCTGGAGGACGACGGCTTCGACGGCTGATCCGGCGGCGGGGCACCGGCGTCCGCCGGTACCGGCCGGGTGACGAGCCACGCGATCCAGACGCCCAGGATATAGAGCGGCGCCCCCATGATCAGGCGGGTCGTGGCCAGGGCGGCCAGTCCGTCCCCGCCCAACAGGTACAAGGGAACCTGGACCACCAGCCGAAGCACCAGGACCGCCACGATGATCCACGTGCCCAGGCGGTACGCCTTGAGCCGCGCGGGGTCCTTGCGCCAGTCCAACCCTTCGTTGCGGATGATCCCGAACAGCAGGCCGGCCACCGGCCACTTGATCGCGATGGAGATCACCATGGCGAGGATGTAGGCGATGTTGGTGAAGAAGCCCGGGAGGTAGAAGTCCTCGGCCTTGCCCGTAGTGTTGGCGACCCAGGCCGAGATGCCCACCCCCACCACTCCGGCGAGGGCCTGGGTCCGCGGGCGCCGCTGGATGAGGCGGACCACCGTAAAGACGGCGGCGGAGGCCAGCGCGGCCACCAGCGACGGCGTCAGGTCCCGGGTGATGGTAAAGGCGATCAGGAAGACCAGGCCGGGCACAATGCTCTCGGCGATGCCCTGGATCCCGCCAGCGCTCTTGAGGACATCGATCCGGCCGTCCTGGGTGCGGTGCAGGCCCGCTTTGGCTGCATAGCCCTCAGCAAGACCCTTCACGGCGGACGGCTCGGGCTGCTCGGACGGCTCGGACGGCTCGGGCTGCTCGGACGGCTCAGGCTGCTGGGGCGAGGTCATTCGTTCTCCTGGCGGGAAAGTATTTCATAGCGGGGATTAAACATGGTGGGCAGGCCGTGGCTTTGGGACAGCATGCCCTCGAGCCGGACTTCGGTCCCGGCTGCGATGCCCGGCACCCTTCGCCGCCCCAGCCAGACCACGCGCAGGCGGCCGCCCTTTCCCTGGGCCCGCTTGGCGCCGGACTGGCGAGTGTCCGGGTCCGAGACAATGGCGGTGAAGGCCGCGTTTTGGTCCGCGGGCATGTAGGTGACCGATTCGATGTGCCCCTGGCACACCACCCTGCCCCGTTCCGGCAGCCGGCTGACCGGCATCCCCGCGTCCGGGGAGGAGTCCGGGGGACCTTGGCGGGAATCAGCCAATCTGTGTGGTTTCCGGACCGCGTTCAGGGCCCTTGAATTCGGGGGCGGCCAGCGGCGGGGTGGCGCTGGCGTCCTTGGGCAGCCGCAGTTGAAGAAGGTCCCGGGGCGGCATGGGGCTGTCACCGCGGATGACCACAATCCTGCGGAACAATGACTCCAGCGGTGCCGCTGCCTCGCGCTCCATCGCTGCGGCACCGCCCAGGACGCCACGCAGAAACCATCGCGGACCGTCGACGCCGATGAAGCGCGCCACCCGGTAGCCCTGGCTGCCGTCCTGGGCACCAGCGGGCAGTTTGGCGATCAGTTCGGTTCCGAAGCCACCCTGGACCTCTTCAACCTGTCCGCCCTGGCTTCCCACGGACTGGCCGATCTGTTCGCGGATCTCGTCCCACAGTCCCTCGGTTTTGGGAGCAGCGAACGCCTGCAGCTGAAGGCTGGAGCCGTTCAGGTCCAGGGTCACGGCGACCACGCGCTGGGTGGCTTCCTCAACTTCGAGCCGGAGCTGGAGCCCTTCGCTCGGGGCGATCAGCAGCGCACCGAGGTCAACGTAGCCGTCGCGGCTGGAGACCTCGGAAACATCAAAGGGGCCTGCGGCCCGAAGCCCGGCGTCCGCCGCGGCCGTGTCGGCGGAATCCGCTGATTCCGCCGAGGCCTGGGGTTCGTCCGGGTCGGCCGATTGGTCCTTCTTGGATTTCCTGCCGAGCCCAAAAACCATGGGGGTTGTCTCCTTAGTTGTGAAAGTGACTCGCCGGCCCGGGGGTCCCGTCGGAAGTCTTAGCTGCCGCGGGCAACCACCGCTGGTTGCCGCCGTCGGCGGGTGTCAGACGTTTGGCGAGGTGAAGCCGCCGGTGGATCCGAATCCGCCGGCTCCCCGCACCGATTCGCTCAATTCGTTGACGGGGACAAACTGCGCATATTCCACCCGCTGGATCACCATCTGTGCAATTCTATCGCCGCGCCGCAGCTCGATGGTGTTCCTGGAATCGGTGTTGAGGAGGGTCACGGAAATTTCCCCGCGATAGCCGGCATCCACGGTGCCGGGCGCATTGACGATCGTCAGCCCGTGCTTCGTGGCCAGGCCGGAGCGCGGGTGGATCAGGGCAACAAAGCCGTCCGGCAGTGCGATGGAAACACCCGTTGCCACCAGCTTCCGCTCCCCCGGCGCCAGGACCACATCTTCCCGGGACCGCAGGTCAGCCCCTGCATCGCCGGGGTGGGCATAGGACGGTGCCTCCAGCCCGGCGTCGAGCATTTTCAGCTGCACCTGCAGCGTCGGGGCACCGTAGGCTGCGGCGGTATCCGGAGCAGCGCCGGCCAGCTCATTGTCAGGAACGGTTTTAACAGTGGCAAGTTCGTCAGTCACAGTCACTCACTCTAACGCCCAGCCACAGTTCCGTCCTAGATTCAACGGTACGCCGCAGGCCAAGGCCGGATGAACCCAAGATGAAATAGCCAGCCAAAGGTGGAAAGGTGGTGGCATGCCCGAATCCAGCTCCACTGCCCCCGTCCCCGACGCCCCCTCTGCCGGCAGCCCGGCAGTATTCCGGGAAAGGCTGTGGCCGAACGTCTGGATCTGGGTCATCGCGGCGGGGATCTCCGGTGCCGGGATCCTCGTTTTCGCCCCGATCAGTATGGCGGCGGGTTACACGGCCGCGGCCGTCCTGTTCACGATCATGGCTGTCCTGCTGGTGCTGTCCACGCCAACCATCATGGTCACCGGTGACGCTTTGACCGTAGGCCGCGCCACCATCGAGCGCCGCTTCGTCGGCGAAGTGGCGGCGTTCCACGGCAAGGATGCCACGGCCCAGCGGGGTACCCGGCTCAACGGCCTCGCCTACCTGTGCATCCGTGGCTGGATCGACCCGGTGGTGCGGATCGAAATCACCGACCCGTCAGACCGGACCCCCTATTGGCTGACGTCCTCCCGGCGGCCCGAGGAACTCACTGCCGCGCTTTCGCGGAAATAGGCACCCCGGATCAGCCCTCACACTCCTTGCAGTAGAAGCGGCCGTCCTTCTCCCGCGCTATCTGCGAACGGTGCCAAACCAGGAAGCACGAGGAACACGTAAACTCGTCCGCCAGTGGAGGCACCACCAGGACCAGCAGTTCCTCGCCGGACAGGTCCGCCCCGGGAAGCTCGTAGCCTGCGGCGAGGTCACTTTCGTCCGCATCAACCGCGTCCGTCGGGTTATCTGATCGCCGGGTTTTCAGATCCTCCAGCGAATCCTCGGTGAGGTCTTCTTCGGATTTTCGCGGCGCATCGTAGTCGGTGGCCATCTCGGCTTGGCTCCATTCCTTTCCGGTCAGCGGGTGACACCCTCGATAACGCCGGAGGCCTCCTGTTTGTGCCCTGCGCGGGGCACATCTTTCGGGGAACCGGCCGCAAAATTAAGACTTCTACTCCGGTCCGTTCCGCCGGCACCGCTGAAACCCCTGCTGCTGGCCGCAATGGCGCCCGAAAGTGCCGGAATATCGCGGCGCGCCCTTGCTCCTAACCCAAAAGGGTGCCGGTGGGTGGCAGAGTTTCGATTGATAGTAATGCCAGGGTGGAGGATTTGTATGCAGGATCTACGGCTTGTAGGCGTACACGACGACGGGGAGCATCTCCTGTTGAGCGGTGCCGGCGGCGAGATGTTCCAGCTGCCGATCGATGAAGCACTGCGGACGGCCAGCCGGTCTTCGGCGAGGACCGCTTCCGCGGCTGCGCCCATTGCCATGTCACCGCGGGACATCCAGTCACGGATCCGCAGCGGCGCCACCGCAGCGGAGGTGGCTGAGCTTTCCGGGCTTCCCCTTGCAAAAGTCGAGCGGTATGAAGGCCCTGTCCTTGCCGAACGGGAGTATATAGCGCAACAGGCGCGGAAGGTGGAAGTGGCTTCGCCCTCCCCCGGCCATGACACCTACCGCTCCGTTTTTGGCGACAACCCGGCGTCCCTCAACGACATGGTCAACCACCGGCTCTCAGCCCACGGGATTGAACCTTCCACCGTGGAATGGGATTCATGGCGGCGCCAGGACGGCAACTGGACCGTGGTGGCCCGTTTTGAAACCAAAAAGGCAGGCGCCTCAGGCATCGGCGAGGAGCCACCTGCGCAGTGGACCTTCAGTCCGGCCCGCAAGTCACTGCAGAACACCAACCGCTGGGCCCAGCAGCTCAGTGAGCTGGAGCCGCTGGACGGTCCCGTCCCGGCCCGCCGCCTCACGGCCGTCTCTGACCGGCCGTTTGACTTTGAAACCGACGCAGAAGCGGCCGCCCGCAATTCGACCGGTCCGCAGGCTGTCCCGCAGGCCAGGGAATCCGACGGTCTGCTGGATATGCTCCGTTCACGCCGCGGACAGCGCCTGGGCGTCGACGAGGACGCGGACGACGCCTTGGCTTTGCTGCTGACCCACGGCGTGCCCGCAGCCCATCCACGTCCTTCTGAGGTTGTCCCTGAACCGGAATCCAAGGAACAGCAGTACCGCGAGCCGGAAATCCGCGAGGCAGCTCCCGCCGAGTCCACCGCACCGGACGACGCCGCACCCGCCGCCGCAGCTGATCCACTCACCCGCAAGCGTGATGCGCGGCCGTCAATGCTGTCCCGGCTGAGCCTTATCCCGCCGCACCGGGACTCTGACGATGACGTCCTGAAACTGCACGACGGCGTCAGCACCGATACGAGGGAAATCACCATCGTGGCGTCCCAGCTTCGTCCCGCAGGACAGGGTGCCCCAGGCGAGTCAGGGCCGGGACGCCCCTCGCCGAACGTGGGCCTGGACGAACTGCTGGGCGGCGGAAGCCCGCGCCGGGCAGCTTACACGGCCAGCAGCGATGACGCAGGATCCGGCCAGCATCACGACCATGACGCGGACCAGCCCGAACGGCAGCCCGCGAAACCGAAGCGGTCAACGGTTCCCAGCTGGGATGAGATCGTTTTCGGGACCAAGCGGGACTGACGCCTCAGCGGCGCCGTGGCCTGCCCTCGGCCGTAAAGCACAGCAACGGTACTTCACGTTCCGCTTTGGTCAGCGAGCCGTGCTGGCCTACCACCTCCATGGCGGCGGGGCGCCCGCGGCGTGTGTCGTAGAGGGCCAGGGCGTCCCGCGCGCCAATCATGATGTCGCCAATCCGGGGCCCGACGGCGGGACGCAGCGTCCCGAACAGTCCGGCGGCGATGGCATCCTCCCGGGTAAAGGCCCAGATCCTGTCGCCGAAACGGGCACGCCACGCGCCCAGCAAGCGCTCCCGGCCCGAGGCGTCTGCCGGGTCCTCAAGGTATAGGTGGACCATCCGGGGTTCCCCCGCCGTATGCCGCACACCGTCAACAAGCGACGCGTCCGCGGCGAAGTCGATCCGCTGCTGTTCCGGGACGTCCAGCATCCCGTGGTCCGCGGTGAGGAGTACGGTGGTCCCGGCCGGGAGCGACGCGTGGAGCCGTTTGACCGTTGCGTCGAGCTCTTCGAGCTGGTGTTCCCACTGTTCAGACTGGCACCCGTGCCGGTGGCCTGCCTTATCCAGTTCGTTGACGTAGAAGTACATGAGGGACGGCCCGCCGGTGTCCATGGCTTCGGCAGCGGCTGCTGTGCGGGCGTGGGCTGTCACGGCTGAGACGAAATTCCCGCCGCGGAGGGCCGCCTGGGTCATGGGCGAGTTGCCGAACTGCGGCAGGCTGACGGTGGTCACATTAACTGATTCGGCGGCCCGTTCGAAGACGGTAGGGAACGGCTGCCACTCAGCGGGGTCCACCTTGGCATCCCAGTTGCCGAGCATGTTGACTACTTTGTCCTGGTCCGGGTCCAGGACGTCATAGCCCACCATTCCGTGCTGGCCGGGCGGGAGGCCGGTGCCGAAGCTGGCCAGGGCAGCGGCCGTGGTTGAGGGGAACGTGGAGTCCAGCCAGACGGGGACTTCCCCCTGACCGGACTGCATAACGGAGCGCAGGAAGGGCGTGTGGGCAGACTTCTGTTTCAGCAGGTTCCGGCCCAGGCCGTCGGCCAGGACCACGCAGACGCGCGACGCCGGCGGAAGGCCGAGGGAGTTCGTGAAACCCTCCACCCCCAGGCTGGCCGCCGCGCTGGTGAGGACATCCGCGATGGACCGCCGGCCAAAGGCAGGCGCGGACGGCATACTCAGCTGCGGGGTGGCCACTTGGGAAATGTGTGCGGAAGAGTCTGAGGAGACTGTTGCTTTGCTTTGGTCCGGCATCTCAGCGCTGCTGGTGACCGCGGCTGAGCCTGTTTCCGAACACACCTGTCCGGGGCCGGGGCTGGAGCGTCTGGCCGGTGTGCGGCACGGGGGCCGTGGAGCCGGTGTTCACGGCCCGCAGGGCGCGGGCGAAGAGTTTGGCGTCCTGGACGGCCTGGGGGCCGTCGGCTTCAGCGCTGATCCGCAGGACGATATCCTCCTGGGCAATGGTGCCGCTGTAGCCGTGGTCTGCTTCGCATTGCGGGTCTCCGCAGCTCGCGGGCCCCATGTCCAGCCGCTGGCCGCCGGACCAGGCAATCGCGAGGGTGACTTCCCGGACCGGATCCGAGGGCTTATAGTCCTGCGGCTGGGAGTACATGTAGCTCAGGACCACTGAGCGGATCTGCGCGACCGGCACGGATTCGGTGGAGATCTGGGCCACGATCTGTTCGCCGGCTTCATCGAGCTGCTGGTCGTCCACGTGGGTGATCACCAGCATGTCGGCGGTCAGGACCAGCACGGTGATGTGGCGGCGGACTTCGGCCCGGTCAAAGTGGGTTTCCAGGTGGACCAGGTGGGCCACGCATTCGCGGCCGTCCAGGGCATCGTCAACGACGTCGGACACCAGCCGCGGGTAGAAACCAGCCTTCTGGAGCGCACCGTCCAGGCTCTGGCCCTGGGGCGTGTGGCTGTGTGAGCTGTGGGGGCGGGTTGCCTGGTTGTCACTGCCGGAAGTGGAAGGCGTCGACGGGGAAGGCTGTGAGCTCATTCCCCCATTTTCACAGATCGGCCGGGGACATGCTAACCGCGGTCAGCCCAGCATGGCCCGGCGGGCACTGTCGGTGCGCTGGGCTGGGTTGCCGATCCGGATATCTGCGGCCAGGATGGACACGCCCTGGGTTCCGCAGAGGACCGGGTTGAATTCCACCAGGGCTATTTCCGGATGGTTGTCCTTCATCCAGGCCAGCCGCCCGGCGACTTCCTCCAAAGCGTCAAGATCCACGGCGGGAAGTCCCTGGTAGCCGAAGAGTTTGCGGGCTGCCCGGGGCCCACGGATGAAGTCCTTCACGTCGGCCGCGGACAGCGGAGGAACCCGGTGCGCCCAGTCATCGAGCAGGTTGACCGCGTCCCCCGCCAGCCCGAAGGAGACCACCGGCCCCAGCAGCGGATCCTCAATGGCCCGGAACGTGCATGCCTGCCCCACGGGGGCCATGGACTGCACCTCCAGGGCCGACGAACCGTAGGGTGCCAGCGAGCGCCGCATCTGCGCGATGTTGCGGCGGAGGGAATCCGGATCCTCGATGTCGAGGCGGACTCCGCCCAGGTCCAGGCGGTGGCGAAGTGCCGGGTCTGTGGTTTTCAGCGCGACGGGCCAGCCCAGCCTGCCGGCGGCAGCAACGGCCTCGTCTTCTGAGTCGAACCCGGCGGACGGCAGCACGGCAATGCCGTAGTGCGCCAGCAGCTCTGCCGCGGACGCCGGTTCCAGGGTCTTGAGCTGCTCCCCGTGGACACCTGGCAGAAGCTGATCCAGCAGGATCCGTGCGCTTTCCGGGTCACAGCCATCGGGTTGGACAAAATGACCGGGGTCCCGCGCCACCCATTCCGCGTAGCGCACCACGGCGGCGAGCGCCGCCACAGCCGCTCCGGCGTTGGAGAAGCACGGCACTGTCCGTCCCTCACCTCCCACCATGCCCTCCACATAGATGGAGGGGTCAAGGATGCCGGTAAAGGCAGCGACTACGGGTTTCCCGGCGGCTGCCGAGCATTCGGCCAGGACCTCGGCAATATGGTCAACGGTCAGGCCGCGCGCCGGGAGCAGTGCGGCCACTACGGCGTGGACGGCATCGGACGCGAGGGTGTCCTCGAGGCTGCGGCGGAGGGCCGGCAGTGCCAGGGACATGCCGGCGTCGAGATCCAGGTCGGTGATGATGCCGTCCACGGTCAGGCCGTGCGCCTCTGCGCTGTCGGCCACCACTTTGCCCAGCGCGAGGGAATTGCTGAAGATGGCCAGCCCTGGCCCCGCCGGGAGCGGCTGGCCGGACACTATCTGGGTGATGTCCATCAGCTGTTCGATGCTCTCGACCCGGATGACGCCGGCCTGGCGCATCATGGCGTCCAGCGCACCGGCAGGTGCCTGGGTGGTCCGGACGGCATGGCCAGGCGGCAGCCGCAGGCCCATGGTTTCAGACTTGGCCACCACCACGGGCTTGGTGCGGGCGAGCCGCCGGGCGATCCGGGAGAATTTACGGGGGTTCCCGATCGACTCCAGATAGAGGCCCACCGAGGTGGTGTCGGCGTCGTCCTCCCAGAACTGCATCATGTCGTTGCCGGAGACGTCCGCGCGGTTGCCCGCCGACAGGAACGTGGAAAGACCCAGCCTGCGGCGGTGTGACGCCGCGTAGAGGGACACGCCGATCGCCGCCGACTGGCTGAACAGGCCCAGGCCCCCGCGCCGCGGCAGGGTTGGCGCCATGGAGGCGTTCAGACTCACGTCGGGATGGGTGTTCACGATCCCCAGGGATGCCGGCCCGATCACCCTCATCCCGTTGGCCCTGGCCTTGCGGACGAGGTTGCGCTGGCGGGCGAGGCCGCGTTCGCCGTCGTCCGCGAAGCCCGCGGAGGCAATCACCAGCCCCTTGACCCCTGCTGCCGCGCACTGGTCAACCACCGTGGCCACTTCCTCATAGGGAACGGCTACAACGGCGAGCCCCACAGGCTCCGGAACCTCGGAAATCCTGCCGAAGGACATCATTCCGGCGAGCTCCAGCGCCTCCGGGTTGATGGCGTAGACCTGCCCCGAGAAACCGCCTTCGATGATGTGTTCCAGCAGCTGGTACCCCACGGTCCCCCATTTGCGGCTCGCCCCGATGACTGCAATGGACGACGGCGCCAGCAGGTCCCGGACGCTTCTCGCCTCGGCGCGGTGCTCGCGTGATTCCATCACCGCCCGTGACTTTTCGGTGGGGTCGATGTTGAACTCCAGGCTGACCACGCCGTCGTCGAAATGGCGTTTGACGTCGTAGCCGGCATCCGCGAACACCATCAGCATTTTGCGGTTTTCCGGCAGCACTTCGGCGCTGAAGCGGCGGATCCCGTTTTCGTGCGCCGCGGCGGCAAGGTGTTCGAGCAGGATCGAGCCGATGCCCCGGCCCTGGTGGGCGTCGGCGATGTTGAACGCAACTTCGGCTTCGAGTGGATCATCAAGCCTGTCGTAGCGGCCGATCCCCAGGATTTCGCCACCAAACGTGATCACCAGGGCAACCCGGTCCTTGTAGTCCACTTCGGTGAAGCGCTTGAGCTCCTTGCTGGAAAGCCGGGCTTTGAACGCGAAGAACCGCATGTAGATTGAGTTCTGCGACTGCCCGGCATGGAAAGCCTGGACGGCGTCCGCATCGCTGGGGTGGATGGGCCTCAGATGGGCGGTTCCACCATCACGCAGCACGACATCGGCTTCCCAATGTTCCGGATATTCGCCGTCCCCGGGCTGATCCACCATAGGCTTAGCCTAACCACAAACTGACGGCGCAGGCCGTGTGCCCGGAGATCATCCTCCACACCTGCACCCAGACCACAGCACCACCAGTCACGCAGAAGGATCCACCAGCCCCATGGCCCGCCGCCAAAGCCCAGCCCCTGCCGGGGACGCTCCCCAGGATTTCGTCGAGAACATCGTGGACATCGATGTCACCTCCGAGATGGAAGGCTCCTTCCTGGAGTATGCCTATTCGGTGATCTACTCCAGGGCATTGCCTGACGCCCGGGACGGGCTCAAGCCGGTCCAGCGCCGGATCCTGTACATGATGAGCGAGATGGGCCTGCGTCCGGACCGCGGCCACGTCAAGAGCGCCCGTGTGGTGGGCGAGGTCATGGGCAAGCTCCACCCCCACGGCGATACCGCCATCTATGACGCCATGGTCCGGATGGCCCAGGACTTCTCACTGCGCCTGCCGCTCATTGACGGCCACGGCAACTTCGGCTCCCTCGACGACGGCCCTGCAGCACCCCGGTACACGGAGGCCAGGCTCGCTGCGGCGGCCCTGACGCTGACCGACCACCTCGACGAAGATGTGGTGGACTTTGTCCCCAACTACGACAACCAGCTGACCCAGCCGGACGTCCTCCCGGCCGCGTTCCCCAACCTGCTGGTCAACGGCGCCACCGGCATCGCCGTCGGGATGGCCACCAACATGGCCCCGCACAACCTGGTGGAGGTCATCTCCGCCGCGCGGCACCTGATCGCCCACCCGGACGCGACCCTCGATGACCTCATGCGCTTTGTGCCCGGACCGGACCTGCCAACGGGCGGCCGGATCGTTGGCCTGGACGGCATCCGGGACGCCTACGCCACCGGACGCGGTTCCTTCAAGACCCGGGCGAAGGTGGAGATCGAGCAGCTCTCGGCCCGGCGCACCGGCCTGGTGGTCACCGAACTGCCGTACATGGTGGGCCCGGAAAAGGTGATCGAGAAGATCAAGGATGCGGTCAACAGCAAGAAGCTGACCGGCATCAGTGACATCGTTGACCTGACGGACCGGCAGCATGGCCTGCGCCTGGTCATCGAACTGAAGAACGGGTTCAACCCGAACGCGGTGCTCCAGCAGCTCTACCGTTACTCGCCGATGGAGGATTCCTTCGGCATCAACAACGTGACCCTGGTGGACGGCCAGCCGCAGACCCTCGGACTGGTGAAGCTGCTCTCCGTGTACGTGGAGCACCGGATTGATGTGGTGCGCCGGCGGACGGCCTTCCGGCTGGGCAAGAAGAAGGACCGCCTGCACCTGGTGGAGGGCCTGCTGATCGCCATCGTGGACATCGATGAGGTCATCCAGATCATCCGTTCCTCGGATGAGGTGGCGGCCGCCAGGGTCCGCTTGATGTCCATCTACGATCTTTCCGAAATCCAGGCCAACTACATCCTGGAACTGCGGCTGCGGCAGCTGACCAAGTACTCCCGGATCGAGCTTGAAAAGGAGCAGGAGGAGCTGCGCCGCGAGATCGCGGAGCTGGAAGCCATCCTCGGCTCCGAGGAGCGGTTGCGCGGACTTGTGTCCTCCGAACTCGGCGAAATCGCCGAAAAATACGGCACGCCGCGGCGGGCCGTCCTGCTCGAATCCGAGGCCGTCTCCCCCACAGTGGCCGCGGCCCTGGCGGCTGCCCCCAACGGCAAGGGCAAGGCCGCGCCGCTCGCCCTGGAGATCTCGGACGATCCCTGCTGGGCCATCCTGACGGCGTCGGGCCAGATCGCACGCACGTCCAACCAGGAGCCCCTCGCCGAGTCCGGGCCGCGGGCCAAGCACGACGTTTTCCGTTCAGTGGTCACGACCTCGGCCCGCGGGGAAATAGCCGCGGTCACCTCCCAGGGCCGGATGCTGCGGCTTCAGGTCATGGACATGCCGGTGCTCCCGCCGATGTCCGGACTGCCCAACCTCGCCGGCGGTGTCCCGGCCAAGGACTTCGTCACGCTGCTGAAGAATGAAACTCTGGCGGCGTTTGCCCCGCTGGATGAAATCCTGGCCATCGGCACCGCCCAGGGTGTGGTCAAGCGGGTCCAGCCCGATTACCCCCTGAACCGCGAAGACTGGGAAGTCATTGCGCTCAAGGACAAGGACCAGGTGGTGGGTGTAGCGCCGGCCGGGTCTGAGGAGACCGATCTGGTGTTCCTGACCCGTGAGGCGCAACTGCTGCGTTTCAGCGCCGCCAACGTCCGGGCCCAGGGCAGGACGGCCGGCGGCATGGTGGGTATCAAGCTGGGCGCCGGAGACCAGGTGTTGTTCTTCGGCGCGGTCACCGCAGCCGACGACGCAGCCGTGGTGGTCACCATTGCCGGCACCAACGGCGCCCTTCCGGGCACAGCGCCGGGTGCGGCCAAGGTGACGTCCTTCGCCGAATACCCTGCCAAGGGCCGTGCGACTGCAGGCGTCCGCGCCCACAGGTTCCTCAAGGGCGAAGACATGCTGCTGCTGGCGTGGGCCGGGCACGGGCCAGCGAAGGCGTCATCGCTGGGCGGCGTGGCCAGGTCGCTGCCGCAGGAGCACGGCCGGCGGGACGGTTCGGGGATTCCGCTGTCCCAGGCAGTGGATGCGGTGGGTCCGGCCATGGCGTGGAGCGATCCGTCCTAGACTGCTGCCATGCCTATCATTCCTGATGAAAAGGACTGGACCTGGGTCCTTTCCCGGCCTTGCCCCGAGTGCTCCTTCGACGCTTCCACCGCCACACCAGCTACGGTGCCGGGCAGCGTGGAGAACATGCTGCCGCGCTGGCGGGCAGTCCTCCGCCGGCCCGAGGTTGCCGAACGCCCGGATGACAGGACGTGGTCGGCCCTGGAATATGCCTGCCACGTCCGCGACGTCTTTACACTGTTCGACCAGCGGCTGAACCTCATGCTCGACGCCGACGCCGCCCAATTTGAGAACTGGGACCAGGACCGCACCGCCGTCGAAAAGGATTACGCCAACGCCGATCCTGCCGTGGTCAGCGCCGAGCTGACGGCCGAGGGCACGCAGATCGCCGAGTCCTTCGCCGGCGTCCGGGAAGCAGAGTGGGGCCGGCGGGGCGTCCGCAGCAACGGCTCCGAATTCACGGTCCTGACGCTGGCCCAGTACTTCCTGCACGACGCCGTCCATCACCTCCACGATGTGGACGGCTGAGGAGCAGACGGCTGAGCCGGACAGGCTGGGCAGAGGACGCCGCACCGGGCACGCCGGGCAGCGCACGCCTTGCTCTAAGGCCGCCGTACTCAACCCACCAGCGAAGCAGCCGCGCCCGTCCGGGAAACTGCCGAGAGCTCCAGCCGGGCGTCATCCGGCCGGATGTCCGCCGGATTGTGGGTGACCATGACCACTGTGCGGTCTTTCAGGCCGGCACGGAGGTCCGCCAGCATGTCCCGTCCCGCCTGCGCGTCCAGATGAGCCGTGGGCTCATCCAGCAGGATGACCTCGGCCCCGGTCAGCAGGGTCCGCGCCACGGCCAGCCTCTGCCTTTCGCCGCCGCTGAGGAAGGAACCGCCCGGCCCTATCCGGGTATCCAGCCCGGCCGGCAGCCGCGACACCAGGGCGCTGAGGCCGACGGCGGCCAGTGCCGCTTCCAGCCCGGCGTTACAGGCTGCAGGCGCACCCGCGGCGGGGACACCCAGCATCAGGTTGCCCCGCAGCGTCGAATCGAACAGGTGAGCCTCCTGCGGGCACCATGCCGCCTTCCCGGTCACCGCTGCCCGGCCGGTGGCGGCCGGCAGGAATCCCAGCAGGACCGCGAGCAACGTGGATTTTCCCGCACCGGACGGTCCGGTGACCGCCAGCCACGTGCCCGGTCCGGCGGTTGCTGTGACGCCGGAGAACACCGGTTCCCCGCCGGGCCACGCCGCCCCGATGTTTTCCAGTTCAACGCCCGCGGCTGCGCCGGAACGGGCGGGGACAACGTGCAGGCCGTCGGCGTCCCCGGTGTCCCCGGCGTCCGTGGCGCCGCCATCCAGCACGCCGGACGCCCCGACCCGGCGCATTACGCTGCGTAGCGCCGGGTACTGGCGCACCGCCGTCGTCATCGCAGCATACGGTTCCACCAGCGCCAACTGGAGCAGGACAACAACCGCGGCAGTGGCGGGGGCCATGGTGCCCGCGAGGACGTCAGGTGCGGTCAGCACGGCAGCAGCCAAGGCCGCGCATCCGCAGGCAGCGACCGTAATCGCCTGGCCGAGGCCTTCGGCCCAGGCGGAGCGCTGCGATGCCCGGGTGGCCAAGCGGTCCTCGGAGCGCAGCGCGTCCAGGACGGTTGCCGCGACGCCGTTCGCGTGCAGCTCCGCCCGGGCATCCAACGCAGCGGACGTGCGCCGCAGGACGCCTGCCCGCAGGCTTTGCTCCGCTGTGGCAGATCGGCGGTCGCCCCACAGGGCGGCGGCCGGTGCCAGGAACAGGCTGAGCGCTGCTGCGACGGCAACGGCCGGCAGCGCGGCCGGCGCCACCAGGGCGGTCGCCAGCAGCGCCGAACCGGCCACGGCCAGCGCCGTGACGGGCGGCAGGACAACGCGCGGCAGCAGGTCCCGGACGGTGTCGACGTCGTCAATCACCGTGCCCAGGACGTTGCCGCCCTGCAGGAGCCGCCGGAGTGAGAGTGCCCTGCGGCTCAGTGATTCCCAGAGCCGTCCGCGCAGCCGGGTGAGGGCGCCGAAGACGGCATCGTGCAGCAGGAGCCGTTCCCAGTAGCGCAGGACGGCGCGCCCGATCCCGAAGAACCGCACCCCGACGATGGCGGTGAGCAGGTACAGGATGGGCGGCTGCTCGCTGGCCCGGATGATGAGCCAGCCGGACAGACCGGACAGGGCCACAGCGAAAAAGGCGGCAAACGTGCCCACCACGGCGGCGCCGGCGAACCGGCCGGCCACCGGTGACAGCAGTCCGGCCAGGAGGCGGGCGGTCCCGTTTGGCCGGGGATCTCCGGCCGCGGGCTTTTGCATCCTCGCCGGACGAAGCCCGGCAGGTTCCAGGGCCTGCTCCTGCTCCTGCTCCACGGTGGCCACGGGTCCGCCATCGCGCCCGGCTCCGGACGTCGCGGTAACCCCGGACCCTGCCAACAACACGGATCTTTCGGAGGGCGCGGTGAGGCCGAGGGCGGATACGGGCACCACGTGGTCAGCCAGCTCGCGGGTCTGCTGGTCGTGGGCCACCAGGATGACGGTGACCTGGCCCCGGAGCGCACGGATCGAGTCCTGAACGAGCGCCGCCGATACCGCGTCAAGGTGTGCCGTGGGCTCGTCAAGAAGCAGAACGGTGGCACCGGTCCTGATTCGGGCGAGGCCGCGCGCCAGGGCAACGCGCCGCAGCTCGCCCGGGCTCAGTTCGGCCGGATGGTGGCCGGCGAGGTGCCCGGCGGCCGCGGCGGCCAGGCAATCCTTAGCCGTCTCCGCTGCTGCCGGCGTGTCAGGGCGCATTCCGCCGCTGAGGTACAGCAGGACCTCGTCGAGCACGGAGTCCGCCACCATGACCGGATGCTGCGGAACCCAGGCGATTGTGCCGCGCGCCAGGCCGGAGAGGCGGCCGGACACCGTGGTTCCGGCGCCGTCCCCTACGGTCCCGGCCAGCACGCCAAGGACAGTGCTCTTGCCGGCGCCGCTGGGGCCGTCCAGGGCGGTGATCAGCCCGTGCGGGGCAGTAAAGGTTAAGGGCCCGACGGCGGGAGCGGACCGTCCGGAGTACGTGACGGTAAGGTCGGTAACCGTCACTCCCCCGGGCCCGGGCACGGAACCCCGGGTGCCGCCGTCGTACGCGGAATCTCCGTTTTCCTGTGCGGGCAGCGGCCGCGGCTCGGGTGCTTCGGTGACTTTCCTGGTCTCGGCCAATGCCGCCCGGCCGTCATCGCTGGCGTGGTGGGCGGTCCCCAGCTCGCGGAGCGGCAGGTAGCAGTCCGGGGCGAGGATCAGCGCCAGGAGGCCGGCCTCGAGCGGCATCTCGCCGTGCACCAGGCGGACGCCGATGAAAACGGCAACCACTGCGACGGAAATCGTGGCGATGAGTTCGAGCGCCAGCGCGGACAGGAACGCCGTGCGCAGTGTCCCCATGGTCCTGGCGCGGTATTCCTCCGAGATCTCCTCAAGGGCCTTTCGCTGCGCCGTGGCACGGCCCAGTCCCACCAGGACGGGCAGGCCCTTGGCCAGCTCGAGCATGTGGGCCGACAGCCGGGTCAGGGTTTCCTGGGCCTCGCGGACATGGTCCTCGGTGTAGCGGCCGATCAGCACCATAAACAGCGGGACCAAGGGAACGGTCAGGACAATCACCACCGCGCTGACCCAGTCGGTGAACAGGATGCGCGCCCCGAGCAGCAACGGGATCGCGGCACAGTTCACCAGCGCGGGGAGAAACTGCGTGTAGTAGCTGTCCAGCGCATCCAGCCCGCGCGTAGCCAGCACGGCCAGTCCGCCGTCGGCCGGGCCGGTGCTGCGCGCACCGTTCCGCAGGGCCCGGGCCAGCAGCTCGGAGCGGAGTTCCTCTTTGATGCCCAGTGCGGCGCGGCGCGCGGCGATGCCCTGGGCCCACACCGTGGCGGACCTCAGGACAACGCCCGCCAGGCCCCAGGGCAACTGCTCGGGCCATGACCCGTTCCCGGTGGCCAGCCCGGCCAGCATGGCAGCCACGGCCTGCCCCATCAGAACCAGTGACAGCGCCTTCAGCGCTGCCAGCAGGCCAAGCCAGTAGATGGCGGAACGGGTGGGCGGTCCGGCCGGAAAATCCGGGCGCACGGCCGGTCAGCCCTTCGTGGTGAACGCCCTGACGGCAATGGCCGGCAGGAAGCTGTGGGCCGCGGGGATCTGGGACGCGCTGACACGCCGCCGGAACACCCAGTAGGTCCACGCCTGGTAAGTGATCACGAGGGGCAGGCCAACGGCTGCCACCACGCTCATCAGCCCGAGCGTGTAATCGGAAGACGACGCGTTGGCAACGGTGAGGTCAAACGCAGGGTCCAAGGTGGAGGGCAGCACCACGGGGAAAACGGCGCCGAAAATGGACGCGCTGCCGAGGAGGAGGAAGACCCCCATCGCCATAAACGCCTTGCCTTCGGACCCCCGCCGGGCCAGGAACCACGCCGCTGCCGCGGCCACCACGGCCACGATCACCGCTGCCCAGGTCCACGGCTTGCCCTCCAGGAACTGGAGGATCAGTGCCCAGCCGGCCATGGGCAGCAGCAGGACCGGAAGCAGCCGGACGAACCAGCGGCGCGCACGGTGGCGGATATCGCCGTCGGTCTTCAATGCGAGGAACGCCAGCGCGTGCAGCAGGGAGAAGCCCACCACCGCCAGCCCGCCCAGCACGGCGTAACCGCTGAACCACGCAAACGCACCGCCTTCGCGGTCACCGTTCGCGTTCAGCGGCAGGCCGGTGGTGGTCAGTGCCAGGGCGGCCCCGACGCCGAAGGCGGCAAAGAAGGAGCCCAGGGCGATGGCCCAGTCCCAGCGCGCGCGCCATGTGTCGGTGTCACCCTTGCCGCGGTATTCAAACGCCACGGCACGGAAGATGAGGGCAACCAGCACCACCAGGAGCGGGAGGTAGAGGGCGGAAAACAGCGAGGCGTACCACAGCGGGAACGCCGCAAACGTTGCGGCCCCGGCCGTAATCAGCCAGACCTCGTTGCCGTCCCAGACCGGGCCGACGGTGTTCAGCAGCACGCGGCGCTCGGTGTTGTTCCGCGCGAACAGCTTCATCAGCATTCCCACGCCGAGGTCAAAGCCTTCAAGGAAGAGGTAGCCGGTCCAAAGCACCGCGATGACGATGAACCAGATGGTGGGCAGCAGTTCCATGCTCGAGTATCCTCTGCTCTTCTTAGTAGGCGAATGCCAGGACGTCGCCGGCGGGCTTGCCGGTGCCAGGGCCCTTGGCGGCGTCCCCGTTTTCGTCGGCCGGGGTATGGGCAAGTTCCGGCATCGCGGACACCACACCGCCCCGGATGAACTTGACCAGGAGCTTGACCTCAACCACAAGCAGCGCCGCGTAGACGGCGGTCAGGACGATCAGTGACGTCAGCAGTTCACCGGCCGACACTCCGGGTGAGACGGCCGCCGCGGTGAACATAAACACCTGGTCGATGCCGTTCAGGTCCGGGTTGGGGGCCACCACAAACGGCTGCCGGCCCATCTCGGTGAAGATCCATCCGGCGGCGTTGGCGCCGAACGGGGCCAGGATGCCGAACACCGCGAGGCGCATCAGCCAGCGCGATGCAGGCACGGTGCCCTTCCGGGTCACCCAGAGCGCGATGAGCGCCGCCAGCGCCGCAATACCGCCGAAGCCGATCATCATCCGGAAGCCCCAGTACGTGACTTCCATGACCGGGACGTACTCAATCTCCTGGCCTGCCCTCTCGCCGTAGATCGGGTTGTTGGGCAGGTGGGTTCCGTAGTCGGCCTTGTACTGGTCCAGGAGGCTGTTGACGCCCCTGACCTCGGTGGTGAAGTCGCCCTTGGCGAGGAAGGACAGGATGCCGGGCACTTCGATCACGGCCTTGATGTCATCGCAGTTCTTGGACCCCAGGTTCCCGATGCTCAGCACGGAGAAGCCCGTACCGTCGTGGCAGGCGGCCTCGGCCGCAGCCATCTTCATGGGTTGTTGCTCAAACATCAGTTTGCCCTGCAGGTCGCCGGTCAGGGCGGTGCCGGCGAAAGAGATCATGGCGACGACGGCGCCAATCCGCAGGGAGCGGATCCACACTTTGTAGTCGGTCAGGTCTCGGCCGGGAATGGCTGCTTCGCCGGGGACCACCCTGCCATCAGCGCCGATGGTATCGATGCCGTCCCGGCGACGCCGCCAGAGGTGGTACCAGGCGATGCCCAGGAGGAAGCCACCGGCCACGGCCAGGGCTCCCATCAGCGTGTGCGGAACTGCGACGAGTGCGGTGTTGTTGGTGAACACGGCCCAGGCGTCCGTCATGACCGGCCGGCCGTCAATAATTTCCGCGCCCACCGGATGCTGCATCCAGCTGTTGGCCACAATGATGAAGTAGGCGGAGAACACCGATCCCACCACGGCTACCCAGAGGCAAGCCAGGTGGATGCCCGGCTTCAGCTGCTTCCAGCCGAAGATCCACAGGCCAAGGAACGTGGACTCAACAAAGAAGGCCAGCAGCGACTCCAACGCCAGCGGCGCCCCGAACACGTCGCCGACAAACCGGCTGTACTCGCTCCAGGCCATACCGAACTGGAACTCCTGCACAATGCCGGTGGCCACGCCCATGATGAAGTTGATCAGGAAAAGCTTGCCCCAGAACTTGGTCATGCGGAGGTATTCGACCTTGCCGGTGCGGTGCCAGAGCGTCTGCATCACGGCCACCACCAGGCCCAGCCCGATGGTGAGAGGCACCATCATGAAGTGGTAAACGGTGGTGATGCCGAATTGCCAGCGTGCGATTTCCAGAGCTTCCACAGCAGTCCCTCGGGTTGGCGGAGCAACTTTTCTACGGTTCGTAGAACTTTGACTTCTACAGAGTGTAGAACAATGCGGCGGGCACAGTAAACCAACAGTTCCATGCGGAAGTGGCTCCCACAAGGTCGCGGCGCGCCCAGTGTTCTACCGTACGTAGAAACTCAGGCGAAAAACAGGTAAATTTGTTTTGTATCTGTAGCGCATATCGCAGTCACCGGGCCGTGAACGGTTCGGTGCGGGGAATCGAAGGATGTATGTCAATGGCAAGTCTTGGCGAACTGGAACGGGCAGTGATGGATCTGCTCTGGGCGGGCCACGAGGCAGCCACGGCGAACACGCTGCGCGACAGGCTGGCAACCACCACCGAAGCCAAAGGGGACGCTGCCGGGCATGAGGGCAAGGAACTTGCCGTCACAACCGTCCTGACCGTCCTCTCGCGGCTCGAGAAGAAGGGCCTGGTGGAGCGGGAACGCGGCACCCGGCCGCACCGCTACCAGGCCGTTTCCAGCAGGGAAGACCACACGGCGGAACTGATGCATGAGGTTCTGGGCTCAGCGCCAGACCGGGCAGCCGTGCTGGCACGGTTCATCGGCTCCGTGACGGACAGTGAAGCGGAAACACTGCGCAAACTGCTTGGCCACATCTAGCGGACCATGTTCTGGACCTCGTACCTGCTGGCGGTCCTGGCGATAGTCTTGGCGTGGCCAGTGCCTATCCTGCTTTCCCGTGCCGCGTGGCCTGCCCGGTCACCGTTCACGGCCATGCTGCTGTGGCAGGCAATAGCACTCGCGGGCGGGCTGTCCATGATCGGCGCCATGCTGGTCTACGGGCTCGAACCGATCGGCGACAACCTCATATCCGGGCTCCGCGGGCTCGCAGGCATGGTCCTTTTCAACGCGCCCACCACGGCACTGGGCTTCTGGCATCTCTTCGCACTGTCCGCCGCGGCCCTGCTCACCGCCCATCTGGTCTTCACCCTTTTGCTGACGTACTACAAGATTGAACGGCAGCGGCGTCGGCACCGGGAGCTCCTGGCTCTGCTGGCCGCCCCGTCCGTGGATGCAGCCCGCACGGTGGTCATCAGCCACGATTCACCTGTTGCCTATTGCCTGCCTGGCGGGGCCCGCTCGGTGACGGTGCTCTCGGACGGCCTGATGGCTGCCCTGGAGCCGGCGGAATTACGGGCCGTCCTGAGCCATGAGAATGCCCACCTCAACCAGCGCCACCATCTCCTGCTGTGGGCGTTTGCAGCCTGGCGCCAGGCACTCCCCTGGCTTCCCACCACGCGCCTCGCGCAGGAGGCAGTGAACTCGCTCATCGAAATGCTGGCGGACGACGTTGCGCTGAAGACGGAAAGCAAAGCCACGCTCATCAAGGCGATCGCCATTGTGGCCAGTGGCCCTACCAGCGGTATGGCGGCGGGTATGGGGGCAGGGATGGCCGGAAGCACGGCGGCCGCTGCGATGCCGTCCGCGCACCCCAGCCTTCCCCTGGACGGGCTTGAGGCGCCCACCGGCGCCGTCACAGGTTCTGCCAGGACCACCATTTCCCGGGTCAGCCGGCTGCTTTCCCCTCAGCCGCAGCTGTCTGCCGCCGCCCGCGGGATGGTTCTTGCGGGCTGCGCCCTGCTCCTGGCCGTGCCCACTGCCCTGCTGATCGTGCCGGGCCTTCTGGGCTGAATCCCAGGCGTGGGCTGAACCGCCGTCGCGGACTGAATCCGCGTCTGGGCTGTGCCGGCATGCACTGTGCCGTCGCGGGTCGAACCATCAGAGGACGTCAGGCGTCGATCCGCTCCCGGTCCAGGCTGGAGGCGCCGGCGATGATGAAGTCTTTGCGGGGGGCAACATCGGACCCCATCAGCAGGTCGAAGGTGTCCTCCGCATGCTTGGCGTTCTCGATCCCCACCTTGCGCAGTGTCCGGTGCCGCGGGTCCATGGTGGTCTCGGCAAGCTGCCCGGCGTCCATCTCGCCCAGGCCCTTGTACCGCTGGATCGGCTCCTTGTAGCGCTTGCCTTCCTTGGCCAGCCGGGCCAGGAGCACGTGCAGTTCCGCCTCCGAGTAGGTGTAGATCATGTCGTTGGCCTTCTGCCCGGCGTTGATGACCTCCACCCGGTGCAAGGGTGGCACGGCAGCATAGACCCGCCCCGCGTCGATCATGGGGCGCATATACCGGAAAAAGAGCGTCAGCAACAGCGTCCGGATGTGGGCGCCGTCGACGTCTGCGTCGGTCATCAGAATGACTTTGCCGTACCGGGCCGCGTTGATGTCGAAGCTGCGGCCCGAACCGGCGCCCACCACCTGGATCAGCGCAGCGCATTCCGCGTTGGAGAGCATGTCGCCCACGGATGCCTTCTGCACGTTCAGGATCTTGCCGCGGATGGGCAGCAGCGCCTGGAAGTCCGAGGACCGTGCCAGCTTGGCGGTTCCCAAGGCAGAGTCGCCTTCCACGATGAACAGTTCGGAACGGCCGACGTCGTCCGTCCGGCAGTCGGCGAGCTTGGTGGGCATGGACGAAGTTTCCAGGGCATTCTTGCGCCGCTGGGTCTCCTTGTGGACCCGGGCGGAAATCCGGGACTTCATCTCGCTGACGATTTTTTCCAGGAGCAGCGCGGAGTGCGCCTTGTCATTCCGGTTGGCTGAGTTCAGCTTCGCGGTGATCTCCTGCTCCACCACCTTCGAGACGATGGCGCGGACAGCGGAGGTGCCCAGGATCTCCTTCGTCTGGCCCTCGAACTGCGGCTCAGCCAACCGGACCGTCAGCACAGCCGTCAGGCCGGCAAAGATGTCGTCCTTTTCGATTTTGTCGTTGCCGGCCTTCAGCTTGCGGGCGTTGGCCTCCACTGCTTTCCGGAACGTCTTCACCAGCGCCTGCTCGAAACCTGACTGGTGCGTTCCGCCTTTGGGCGTGGCGATGATGTTGACGAAGCTGCGGACGGTGCTGTCATAGCCGATGCCCCACCGGAGGGCCACGTCCACTTCACAGTCACGTTCAACCTCGGCGAGCTGGCTGTGCCCCCGTTCGTCGAGTACTGGCACTGTTT
Source organism: Pseudarthrobacter sp. RHLT3-21 (assembly GCF_059383495.1). Lineage (NCBI taxonomy): Bacteria > Bacillati > Actinomycetota > Actinomycetes > Micrococcales > Micrococcaceae > Pseudarthrobacter > Pseudarthrobacter sp. RHLT3-21. The sequence continues at coordinate 188,551 of NZ_JBWZCI010000002.1, forward strand.
CCTTGAATTTGCCTGACCCGTGCAGCCGCCAGACGTCGGTGACGGCGGGATCGGCGGCGAGGAACTCAACGAACTCGGACAGGCCGCCGTCGTGGTGGAACACCTCTTCGTGGCCGGCTGCTTCACCGGGAGTACCGGCCAGCCTGCGCTCATCGCGGACGGTGAGCTTGAGTCCCGGCACCAGGAAGGAGGTCTGACGTGCCCGAGCGGCCAGTTCGTCGTAGGAGAACTTGGCGTCCGGCGTGAAAATCTGGCGGTCCGCCCAGTAGCGGATCCGGGTCCCGGTCACACCACGCTTCGCCTTGCCCGCTACGTCCAGAACCGAGCCGTCCACAAACGGCGCGAACACCGCCGACGGGTCCAGCTTGGATCCCTGATCCTGGAAACGCCCCGGCTCGCCGCGGCGGAACGACATTTTGTACGTCTTGCTGCCGCGGTCCACTTCCACGTCCAGGCGCGCGGACAAGGCGTTCACCACAGAGGCGCCCACGCCGTGGAGGCCGCCGGAGGCGGTGTAGGACCCGCCGCCGAACTTGCCGCCCGCATGGAGCTTGGTGAAGACCACCTCGACGCCGGTGAGGCCAGTCTTGGGTTCCACGTCCACGGGGATGCCGCGGCCGTCGTCGTGAATTTCCACTGAGTTGTCCGCGTGCAGGATGATCTTGATATCGTGCCCAAATCCGGCAAGCGCTTCGTCCACCGAGTTGTCGATGATCTCCCACAGGCAGTGCATCAGCCCGCGCGAATCAGTGGAGCCGATGTACATGCCGGGGCGCTTACGGACGGCTTCGAGGCCCTCCAGGACAGAAAGGTGCCGGGCGGTGTAATCAGAACTTGGTGCCACGGGTTGTGATCTCCTTCAGTGACGGAACAGCTGGCGCCGCGGGCGCTCCATCAAGCCTAGTCGGCGCGGCAGCGGACGGTGGGCTGCCACACTTCCTCCGGGCTGTGGGCGAGGCCACTCGTTATCCTTCCGTGACCGAAACCGGCGGCTTGATCGATTCTTGTGGCTACGCGGACAGCGAACTTGACCCGTCCTTGCGATGGGATTGGTACGAATACTGGTTATATAGACATACAGATCTACTAAGGAGGCCGACATGACAACAGCAGTGGCAGACCGCACACTCAACGCACTGGACAGGTGCGATCGCTGCGGAGCTCAGGCATATGTCCGCGTTGTACTCGAGTCCTCCGGCGGTGAGCTGCTGTTCTGCGGCCACCATGCCCGTGCCATCGAGGCTACGCTGAGGCCGTTGAGCTCCGACTGGCACGATGAGACGGGCAGGCTTCACGAGAAGGCTCCCGTAGCCGTCGACTGACCAAGGCGCACCCAACCTGATACACCTCGAAGAGGACCCCTCCAGCTGGAGGGGTCCTCTTCTTTGTTATGAAGCCAAGGACAAGGAAGCGCGGGGCACCTTCACACCCATCGATCCGAAGATGATGGGCAGAGGGTGACCCGCGCTTCCTGAGTCCTGATCTAGTCCAGGTAGTCCCGCAGTACCTGCGACCGCGACGGGTGGCGGAGCTTGGACATGGTCTTGGATTCGATCTGGCGGATGCGCTCACGCGTAACACCGTAGACCTTGCCGATTTCGTCTAAAGTCTTCGGCTGGCCGTCGGTGAGGCCGAAACGCATGGCCACCACGCCGGCCTCGCGCTCGGACAGGGTGTCCAGGACGGAGTGCAGCTGCTCCTGCAGGAGCGTAAAGCTCACGGCATCAGCGGGAACCACGGCCTCGGAATCCTCGATGAGGTCGCCGAACTCGGAGTCTCCGTCTTCACCCAGCGGGGTGTGTAGGGAGATCGGTTCGCGGCCGTACTTCTGGACCTCCACGACCTTCTCGGGAGTCATGTCCAGTTCGAGGGCCAGTTCTTCGGGCGTGGGTTCGCGGCCCAGGTCCTGGAGCATCTGGCGCTGCACGCGGGCCAGCTTGTTGATGACTTCGACCATGTGCACCGGGATGCGGATGGTGCGGGCCTGGTCTGCCATGGCGCGGGTAATGGCCTGGCGGATCCACCATGTGGCGTATGTGGAGAACTTGAAGCCCTTGGTGTAGTCGAACTTCTCGACAGCGCGGATCAGGCCCAGGTTGCCTTCCTGGATGAGGTCCAGGAACAGCATGCCGCGGCCGGTGTAGCGCTTGGCCAGCGAGACCACCAGACGGAGGTTGGCTTCGAGCAGGTGGTTCTTGGCGCGCTTGCCGTCGTGGATGACGAACTCAAGTTCACGCTTGAACTTGGGGTCCATCGAGCCGTCGTCGGCGTTGATCTTCTCTTCGGCGAAGAGTCCGGCTTCGATCCGGAGCGCGAGGTCCACTTCCTGCTCGGCATTGAGCAGCGCAACCTTACCGATCTGCTTGAGGTAATCCTTGACGGGGTCAGCCGTGGCGCCAGCCGACATCACCTGCTGGACAGGGGCATCGTCGTCATCGGCATCCGAGTAGACGAACCCCTTACCCGTGGCTGCCGATGCGGCCTTGGCGGCGTTGATCTCGCTGTCATCGGCGATGTTGGTGTCGTCGAGGTCCTCCTCAACGTCCTCGTCATCGTCCGATGCGCCGCGCGCGGACTTTCCGGCTGCTTCGGCAGCGGCTTTGGCGCCGGGCTTGGGCCCGCGCTTCTTGGGCTCAGGCTTGCCGTCCAAACCGGCGTCACCGGAGGCATCCTTGATGGCTTTGTTGGCTGCCCGCGTCGCTGCTCGCTTGGCGTTCGTTGCAGCCTGCTTCGCCTCAGGGGACAAATCGTCCTGGGCGGCGGGATCCTTCTTCGCGGAAGACGGGGTCACAGAAAACCTTTCTAGCGGCGGTCTGTGGAATCACCATACGGGCAACACCACTATGACCCTGTCAAGTCCGTGATGAATATCAGGTGCAACCACGGCCGGCAGAGTCTACAAGTAGAACTGCCGGGGCGGCCATAATGTTCCCGACTGGGCTTCATCACATGCACTTGAGTCACGGACCCAACCGGGTCTCGGCAACCATTGTCTCACGGTTTTCCCAAACCGGACCTCAAGGCTGCACCATCGCCGGGGCTGGGGCCACCTGTCTGGGCCGCACGCCTGCAGCATTCGCGGCGGGGATGGCGGCAGGACCCTGGCCTTGCGGCTGCCAGGCTTGCCCCCAGGCCAAGCTGCAACCGATCAGGCTGCATCGGGTTCGAATTTCCGCCAGGCGGCCTCCTTGCGCGCAGCCCAGCCGCAGAGTGTGCCGCGCCGCACGAGCTCAAGCATAAGTTCAGCGAGCCGGTAGCCTGGTTCCTCGTCAAGGGCGCGGCCGAGGTACGCAGCAGCGTAGGACCCCCGCCCCCTGCACCACGCGATCCACCCACGCCCTGTCAGCGCGGCCGCACCGGCCTGCCCGCCGCACGCCGACAGCTGTTCCAGTACTGCGTCCAGGCTGTTAAGAGAGTGCCAGGCGGGAACCACCGGGTCCAGCCCCAACAGGACTTCGCCATATCCCGGAATGCCCGGCTGGCATTTGGTACCAGGACCGGCAGGCGCCCGTCCTGGCAGTCCCGCTCCCGACGCTGGAAGTCCGGAAGGTGTGGGGCCCAGGAGTGCAGGCCCCACCGGAGCCAGGATGCTGCCGGCATCGAAGATGCCGAACTTCTCGGCCCCCGCCAGGGCAGTTGCCTGACCGGCGGCGGCCATCACCAGGACGGCGTCACGCCAGGTGGGGACCCGGAGCGACGCGCGAAGGTAGGCAACGTCGTTGACCGGCAGCGGCCGGCCAGGCGCGTTGGCCAGCAGGGCCTCCCAGTGGACCATCAGCTGGCCAAACTGGTCCCTGCTCCCCCGGCGCCCGTCCAGCTGCTCCGCCCACGTTGCCTCGGAGGCAAGGATGGCTGCCCGGTCCTCGCCGGAAAGCGTGGGCAGAGGATGGGCGCCGTCCTCCGGCCCGGGCCCGACGCTGCTGCCGCGGAAGACCATTTCGGCATTAAGCATGCTGTCCCGGATCGCCTGAACAGACCGGCCCGGCGAGGGGCAGCAGGACTTGTCGGTGCAAAAAGCATCACGCCAGAAGTCGTCACCGACGTACCAGGCGTCCCGCACCGGCATCCCCGCGGTGCCAAGGACCGACAGCAGCGCGTCCAGCAGCCCGCGGTAGGTTCCAGGTGGTTCCATCCAGCCGTCGTTGGTGAAGCAGGCCAGCAGGGCGGCATCGGCATTCTCGTCAGCCTGAAGATAGTCGCGCACCGTGCGGGCGTAGTCCCGCGGGTCCGCGAGCGTTTCCGGGCCTGGAAGATCCAGCCGCAGGGTTGCTCCCAGACGGTTTCCCTGCAGGGTCATCGCGACCAGGCTGTCTGCCGGCCAGTAGCCCAGGGAATGCGGAATGAAACCGAGGATGTCTTCAGGGCCTCGGACGGTCAGGTGTTCTGAAGGTTTCATGACTCCAGTCTTGGCTCATCCGATACCCCACTCCGGAAAAAATGTGCGCCATGTGGACATAGCGGCCGATGTGGAGGACAAGTGTCAGTCTTTGCCCGCGCGGTCGCGCTGGCGCCGCTGGGCCAGGTTCGCCCGCCGCTGCTGCGCCATGGCCCGGAGGAGCGGCGGGACCACAACACCTTGCGCGGCCATCTGGCGCCGTACTTTGCGCCGGCAGGCAAGCGTCATGGCGGCGCCAAAACCCAGCAGCAGGAACTGAACGCTCAGTGCGATCCGGAACGGTTCGAGCCCGTACAGGACGCCGTCGGAATAGCCGCTGGCCAGCAGGACGTCCAGCACCAGGCCGATCAGGAAGATCGCCACAAGGGCCGCGATGAAGCCGCCCACATTCACGATGCCCGTTGCGGTACCGATCCTGTGCGCGGGATTGAAGGTACGCGCGAAATCGAACCCGATCATCGATCCTGGCCCCCCGATGGCCAGGACTACCACCAGGCACGCGAGCAGCCACAGCGGGGAACGGCCAGGTGTCAGCAGCACCGCGGCCCAGGCAGCGGCCGTGGCGCCGGCGATGAGCAGGACCATGGTTGAGCGGCGAAGCGGGTGACGGGAAACGAACTGCCCGATGAAAGGGCCCACGGCCATCGCCGCCGCAACGTACAAAGTCATCAGGCCGGCCACGGTTGTTGCATCCAGGCCCTGGCCCGAGATCAGGAACGGATACCCCCAGGTCATGGCGAAGACGGTGCCGCTGAACTGGATGGTGAAGTGGCTCCACATCCCCAGCCGGGTACCCGGCTGGCGCCACGCCCGCGCGAGCGAGGCGCCGGTAGCCTTCAACCCCTGCTGCGCCTGCGGGGCAGGCGCACCGGGCGGGTGTTCCTTCAACAACACCAGCACCAGCACCACCGCGAGGCCCGCCATGCCGGCGAGCATCAGGAAGCCGGGGGTCCAGCCAAAGGAATGCAGGACAAAGGCGAAAGGCAGCACACTGAACAGCTGCCCGAGCTGGCCCGACATGCCGGTCAGCTGGGTGACCAGGGGAACCCGAGCCGGCGCGAACCATAAGGGAATGAGGCGGATCACGGAAATAAATGTCATGGCGTCGCCGGCGCCCACAAGAACCCGCCCCGCCACACCGCCGGGGATGGTATCAGCGAAGGCCAACTGGAGCTGCCCAAGACCCATCAGGACGGCTCCACCGGCGATCATGATGCGCGAGCCGAACCTGTCCACCAGGAGGCCCACGGGGATCTGCAGGCCTGCGTAGACCAGCAGCTGGAGCACTGTAAAGAAGGAGATGGCGGACGCGCCGGCATGGAACCGCTCGGTGGCCTCCAGTCCCACCACACCAAATGAGGTGCGCTGGGAGACGGCCACCAGGTAGGCGAAGATGCCGATGGTCCAGATCAGCCAGGCTCGGGGTGCGGTCACCCCCTCATTATGCCCGGGCTGCCGCCCCACGCTGGGCAGGCGTCTGGCAGGCGGACGCCGCGGGACGGGCTACGGGTGCGGGTTCTCGCGGGCCAGGTAGGCCTCCACTGCCGCGCCCAGCTCGTCCCCGTTGGGCAGTTCGTCATTCTCATCGGCCAGGAGCGAGCGCCGGACGGTGCCTTCGGCCTTCTCGTCGTACCGCTCTTCCAGCCGGGAGACCACCTGCTGCACATCTTCAGAGGCTGCGACCTGCTCGGCGATCTGGCGGCCCACTTCCCTGCCGGCTTCGCGCAACCGGTCCGCAGGCAACATCAGTGACGTCGCGGCACCGAGGAATTCAAGTCCGGCCACGGCGGCCGGCGGGTATTCCGCCTCAGCGAGGTAGTGCGGAACGTGGATCACGTAGCCGGCAACATTGCGCTCAGCTTCCACCAGCCGCAACTCCAGAATGTGGCCCACGGCCGCCGGAACGTCAACGGTGGGCTTCCAGACCGAAATGCCCTCGATCAATTCCGGACGGTTGCCATGGACGGTCACACCCACGGGGCGCGTGTGCGGCACAGGCATGGGAATGGAGTGGATCCAGGTCACGAGGTTCACGTCCAGCTTTTCCACAATGCCGACGACGGCGCGCGCGAACCGCTCCCATTGAAGGTCGGGTTCAAAACCGGCCAGCAGCAGGAACGGGCTGCCGAGCCCGTCCGTCAGCTTGTACAGTGCCAGCTTCGGCTGCTGGTAGTCCTGCAGGTGATCCTCCACAAAGGAGATGTGGGGCCTCCGCGACCGGTAGTCGATGAGCTGGTCGGCGTCGAACACGGCCACCGGCTCGGCGTCGAGGGTGTCCAGGAGCTCCGCATTGATCTGCCTCACCACGTGGCCGGCATCGGCAAAGCCGGTGAAACCCATCACCAGGTTCAGCCCGCGGAGCGCCGGGCTGTGGAACAGCTCGATGTTGCTCGCATAGAGCGCATCGGGGTCCAGCAGGGAACCGGAAATCCGTTCAAGCACGGCGTCGTCCTTTCAAGGAGTCGGGTGAATATCTTGTACAACGCGGCCAGGCACTCCGGAATTCCGCCGGCCGGTGTGGCGCAGGTCTCAGGAGATTCCGCCGCCGCGGCCCGCAGCGGCTACGATCGTGAATGGCCTGCCGGACGGGTTTACCGGCACCCCGGCGACGTCCCGATCGGACGGCAGCCGGATATCCATGGCCGGGCGCCTGACATCCATACCAGCGCGAACAGCCTTTTCGAGAATTGAGGACTTACCCCGTGGTCAAGAATACTGAAATCAACCTTAGTACCCTCGCTAAGGACCTGAAGAGGACCCCCAGTGACGCCGTGGTGATCGGCGTGGGACAGGGACCGGACGGCCCCGTCCTGCTTGAGAACCCGCTGACCGCGAAATCGGCCGAAGCGCTGACCGATTCCCTGAAGGTCCTGGGTGTCACCGGCGCCGCCGACCAGATCGTTCGGCTGCCCGGCCTGCCGGAAACGGGTGCCGGGGTTCTGGTTCTCGCCGGAGTCGGCAAGGTGGCCGCTGGCCGTCCGCTGACCGAAGAGGCCCTGCGGCGTGCCGCGGGTTCCGCCGTCCGCCAGCTCGGTGGCCTGCCCACCGTTGTCCTCGCGCTCCCGACGGCGGGAGTCGCCGACGTTGCGGCGGTCGCCGAGGGTGCCGCCCTGGGAGCCTATTCCTTCACCGAGTACCGGTCGTCCAACGACGGACTGAAGGAACCGGTCCGCAACGCGGTGATTTACACGGACGTTGCTACCAATGATGCGCTTCGCTCAGCACTGACACGGGCAGGCCTGGTCGGCAAGGCCGTCAACGCCACGCGGTCCCTGGTCAACCAGCCGCCCAGCCACCTGTACCCCGAATCCTTCGCCGAGGCCGCCAAGGAGCTGGCCAAGGGTCTCCCTGTCAAAGTAACCGTCTGGGACGAAAAGCGCCTCGAAAAGGAAGGCTTCGGCGGCATCATGGGCGTGGGCAAAGGCTCCACCCGCCAGCCCCGACTCGTGAAGGTCGAATACGCCCCCGCCAAGGCCACCGCAAAAATCGCACTGGTAGGCAAGGGCATCACATTCGACACCGGCGGAATCTCGATCAAGCCGGCCCTTGGCATGGGCGACATGAAGAGCGATATGGCGGGCGCCGCCGTCGTCCTTAATACTGTGCTGGCGATCGCAGGACTGGGCCTGCCGGTGAAGGCGACCGCCTGGCTCTGCATCGCGGAAAACATGCCCTCCGGTGCCGCCTCACGGCCTGCGGACGTCCTCACCATGTTCGGCGGCAAGACCGTAGAAGTGCTGAACACCGATGCCGAAGGCCGCCTGGTCATGGCAGACGGCATCGTCGCGGCGAGCCGTGAATACCCTGATGCCATCATCGACGTCGCCACCCTCACCGGCGCGCAGCTCATCGCCCTCGGTAACAGGACGGCCGGCGTTATGGGCTCGGACAGCGTGACCGGACCGATCAAGGCCGCCGCCGACCGTGCGGGCGAACTGGTGTGGCCCATGCCATTGCCGGAGGAACTGCGCCCCAGCATCGACTCCCAGGTGGCCGATCTCGCCAATATCGGTGAACGCCACGGCGGCATGATGACCGCGGCGGTTTTCCTGCGCGAGTTTGTCGGCAAGGGCAAGGACGGGGAGCAGATCCCCTGGGCCCACATCGACATCGCCGGCCCGTCCTTCAACAACGGAAGCCCGTACGGCTACACCCACAAGCAGGGCACGGGCTGCACCGTCCGCACACTGGTGGCTTACGTCGAGGACATCCTGGCGGCTGCCGCCTGACCCAGGACCACCTGACCTTTGCTGTTGAGTTGTCACGCGGCCCTTTGTCATGGGACTGCAGAACCGGCCGTGATCCCTTGGCCACATGGCCGCGTGACACTCGACACAAGCGCCCCACAAAGGCGGCGCCAAGGTGGAGCATGGATGAGGGGTTCGCTAAGGTGAACCCCGGTAGTCACAAATGCACGAGAACCTGCCTGCTGGCATAATCACGGCAGTACAAGTTCAAGACCAGATGATGCGCACGATCGCGTCATCGTTCACGCGAGGGAGCGTCTAAGTGGCCGATCAGGCAACTGCGCAAGAATTCGACATCCTGGTACTAGGTGGCGGCAGCGGCGGATACGCCACAGCCCTGCGGGCCGTACAGCTTGGCTTCACCGTTGGTCTGGTTGAGAAGGCCAAACTGGGTGGTACCTGCCTGCACAACGGCTGTATCCCCACCAAGGCCCTGCTGCACTCCGCAGAAGTTGCCGACCACGCCCGCGACGGCTCCAAGTACGGCGTCAACGTGGAGCTCCAGTCCATCGACATGACCGCCGTGAACGCCTACAAGGACGGCATCATTGCCGGTAAGTTCAAGGGCCTGCAGGGTCTGATCAAGGGCAAGGGCATCACCGTCATTGAGGGCGAAGGCAAACTCACCGCCCCGGACACCATCACCGTCAATGGCACAGCCTACAAGGGCAAGAACATCGTCCTCGCCACCGGCTCCTACTCCCGCTCCCTTCCGGGCCTGGAAATCGGCGGCCGCGTGATCACCTCTGACGAAGCCCTGAAGATGGACTACGTGCCCAAGAGCGTCATCGTCCTGGGCGGCGGCGTCATCGGCGTCGAATTCGCTTCGGTATGGAAGTCCTTCGGCGTGGACGTCACCATCATTGAGGGCCTGCCGTCCCTGGTGCCCAACGAGGACGCATCCATCATCAAGGTCCTGGAGCGCAGCTTCAAGAAGCGCGGCATCAAGTTCAACACCGGCACCTTCTTCCAGGGCGTCGAGCAGGACAACGACGGCGTCAAGGTCACCCTGGTGGACGGCAAGACCTTCGAAGCAGACCTTCTGCTCGTTGCTGTGGGACGCGGACCGTCCACGGCGGGCCTGGGGTTCGAAGAAGCGGGCGTCACGGTTGATCGCGGCTTCGTGATCACCAACGAACGCCTCCACACCGGCGTCGGCAACGTCTACGCCGTCGGCGACATCGTTCCCGGCGTGCAGCTGGCACACCGCGGTTTCCAGCAGGGCATCTTCGTCGCCGAAGAAATCGCCGGCTTGAAGCCCGTGGTTGTCGACGACATCAACGTCCCCAAGGTCACCTACTGCGATCCCGAGATTGCCTCGGTGGGTTACTCCGAGAAGGCCGCCAAGGAGAAGTTCGGCGATGACAGGGTTGAAAGCACGGAATACAACCTGGCCGGAAACGGCAAGAGCGCCATTCTGGGCACCGGCGGCATCATCAAGTTCGTCCGCGAAAAAGACGGCCCTGTTGTTGGCGTCCACATGATCGGCACCCGCGTCGGCGAGCAGATCGGCGAAGCCCAGCTGATCGTCAACTGGGAAGCCTACCCGGAAGATGTTGCCGGACTCATCCACGCGCACCCGACGCAGAACGAGGCACTCGGCGAGGCCGCAATGGCCCTGGCCGGTCGCCCGCTCCACGGCTAGTTACAGCCAGCAGCACAGCAAGACAACAGCGTTTGGTGCACCCGGCGTGACCCGCCGGGTGCACTAAGCTCGAACAAGCCAGCCATCATCCGCACAAAAGATCAATAAGGAGAACGGGGACGACATGTCTGAATCCGTTAACTTGCCCGCCCTCGGTGAGAGCGTCACCGAAGGAACCGTCACCCGCTGGCTCAAGCAGGTAGGTGACCGGGTAGAGGTGGACGAACCGCTGCTCGAGGTTTCCACCGACAAAGTGGACACCGAAATCCCCTCTCCGATTGCCGGCATCATCGAGGAAATCCTCGTTGCCGAAGACGAGACCGCCGAAGTAGGCGCTCCCCTGGTCCGCATCGGCGACGGGTCCGGCGGCGGCGCAGCCCCCGAAGCAGCAGCGCCGGCCGAAGAAGCCCCGGCCGCACCGGCTGCAGAGGCACCCGCCGAAGAAGCTCCGGCCGAAGAAGCACCGGCAGCTCCCGCAGCGGCAGCACCGGCCGCGTCGGACGGCGAAAGCCACGACGTCACCCTCCCGGCACTGGGCGAAAGCGTCACCGAAGGAACCGTCACCCGCTGGCTGAAGGCCGTGGGCGACACCGTTGCCGTGGATGAGCCGCTGCTCGAGGTATCCACCGACAAGGTTGACACCGAAATCCCGTCCCCCGTAGCGGGAACGCTGCAGGAAATCCGGGTCAACGAAGACGAAACCGCCGAGGTTGGTGCAGTCCTCGCCGTCATCGGCTCCGGCGCGGCAGCACCCGCAGCCTCCGCTCCGGCAGCAGCACCCGCAGCCTCCGCTCCGGCATCAGCAGCAGCTCCGGCAGCCAAGCCCGCGGCACCGGCGCCCGCTGCGGCACCTGCACCCGAAGCACCCAAGGCTGAGGCGGCACTTGCTGCGGCACCAGCACCTGCCACCGCTGCACCCCCGGCACCCGCGGCCGAGCCTGCTGCCGGCGGCGAGTCCGGCTACGTGACTCCGCTGGTCCGGAAGCTGGCCAACCAGCACGGCGTGGATGTCGCATCGCTGTCCGGCACCGGCGTTGGTGGCCGCATCCGCAAGCAGGACGTCCTCGCCGCTGCAGAAGCCAAGGCCGCTCCCGCCGCAGCAGCACCGGCCAAGCCGTCCGCCGCTCCGGCCGGTCCGGCCGCCTCCTCCCTGCGCGGCACCACGCAGAAGGCTCCCCGCATCCGCCAGGTCATCGCCCGCCGTATGCGCGAGTCCCTCGACGTCTCCACGCAGCTCACGCAGGTGCACGAAGTGGACATGACCAAGGTGGCCAAGCTCCGACTGAAGGCCAAGAACTCGTTCCTGGCACAAAACGGCGTCAAGCTCACCTTCCTGCCGTTCATCGCCAAGGCCGTGGCCGAGGCCCTCAAGCAGCACCCCAAGGTCAACGCTGCGTACGACGAGGACAAGCAGGAAATCACGTACCACAATGCCGAGCACCTGGCGATTGCCGTGGACACGGACAAGGGCCTCCTGGTTCCGGTCATCTCCGATGCCGGCAACCTGAACCTGGCCGGACTGGCCGGCAAGATCGCCGACGTTGCCGGGCGTACCCGCGACGGCAAGATCGGCCCGGACGAGCTGTCCGGCGGAACGTTCAGCATCACCAACATCGGTTCGGTCGGCGCCCTGTTCGACACCCCGATCATCAACCAGCCGCAGGTGGGCATCCTGGGCACCGGCGCGATCGTCAAGCGCCCCGTGGTGGTGGCCGACGAGAACGGTGACGATTCGATCGCCATCCGCTCCATGATGTACCTGTCCCTCACGTACGACCACCGCCTGGTGGACGGCGCGGATGCAGGCCGTTTCCTCCAGACCCTGAAGGCCCGCCTTGAAGAAGGCGCCTTCGAGGCCGACCTGGGACTCTAACCCAAGCCAGAGCCGAGCGACGGCGGTGCACGCACCGGTGGGAAACCACTGGAACGCGTGCACCGCCGTCGCGGTTTAAGCCGCAGTGCCCTTGTCTCCGCCGACACACACAAACACTGCGGCCCGCCTTACTACGTGGCGTAGAACGTCTGCGTAGACTGGGCCTATGATTATCGTGTACAACATCGTGGTTTTCCTGCACATCGTCGGCGCCGCCATGATCGTCGGCATCTGGATCGGGAACATGAAGACCCCCACGGTCCACCCCCGGCAGTTCGATGGCGCGGCTCTTCAGCTCATCACCGGTATTGTGCTGATGGGCCTGATCCCTGCCTTGGACATGGACGCGAACTACTTCAAGTTGGGCATCAAGTTCGCGATCGCCCTGGCCGTCGGCGTGCTGGCTTTCATCGGCCGCCGCAAATACAAGAAGGGCGAGGACATCAGCAAGGGCCTGGCCCACGGCGTTGGCGGACTTGCGCTGCTCAACGTGGCCATCGCCACGCTCTGGAACTGATCGCTGGCTGAACCACTTACGACGGCGCCGCTCCCCTCGTCCGGGAGCGGCGCCGTCGCTGTTTAACCGCCAAGCGGTAACCTCCAGGCGTTAGTCGCCAAGCGGCCGGGCGCACGGTCACAATCCACTGAGAGCGGACACTCTGTGCACGGCTATCGCTCAATCCCTAGGATTGGAACCGGCGGGGCCAGGCAACGGCCGGTCCCGGTTCGAACCGACTTGAGGAGTGGACATGGCAGCAACACGCACCGCGCACACAGTATGGAACGGCGACCTGATGACAGGGTCGGGTCAGACCACGCTGGACAGCTCCGGCCTGGGCACTTTTGACGTTACCTGGAAGGCACGCACCGAAGCGGCCGAGGGCAAGACCAGCCCGGAAGAACTGATCGCTGCAGCGCACGCGAGCTGCTTCTCCATGGCGTTCAGCCTGGCCCTCACCCAGGCCGGGCATGTCCCGGACGAGATCCGTACCAAAGCCGACGTGACGTTTGTTCCCGGCACGGGCATCACCGGGAGCCACCTGACGGTGTCGGCAAAGATTCCCGGCATCTCCGAAGAAGACTTCCAGCGGATCGCCGGCGAGGCCAAGATCGGCTGCCCGGTCTCCGGCGCGCTGGCCAGCATCGAGATCACCTTGGACGCATCCCTGGAAGCCTGATCCGTTCAGGCGGCTGCCGCCGCTACTGAGATAGAGAAGGCCCTGATCCCACCCGGACTAACCGGGAGGGGCAGGGCCTTCTTTGTTGCGTGGTGCCGGGCCGGCCTTAGTCGCCGTGCCGGCGGGCCGGAAGCGGCGCTGGCTTCAGGCGACGGTAGCCTTCGCGGACCGGGGGCTTGTCGGTGGGCAGCTCCTGGATCATTTCCTTGAGCGCACCGATCCCGTATTCCAGCTGGGGGTCCCTGCCGGCGGCATAAGCGTGCGGCGGGTAGAGCACTTCGATGTCGGGATCCACGCCGTAGTTTTCCACGGACCAGCCCACGCCGCCACCGAACCAGGTGGCGTACCGCGGCTGGGTCACGCCGGTGCCGTCAGCCAGGGAGAACCTGTTATCAATCCCCACCACGCCGCCCCAGGTGCGCGTGCCGATCACTGGGCCGATCCCCCGCAGTTTGGAGACCTGGGTGATGATGTCGCCGTCGGACCCGGCAAATTCATCGGCGAGGATGATCACCGGACCCCGCGGCGCGTGGTGCGGGTAGGTCCGCGGACGTTCGCCGCGGGGCATGCTCCAGCCGGTGACCTTCCGGCCAATCAGTTCCGCCACCAGCTGGGACGTGTGGCCGCCGCGGTTCCGGCGGACGTCCACGATGAGGCCGTCGAGGGCAGTTTCGGTGTCCAGGTCGCGGTGCAGCTGCGCCCAGCCGTTAGCCATCATGTCCGGGATGTGCAGGTACCCGTAACGGCCGCCGGAGGCCTCCCGGACGATCCGGCGGTTCGCGGCCACCCACTCCTGGTAGCGCAGGCGCTCCTCATCCTTGACCGGGATCACCGCGATACGCCGCTGCTCCCCTGCCTCGGCTCCATGCGCGGCTCCGTTGCGTAGTGTCAGCTCCACAGCCCGTCCAGCAGCGCCCACCAGCTGCATCGCGGGGCTCACCGTGGCGGACAGCGGCACACCGTCGATGGCCAGGACGACGTCCCCGGCCATCGCGGCGGCGCCGGGCCGGGTCAGCGGCGATGTGGCCAGCGGGTCCGACGACTCGCCTGCAAGGATGCGGGTGATCTCCCAGCCTGCCGCCGTGAAGGCGAAGTCCGCACCGAGGCGGCCCTGGCCGTTGCTGCCATTTTCCGTGACCGCTGTGGGCCGGACGTAAGCGTGCGAGGTGCCCAGTTCCCCGTGAAGCTCCCAGAGCAGGTCCACCAGGTCATCGTGGGACCCCAACCGGTCAACGATCGGACGGTACCGCTTGTGAATCGACTCCCAATCCTGTCCTGCCATGTCTTCTGCCCAGAAGAAATCGCGCTGCAGGCGCCAGGCTTCGTCGAACGCCTGGCCCCAGACGCTGAGGGGATCCATCATGACGCGGATGCGGCCCAGGTCCACCTTGACCAGCAGGCCGGATTCCTCTTCGGCTTTCGCAGCCGAGGGAACCACGCTGACCTGCTTGTCGTTGACCAGCACCACTTTTTTACCATCGCCGGAGAGCCGGTAGCTATCCAGGGCTTCCACCAGCGTGGCGGACTTCCGGCGGGCAAGGTCGAACCGGACCAAGCTGGGGCGGGCGTCCTTGTCTTCCTGGCTGGCTTTTCCGTCGCCGGTGACGCCTGCCAGCGCCCAGTCCAGCCACAGCAGTGCGCCCTCCGTTGACGTGAGTGAGGTGTAGTTGCCCTGGGGCACGGGAACTCCGATGACACGGTGCGCCAACCCGGCCGGATCCACACGGACCGCGGGACCTGCCGCGGCGTCCGCATCCGTGCTGTCCGTGCTTGCTGCGGGGGCCAGGTCAACAGCGGGGCCAAACGGCGACGGCGTCGCGGCTGCCAGTGCCACCAGATACGGCTTGATGGGGCTGGGGAAAGACAGGTCAAACGAGTGTCCGTCGTAGACCGGGTCAAAGCTGCGGTTGGACAGGAAGGCCAGGAACTTTCCGTCCGGCGTGAAACTTGGGGACCTGTCGCAGAAACGGCCGTCGGTGACCTCGACGATGCCGCCCGCCAGGTCTGTGGCGTTGGCCAGCCGGAGCCGGCTCCGGGAGCCGAACGAGGTGACGGGTTCGGACCAGGCCAGCCACTGTGAGTCTGGAGACCACACGAGTTCCGCAATGCTGCCCTCGCCGATGCTGGCGACCAGGGACAGTTCCCCGGTGGCTGTGTCCGCCACATAAACATCTCCGAAGGCGGTACCGGCAGCAATCCACCGGCCATCGGGGCTCGCTTCCAGGGCGCTGGCGCGTGACGGCTTGGGGAAAGCGATGCAGGTCGGCAGGCCGGACGGTCCTGCGTTGACGGCGGATTCCGCCGGGCTGTGGGCCACATCGGCTGGGGATTCATCGGCCGGGGCGTCCTCAGGCACCGCGACAACGACGTCAGCAGCCACCGCTGCAGGTGATGCCGCCGCGGGAACCGGTCGCGGCAGTGGCGCTTCCGCTTGCTTCCGATCGGCGGCGGGGGTCACAGCGACCGGGGTTGCCGTGACGGCAGGAACCACAGTGTCGGGGACCGGCGCGGCAATCTCCTTGATGTAGATCGCTTCCACGCCGTCGTGATCTGCGACGTAAGCGAGGCGGCCGCCGTCGAGCGGCCTGGGGAGCCGTGCCCGGACACCCGGGGTGGCCTCGACGATACGGGATGGGCCGTCCTTGTGGCGGAGCCAGTGAAGGGTGCCATGCGCCTCCACGACGCTGGCGGATCCGCTGTCATCCGGCACCACCGTGCCCAGGTGTTTGGAGGTTTTCAGCAGGCCCGGGCGACGCGATTGCGACGCGGAGCCCAGCGAGATGTCCAGCCGTACCGCGGCAGAGGACAGATCGTGCAGGATCCAGAGCTCACCGGCAGATTCGAAGATGACCCGCTCACCGTCAGTGGACGCGTGCCGGACGTAGAAGTCCTCGTGGTCGGTGTGGCGTCGCAGATCGCCGCCGCCGGGCCGCACCGAGTACAGGTTTCCGTAACCCTCATGGTCCGACAGGAACGCAATGCGCCCGTCCACCCACAGCGGATCCGCGAGGTTTCCGTCGAGGTCGGGTACCAGGCGCTCGAACTCCCCGTTTCCATCGGCGTCAATCCAGAGCTTTCCCGCGGTGCCGCCGCGGTACCGCTTCCACCAGGCCGGTTCACGGGAGAGCACGCTGGCCAGGACAACCGGCCGCTCGTCCCCCACTTCCGGGCCGAAGGCCACGGATTCGACCGGGCCGAAAGGGAGCTCCTCGGCCGACCCGCCGTCGACCGGGACGCTGTAAGCATACGTGTGCCGGCTTTCGGCCTGGCGGAACGCGCTGGTCACCACGACGTCGCCTGCTGCGGTGAAGCCTTTGACCTTGGTTGTGGCGTGGCCGAAATACGTCAGCTGCCGGTAGCCACCGCCGTCGACCTCGGCCGAGACCACTTCCGGGGCGGTTCCCTGGATAACAGTCCAGACCAGCCGCTTGCCGTCAGGCGTAAACCGCGGATTGCGGGCAGGCAGCTGCAGCGACGAAACCCGCCATGCACGGCCGCCGCTGAGCGGTGCGATCCACACGTCGTCCTCTGCCACAAACGTGACCAGATCGCCGTGGACATGCGGAAACCGGAAGTAGCTCGAAGAAGTCATCGTTCGATCATAGTCAACTCCCGGTACCGTCCGAGGGAGGTACCGGCGGCGAGCGGACCGTGGTGTGATGGATCATGCACATCGTCATCGCCGGGGCCTCAGGGCTGATCGGGACCCAATTGTCCGCCACGCTGCGAGAGGCCGGCCACGACGTGACCACCCTCGTCCGACGCGAGCCTGCGTCCCTCGCCGAAATCCGCTGGGACCCCGCAGCGCTCCGGCTGGATCCGGCAGCACTGTCCGGCGCCGACACCGTGATCAACTTGGCCGGGGCCGGGATCGGGGACAGGCCGTGGACCCGCCGCCGGATCGACACGCTGCTGACGTCGCGGTTGGCTGCCACCAGAACCCTGACCGCCGCCATGGACAGGCTTGACGACCCGCCGCGGACGTTTATCAGCCAGTCGGGATCCAACTACTATGGCGATTCGGGGTCCGCCCAGCTGCGGGAGAGTGCGTCGGCCGGCTCGGGTGTTCTGGCCCGCCTGTGCGTCGAGTGGGAGGCCGCCGCCCATGAGGCGCCCGACGGCGTCGGCGTGGTGACAACCCGTACCGGGATTGTGCTCAGCCGTTCAGGTGGCTCCATGGGCCGGCTGCTGCCGCTGCTTCGTCTCGGGGTGGGCGGTCCGCTGGGCAATGGCAGGCAGTATTGGCCGTGGATCACTTTGCCGGACGTCGCCGCTGCCTTCCTCTTCCTGGCGGGCGCCGGAATCCGCGGACCGGTCAATGTGTGCGCCCCCGAAAGCGCGGACGTGAACGCCTTGATCGGCGCGTTGGCATCCGCGCTCCACCGGCCGGCATTTTTCCGGGTACCTTCGCCGGCCCTGCGCCTGGTCATGTGGAAGTTGGCCGACGAACTCATACTGGCCAGCCAGCGGATGGAACCGGCGGTACTTGAAGCCGCCGGCTTCCAGTGGCAGCACCCGTCGCTGGCCGAGGGCGCTGCCTGGGTGGCCGGCAAGCACTGAGTCTTTGTCCATGGGCTGAGCCAACGCGCTGAGGCAACCAGTCAGGACCCCGGCAGGACGTCCGCAATCCGCCAGCGGCCGTCAACGGGGACCAGCACCAGCCGGAGGTTCTGGGCGGCCACCGGCGCGCCCGCCGCCACGACTTTTCCGGAAGCGTCCCGCTCCTCATAGGGCGACGTGGCGGACGTGACGCTGACAACAACCTGGCCGGATGGACTGCCGGGTTCGACGTGCAGGTTCGATACGGTACTGGTGAATCCGGCCAGGACGTGGCCGGACACCTGGAGCTCAGCCTTGAGGCCTGCATCCGCACTGGCGGCAGCCGATCCGGGGGCATTAACCAGCTCCAGCAGCTCCAGCCGGCCGGAGCTGAAGGCCTGGGACCTCACGGCGGCCGGTCCCGGGACTGCGTCGAGCGGGTCCGCCGAGTCCAGCTGAGCCGCGGCGGCGGCCGGGACTTTCGCGGCGGCGAGCATTGTCTCCAGCTCTCCGGTATCCGCACTGTCCGCCGCTGCCGGTCCGCGGGTCCCGTCACCGGAGGCGGCGGCCACCGCCTCTGGTCCAGCGGGCGCCACCCACGGCCCGTCCGGTCCAAAGGCGCCGGCGGCCCAGATGGCGCCTGCCACGATGGCACCGGCTCCCGCCGCCAGCAGCACGTTGCCCCGGTTGCGGCCGGCCATCCCACGCCCGCCGCCCCGGTTCAGGCCGGGATCCACCGACTTCTGCACAGCCGCCGTCCGACGCTTTCGGCCGGGGTTTGGTTGGCGATCGTTCAGGCCGGGTTCCACGGCATGCCTGCCGCGCGGCGCCGGCTTCTCACCGGCGACCGTCTGGGCCGGTGCGGCCTGGCTGCCGGCCTCTGGTGCTCTGGCCTCTGATGCGCGGAGCTTTGGTGCGGGCACCAGGGACATCTCCGCTTCTTCCCCAGCCGGGAACGGAAGGATCTGCCGCGCCCCCACCAGCCCGGACCAGCGCGACTTCGAGATCCGGCGCCGCCAGGCCCGGAGACGGTGACCTACCGCGCCGCCGGGACGTTCCGGGACGCGGCGCCGCGTCAGCAACTGCGGGATGACCGTTGCGTGGACGGAGGACGCGAGGTCCACCGGCAGCGGCGGGGCACTGCGGTAGACCGCCGTCGCCAGCTCAACAGCAGTGGGCCGCAGCCGCCGGTCCTCATTAAGGCCCGCCTCCAGGGCGGCGGCCAGCTCGGCTGGAACGTCAGGGAGCAGGAGTGAGAGAGGTGGGCGGTCGGCGGTGCGGCGTGGCGGCTGGCCCGTCAGGCAGTACCACCCCAGCGCCGCCACCGAGTAGACGTCGCGTTCCGGCTGCAGCCCCGCCCTCACGGCGTCCACAGGTGCCGGATCCATAAACCCCGGAGTGCCATGGTCGGGCACTGCTGAAACATCACCCACCATCCTGGCAATGCCGACGTCGGACAGCATTGGCTTGCCATGACCTGTAAAGAGGACATTCCCGGGCGATACGTCACCGTGGATGAACCCCTGGCCGTGCAAGTAGCCAAGCACCTGGGCAATAGGGGTGAGCACAGTGACCGTCTCCCCGATGGTGAGCTTGGCCCTGCTGCCAACCAGATCTCCGAGGGAACCGCCGGGCGCGTAATCCAGCAGCAGCCCTATTGTCCAACCGCCCGTCAGCGCTGAGCCGGCCGGCCGGTGAAGACGCAGTGCGTCGTGGGCCTTGATGAGGTGCTGGTGGTCGAGGACAGAAAGAATGCGGATTTCACGGCGGATGGCCTCCTCGGCGTCGGCCCCGGGCTCCCTGCCTTCGCCGGGACCGGGTACCCCGCTACGCCCATCACCAAGGCATTTCAGGGCGAACTCCCGGCCGGACCTTTCTTCAGTAACCAGCCACACTGTTGAACTTCCGCCGCGGCCCAACACGCGGCCCACCAGGAAGCCGGGAACCACCGGAGCAGTGAAATCATCCATGACTCATGTCTAGCGGAATCCGGGAATGCCCGCAGAAGTTATCCACAGGCCATGGGCATGCACTGGATCCGCCGGTGTCATGAGAGGTCCGACACTATAACCGGACCCCTCGCGGATCGGGGTCTAAGCTGGACGGCATGACTCTTGAGTTTTCACAGGTGGGTCTCGCCCCGGATTTCGTTGACTACACGCGCGGCTGGGATCTGCAGCGCGGGATCCACGGCAAGGTCGTCGCGGCCGAGGCGCCCAGCACTGTCCTCATCCTTGAACATGCCGCCGTCTATACAGCGGGCAAGCTCACGGAAGAGCACGAGCGCCCGTTGGACGGCACGCCCGTCGTGGCGGTGGACCGCGGCGGAAAGCTGACCTGGCATGGCCCCGGCCAGCTGATCGCGTATCCGATCCTCAAGCTGAAGAACCGGTCAGGCATCCGCGACTATGTGGAGCGGCTCGAAGCGGTCATGATCGCCGTGATGGCTGACTATGGCATCAATACTGAGCGCATCAAGGGACGCGCCGGCGTGTGGATCACAGCGGACAGCAAAGGCCCGGACCGGAAGATTGCAGCAATCGGCATCCGCGTCCTGGACGGGGTCACAATGCACGGAGTCGCCATTAACTGCAACAATGATCTGGCACCTTATGCCCAGATCATCGCCTGTGGCATCACCGACGCCAGCGTCACCACAATGTCCCTCGAAGCCGGCAGGAACATCGCCCCGAGCGATATCGCGGACCGGTTCGTGGCAGAATTTCGCAAGCACGAAGAAGCACTCGTTTCAAGCCCCGAGGGAGCACTCCTGTGACATTGGCACCAGACGGCCGGAAGCTGCTGCGTGTTGAGCAGCGTAACTCTGCGGTACCTGTGGAGCGGAAGCCGGAGTGGATCAAGGCGAAGGTCCAGATGGGTCCGGAGTATGTCCAGCTCAAGAACCTGGTCAAGAAGGAAGGCCTGCACACGGTGTGTGAGGAGGCCGGCTGCCCCAACATTTTCGAGTGCTGGGAAGACAAGGAAGCCACGTTCCTGATCGGCGGCTCCGAATGCACCCGCCGGTGTGATTTCTGCCAGATCGACACGGGCAAGCCGTCCCCGGTGGACATGTTCGAACCGACGAAGGTGGCCCGCTCGGTCCTGGCCATGCAGCTGCGCTACGCCACCGTGACCGGGGTGGCCCGGGATGACCTGGCGGATGAGGGTGTGTGGCTGTACGCCGAGACGGTCCGGAAGATCCACGAGCTGAACCCGGGCACCGGCGTCGAACTTTTGATCCCGGACTTCTCCGGCAAGCCCGAGCACATCGAGGCGATCTGCGATTCCAAGCCGGAGGTCTTCGCGCACAACGTCGAGACCGTCCCCCGGATTTTCAAGCGGATCCGTCCGGCGTTCCGGTACGACCGGTCCCTGGATGTCATCACCCAGGGCCGGGCCCTGGGCATGGTGACCAAGTCCAACCTGATCCTGGGCATGGGCGAGACCCGCGAGGAGATCTCCGAGGCCCTGCGGGACCTGCACGAGGCCGGCTGCGACCTGATCACCATCACCCAGTACCTGCGCCCCTCCGAACGGCACCTGCCGGTGGACCGCTGGGTCAAGCCGCAGGAATTCGTGGACCTCCAGGACGAGGCCAAGGAGATCGGCTTCCTCGGTGTCATGAGCGGCCCGCTGGTCCGCTCCTCTTACCGTGCCGGCCGGCTCTGGGCCACCGCGATGCGCAAGAAGGGCTGGGAAATCCCCGCCCAGCTCGCCCACATCGAATCCTCCGGCAGCACCCGCCAGGAAGCCAGCTCACTGCTCGCCGCCCATTCCTGAGCCGTAGTTTGATATCCCTGAGGGCCGGCACTGGACATTCTCCGGCGTCCGGCCCTCAGGCATAAATCACGTAGAATTGAGGAACTATGGCGAACTCCCCTGATTCCAGTAACAGCACTCCGGCGGCCTCCGACGCCCCGAAGCGTGGCCTCTTCTCGCGCAAGCCAAAAGAAGCAAAGGTCAAGAAGCCCAGCCGGCTCAAGCAGATCGGCGAAGTCTTCAACATGACCCGCCGCCATGATCCCATGGTCCCGTGGCTGATGCTGCTGGTGTTCCTGGGCGTTGTGGCTGTCAGCTTCGTGGTGGGTTTTTGGCTGGACAACTGGATTACTGGCCTGCTCATCGGTATTCCGCTGGGCCTGCTCGGCGCCACCCTGATCCTCTCCCGGCGCGCCGAACGCGCCGCATTCGCCCAGATCGAGAACCAGCCAGGAGCCTCAGGCGCGGCACTGGGCACGCTTAAGCGCGGCTGGATCACCGAAGACCAGCCGGTCGCCGTTAACCCACGCACCCAGGACGCCGTGTTCCGCGCCGTCGGCCGTCCCGGCGTTGTCCTCGTCAGCGAAGGCCCCACCGTCCGCGTTAAGCCGATGCTCGACGCGGAGCGTAAGCGCCTTGCGCGCATCCTCCCGAACGTCACGGTCCACCTGATCGAAAGCGGCCGCGGCGAGGGCCAGGTCCCCATCAGCCAGGTAGCCAAGAAGATGGGCAAGCTGAAGAACGAACTGACCAAACTTGAGGTGAATGCGGTGTCCAAGCGCATTTCCTCGCTGGGCAACCGCCTCCCGATTCCCAAGGGAATCGACCCTTACAAAGCGCGCCCCAACCGCGGGCGCTAGGACTCTTGAACCGCCCTGGTTCCGGCTTGGCCGGAACCAGGGCGGTTTTTGTCTGCCGGACGCCGGCCAACCAGGCGGGCACATTGATTGAAAGTAGCTACATGACGATTCCCGTGAGAACCCTTGTTATCCGGGCCTTCCGCATCCTGGCGGTAGCCGAAGCCTTCAGCTGGGCTGCGCTCCTGGCGGGCATGTACTTCAAGTGGATCGCCAAGACCACTGAACTGGGCGTGGAGATCGCCGGCCCTATCCATGGTGCGCTGTTTGTGGGCTACGGCATCGCCGCCCTCGCCCTGTGGCGGCTCCAGCGGTGGCCCCTCGTGGTGGCCCTGTTCGCGGGACTGTCGGCGGTTTTCCCGTTCGCCACGGTCGCGTTCGAACGCTGGGCCGGAAAGCGCGGCTACCTGACGCCGCGCACGGTCGTTCCCGCCGGGACAAAGGAAACGGCGGGAGTCTAGCCCCGCGCCGTCAGGTGCCGGCATGCCCGCACTGCCAGGCGCTTGAATGCTGCTAGCGCCGCACGAGGACGGTATTCATCGCCTTGTCGTGCAGTCCCCGCTGGTCCGGATCGAAAATTACGGCGGGAATCACGAGGCACAGCAGCACTGATCTCACCACGGCAGCCATCGGACCCGCGGGCCCGCCGCCCAGGCGCAGCACGTGGATCCCGGCCACGCGGTGGCCGATGCTGTAGCCGAGAGTGCCCACGAGCAGCATCTGTTCCGCGGCGAAAATCGCCAACGTGGCCCAGGAGTCACCGCCAAAGGCAAAATTGCTGATCAGCAGGGCAATCCCCCAGTCAAGGACGATGGCGAGGATGCGCCTGCCCGCCCTGGCGATCGAGCCTGAACGGGATTCGGGCAATCCCAGGCGCTCCCCCGGGTACTTTGAGATGCCGGACGTGTCCGGTCCGCTGAGCCAGGAGCCAATGTCATTGCGATCTACCACCGTCCAAGCTTACCGACTCACCGCCGACCACAGAGTGGAAACCGTTGGACCACACTACGGACACCGGATAGCGTTACCTGAACAGGACAATTCTGTAACCTGAACGGGGCATTCTGTAACCTGCCCGAAACAATGTGGACACTGACGGGAAATGACGTGTCCATAGGCTGATAGCAGTTTCAAGCAATACCTCCCAAGCAGGGAAACCAGGTTTCCCTGCCCTTCGGATTGCGCTGGATCAGTTGGCTTGCCAGCCAGATATTACATATGCGTAAGGAGCATAGATGTTCAAGACTGCGGACGAAGTCCTCAAGTTCATCAAGGACGAAGATGTTAAATTCGTCGATATCCGCTTCACCGATCTCCCGGGTGTGCAGCAGCACTTCAACGTGCCGGCAAAGAGCGTCGACGCGGACTTCTTCATCAACGGCCAGCTCTTCGACGGTTCCTCCATCCGCGGTTTCCAGGGCATCGCCGAATCCGACATGCAGCTGATCCCGGACGTTACCACCGCTTTCCTGGACACCTTCCGCATGGAGAAGACCCTTGCGCTGAACTTTTCCATCGTGAACCCCCGCACCGGAGACCCGTACCACCGCGACCCCCGCGGCGTGGCCGAGAAGGCTGAGGCCTACCTCGCCTCCACGGGCATCGCCGACACCGCATTCTTCGCTCCGGAAGCCGAATTCTTCGTCTTCGACAACGTCCAGTACCAGTCCTCCCCCGAGGGCAGCTTCTACAAGATCGACTCCGAAGAAGCACACTGGAACACCGGCCGCGAAGAAGAAGGCGGAAACCTCGGTTACAAGACCCCCATCAAGGGCGGCTACTTCCCCGTTTCCCCCACCGACAAGCAGGCCGACCTCCGCGACGCCATGTGCATCGCCCTGGATGAGGCCGGCCTCGAGGTCGAGCGCAGCCACCACGAGGTAGGCTCCGCCGGCCAGGCTGAAATCAACTACAAGTTCACCACCCTGACCCACGCCGCAGACGACCTGCAGAAGTTCAAGTACGTCGTCAAGAACACGGCGGACGCTTGGGGCAAGTCCGTGACCTTTATGCCGAAGCCGGTCTTCGGCGACAACGGTTCGGGCATGCACTGCCACCAGTCGCTGTGGACCAACGGCGAACCGCTGTTCTACGACGAAAAAGGCTACGCCGGCCTGTCCGACATGGCCCGCTGGTACATCGGCGGCCTGCTGAAGCACTCCTCGGCCGTCCTCGCCTTCACCAACCCGACGGTGAACTCCTACCGCCGCCTGGTCAAGGGCTTCGAAGCTCCGGTCAACATGGTGTACTCGCAGGGCAACCGCTCCGCCGGTATCCGTATCCCCATCACGGGCTCCAACCCCAAGGCCAAGCGCATCGAGTTCCGCGCTCCGGACCCCTCGTCCAACCCGTACCTGGCCTTCGCTGCCCAGCTGATGGCCGGCATTGACGGCATCCGCAACCGCATCGAACCGCCGGCTCCGATCGACAAGGACCTCTACGAGCTGCCCGCCGAGGAAGCCAAGGACATCCCGAAGGCTCCGGGCTCGCTGGAAGAGGCACTGGAGGCCCTGGGCGAGGACAACGAGTTCCTGCAGGCCGGTGGCGTGTTTACCCAGGACCTGATCGACACCTGGATCGAGTACAAGTACGAGTACGAGATCCGCCCGCTGTCCCTGCGCCCGAACCCGTACGAGTTCGAGCTCTACTACGGCGTCTAGCCAGATCTGCGGCTGAACCTGTTCAGTCCGCCAAAAAGTCCGCCCGGGCTGCCAGCATCAACGCTGCGCTCCGGGCGGACTTTTTTGTCCCTAAGGTGGAGGCTGGCTCCAGACGTGCTGAGACCAGGAGCCAGCCCCCTGACATGTGTTCCCCGAGACGAAGACTTTTCAAGCCTTCCCCCCAACAAGGTTTGAAGAACACCGCCAATCCACATGATCGGTCAATGTGGAGCCGCAGGCAATGCCCGGCGCCGTGTCTGGACGAATTATCCTGTGAAGCTTCGGTACATGGTCCGTTGCGGTCCGGAATTGCCGCCCAGGTATTGCCCCTGGTCCACAAAGCCGGCGGTCCTGTATGCGGACAAGCCGGCCGGGTTGGTTTCGTTGACGGAAAGCACGACGCCGGCCTCGTGTGTTCCGCGCCGGGCTGTCAGTTTCGCGGCGGCTTCCACTGCGGACGTTGCCGCCAGCGGCCCGAGGCCCTGTCCCTGGTGGCGCCTGTCGATCAGGAAACCGCGCAGCAGCCAGGCAGAATCCTCGTCCGGCCAGCCGGCGAGACGCGCGGCACCGGCCTGGAGGGTCAGCACTCCGACGGCGTAGCCTGCGGCCTCCACGACATAAGGGAAACGCGAATCCTCCTCCAGTCCCGCCAGGACCATGCGGAGCGGGTCACCCACAAAGCTGCCCTGTCCGGGGCCCAGTTCAAGGTTAGTTACCTCACCCAGCTGGATGGCAAGGGCATCAGCATTGAGATCATCCAGGGCGATGAGCCAAACCGAATCAACCCGGTTTTTCAGGTCGGCTGTCACTCTGATCCGGCGGGAGCCCCGCCGTCGGCCGGTGGACCGTCAGGGTCCATCCAGAGGACCTCCCACAGGTGTCCGTCCGGGTCCTGGAAACTATGGTTGTACATAAATCCGTAGTCCTGGACCTCCTGCGACGGCGTGCCGCCGGCGGCCAGCGCCTTGCGTACCGCAGCGTCCACGGCTTCCTTGCTGTCCACTGAAAAGGCCATGATGGCCTCGGTGGAACTGGTGGCATGGGCCACGTCCCGGGAGGTGAAGGTCTTGAAGAAACCCTCCACCAGGAGCATGACAAAGGCGTTGTCGTTGATGATCATGCAGGTCGCGTTTTCATCGGTGTAGTCCGGGTTGAACGAGAAGCCAAGGGCGGCGAAGAAATCGACGGACCGCTTCAGGTCCTTAACGGGCAGGTTCACGTATATTTGCGTTGCCATGGCCCCCAACCTAGCACCGCACCGCCGCGGCTGTCTGCAGCCTTCGGGGAGGACCCAGAGAGCCGCTAATGGCCGTAGAAGGTCTTCTCGAACACCGCCCGGGCACGCCGGCTGATGCGGAGGTAGTCCTCTTCCAGGGCGGCCGCGTGCCCTGGTTCGTAGCCGCACCAGCGGGCCACCGCTTCCAGGTCCCCCCGTGCGGACGGCAGCATGTCCGAGGCCCTGCCGCTCCAGATGACGTTGGCGGACCGGATCCGGCTGGCGAGCCGCCACGCGTCGGCCAGCAGCTTCGCGTCAGGAGCGGTGAGCAGGCCCAGTGAAGCAGCGGCGTCAAGGGCCTTCACCGTGGATGTTGTCCGCAGTTCCGAGTACTTGGCCGCGTGCTGGAGTTGAAGGAGCTGCACCAGCCACTCGACGTCGCTCAGTCCCCCGCGGCCAAGCTTCAGGTGGCGTGCCGGGTCGGCCCCGCGCGGCAACCGCTCCGCTTCCACCCGCGCTTTGACGCGGCGTACCTCCCGGACATCCTGCTCCGAAATCGTCTCCGGGTATCTGATCGGGTTGATGAGGGCCAGGAAGTCCTTGGCCAGGGCATCGTCGCCCGCCATCGGCCGGGCACGCAGCAGCGCCTGAGCTTCCCAGATCAACGACCAGCGGCGGTAATATTCGGCGAAAGAATCGAGGGAGCGGACCATGGCGCCGTTCTTGCCTTCGGGCCGGAGATCCGCGTCCATCTGCAGCACCCGCTCGGCCATGATGGCCGGTTTGAGCGGCTGGGTGAGCAGGCTGGAGACCTTGGCGACAATCCGGGCCGCTTGATCCTGCGCTTCCTCGTCGGTAAAGCCCGGCAACGCGCGGTGTACGTACATCACGTCGGCGTCGGAGCCGTAGCCGATCTCGCGGCCGCCCTGGCGGCCCATCGCCACCACCAGGATCGCGGTCTTAAGCGGCCCCTCAGCGGAGACGATGCCTTCTGCTACACGCAGGGCGCCCAGCACCGCCGCCCGGTCGGTGTCCGCCAGTGCCGCGCCCACCTGGTCCTGGTTGAGGAGCCCGTCGGAATCGGCGATCGCGATCCGGAGGATCTCCCGGCGCCTGATCAGCCTGATCAGCCTGATGGCGTTTTCCGGGTCCGAGTGGCGCGACATTTTGGACGTGATCTCCTGCCATTGGGCTTCGAAGCCCAATGGCACAAGGTCTTTGTTGGTGCCCAGCCATGCCACCGATTCCGGCGACACCTCCAGTAGGTCGGCAATCAGCCGTGAGTTGGAGAGCACGTTGCATAGCCGTTCGGCCGCGGCTGTGGAATCGCGGAGCATGCCCAGGTACCAGTGGGTGGTGCCAAGGGCCTCACTGACGCGCCGGAACGCGAGCAGCCCGGCGTCGGGATCAACACCTTCGGCGAGCCAATCCAGCAGGATGGGCAGCAGCTGGCGTTGCAGGGCTGCCCGCCGGCTGACACCGGCGGTGAGCGCCTCGATGTGCCGCATCGCGCCCCGCGGGTCGCGGTAGCCCAGCGCGGCAAGACGGCCCTGGGCGGCCTCAGGCGTCAGCCTGGCGTCCTCGCTGCTGAGTTTTGCCGCGGTGTTAAGCAGCGGGCGGTAGAAAATACGCTCGTGCAGTTCGCGGACGGAGCGTTTGGTCTTCTGCCAGGTGGCCAGCAGCGACGCCGGTGGCGGCCTGTCATTGGAGAACGGGCTAAGCACTGACTTTGCGAGGGCGCGCTGTGCCGCATCGCTGACGGGCATCAGGTGCGTCCGCCGGAGCTGGAACAGCTGGATGCGGTGTTCCAGGAGGCGAAGGTATCGGTAGGCGTGATCGAAAGCGGCGGCGTCGGACCTGCCGATGTAGCCTCCGGCTGACAGTGCCGCTATGGCTGCTGTGGTATCCCTGCGGCGGAGGGTTTCGTCGGATTTTCCGTGCACCAACTGGAGCAGTTGGACGGTGAACTCCACGTCCCTGAGGCCGCCGCGGCCAAGTTTGATCTGCCGTTGTTCCTCCGCCGCCGGGATATGTTCGGTGACCCGGCGGCGCATCGCCTGCACAGACTCCACGAATCCGTCACGGCCGGCGGAGCTCCAGATCAACGGGGCCACCGCGTTTTCGTAGCGCTCCCCCAGGTCCTTGTCGCCGGCGATGGTGCGTGCCTTCAGGAGCGCCTGGAATTCCCAGCTCTCGGCCCAGCGGGCGTAGTAGCTTTCGTGCGAGGCCAGGGTACGGACCAGTGGACCGGACTTGCCCTCCGGCCGCAGGTTGGCGTCCACTTCCCAGAGTCCGGGTTCACGTGCCACAGAAGAGATGGCCCGGGAAATGCCGGTGGCCAGGGCTGTGCCGATGGTACTGGCACGGGCGTCCTCAAGGTCGCCGGCGTCGATCACGTAGATAACGTCGACGTCGGAAATGTAGTTCAGTTCCCGCGCTCCGCATTT
The DNA here is from genome assembly GCF_059383495.1 of Pseudarthrobacter sp. RHLT3-21. Lineage (NCBI taxonomy): Bacteria > Bacillati > Actinomycetota > Actinomycetes > Micrococcales > Micrococcaceae > Pseudarthrobacter > Pseudarthrobacter sp. RHLT3-21. The sequence continues at coordinate 217,368 of NZ_JBWZCI010000002.1, forward strand.
GCCCATTCCGATGACGGCCAGGCCAACGGCGGCCACCTCCCCGGCGCTGAAGTGCTCAGCAGCCTCGGCACGGGAAACTGCCAGCGCAGCCTCGATCGCGGCCCCCGCCAAGTCTGCGAGTTCAGCTCCGACGGCGGGCATAAAGTCCAGCGGGTCGGCAGCGCACATGTCCTTGACCGCCAGGTCCACCACCCCGCGGCGGTAGGCCGACCGCAGCGCGGCATAGGCGTCGGTTCCGGTCATTCCCGCCACGGGCCGGGCTGACCCGGGTTCGGCGCGGACAGATTTCAGGAGGACAGAGCGGAGCTGCTCCGGATCTGCCTGGCGCGGTTCGGGGCTGGCGGTCACCTCAAACGCCGTGAGGTGTTCCGGATGCCTGATGAGGAACTCGCCGATCGCTTCGGAGGCCCCGAGCACCCGGTAGAGCGGCTCGCTGATCTCCGGATCGGCCGCCGCCAGCTCCCGGAGACCGGGGTGCTTTTCAATCAGCCGCACCAGTGACTGCAGCGCTGTATCGGGGTTGGCAGCCATCTGTAGGCCGGCGAAAATCCTGTCCGTATCCAGGCCGTCCAGTTCCGGGGCAGCCAGGAAGCGCTCACCCTTCTCCAGGTCACTGAAGCCGGCTGAGATGAGGCGGCGGGCGAGGCTCACCGCCGCCTAGAGAATGCCTAAGTTGCGCTGCAGTTCGTAGGGCGTCACCTGAAGCCGGTAGTCCTGCCATTCGGCACGCTTGTTGCGCAGGAAGTGCTCAAAGACCTGTTCGCCGAGGATCTGTGGCATCAGTTCAGAGTCCTCCATGGACCGGATGGCATCGTGAAGGCTGGCGGGCAGGGGGTCGTGGCCCATGGCCCGGCGCTCGGCAGAGCTCAGTGACCAGACGTCGTCCTCGGCTGCGGCGGGCAGGTCGTAGCCTTCTTCGATCCCCTTCAGTCCGGCCCCCAGCAGGACGGCGTAAGCAAGGTAGGGGTTCGCTGCAGAATCGATGCCCCGGTATTCGATGCGTGCGGACTGGCCCTTGCCCGGCTTGTACAGCGGGACCCGGACCAGGGCTGAACGGTTGTTGTGGCCCCAGCTGAGGTAGCTCGGCGCTTCGCCGCCACCCCAGAGCCGCTTGTAGGAGTTCACGAACTGGTTGGTCACAGCCGTGAACTCCGGGGCGTGCTTTAGGATGCCGGCGATGAACTGGCGGGCCGTCTTGGAGAGCTGGAATTCCGCGCCCGCCTCATAAAAAGCGTTGGTGTCGCCCTCGAACAGCGAGAAATGGGTGTGCATCCCGGAGCCGGGGTGGGCGGTAAATGGCTTGGGCATAAAGGTGGCGTACGTTCCCTGCTGCAGGGCCACTTCCTTGATCACCGTGCGGAACGTCATGATGTTGTCCGCTGTCTGCAGGGCGTCCGCATAGCGCAGGTCAATCTCGTTCTGGCCGGGACCGGCCTCATGGTGGCTGAACTCCACCGAAATACCCACAGACTCCAGCATGGTCACTGCCGTGCGGCGGAAATCCTGCGCAACACCGCCCGGAACATGATCGAAGTAGCCGCCCTCGTCAACAGGCACCGGCGCGCCGTCGGGTCCCGGCTGCTGGGACTTAAGGAGGTAGAACTCGATCTCCGGGTGCGTGTAGCACGTAAACCCCATGTCCGCAGCCTTGGCCAGCGTGCGCTTAAGGACGTTGCGGGGATCCGCGGCCGACGGTTCGCCGTCCGGGGTGAGGATGTCGCAGAACATGCGGGCCGTTTGCTCGGTCTCACCGCGCCAAGGCAAGATCTGGAACGTGGCCGGGTCCGGCTGGGCAAGCATGTCGGCTTCGAAGACCCTCGCCAGGCCTTCGATGGCTGAACCGTCGAATCCGAGCCCTTCCTCAAACGCGCCTTCAACCTCGGCCGGGGCGAGTGCCACCGATTTGAGTGAACCTACGACGTCGGTGAACCACAGGCGTACGAACCGTACGTCGCGCTCCTCGATTGTGCGCAGGACAAACTCTTGCTGGCGGTCCATGATGGCCTCTTCTCCGGTCAATCGTTCATGCCCCGGGCCCGCGGAAGCGGCGGCCGGCAGCAGTTCACCATCACTTTACTAAGCAATCGGCTCCAATGCGGGAGACGGCGCCGCACGTAACACAGCGTTAACACAGCAACCGTGGTGGGTACAGCGGCCCGGTGGCAAAAATTCCCTGTGCGGACGTCTGAATATGACGCGGATCACGGCCTGGCAGCCCGTCCGCGGTGGCTAGGACTGCTGCTGCCGCATTACGCTCTTGCCATGGCCTCAACCAATAGCTCTGAGTCAAGCGCGTCCGCTGAAGTACACGCACCTTACGGAAACGGACCTGCACCGGTGCAGCCGCCGTCGTCGGAAGTGAACGCGAAGCCGGCACCCAGGGTGCGCATCCACCACCTGCAGCAGGCCAAGCGGGACGGCAAACACTTCGCCATGCTGACCGCCTACGAGCAGTACAGTGCGGAGATCTTCGACCAGGCCGGCATCGAGGTCCTCCTTGTAGGCGATTCGGCATCCAACAATGTGTTCGGAAACGAGACCAGCCTGCCGGTCACGGTGGATGAACTCCTGCCCCTCTGCCGCGCCGTGGCACGGTCCGCCAAGCGCGCCCTGGTGGTGGCAGACCTGCCTTTCGGCAGTTATGAAGTCTCGGCGCCGCAGGGCGTGGAAACAGGCGTCCGGTTCCTCAAGGAAGGACTGGCCCACGCTGTCAAGATCGAGGGCGGAAAATACTACGCGGAAACCGTCCGGGCCATGGTCCAGGCCGGCGTCCCAGTTATGGCCCACATCGGCTTCACCCCCCAGAGTGAACACGCACTGGGAGGCTACCGGGTCCAGGGCCGCGGGGATGACGCGCAGCGCCTGATTGACGACGCCGTGGCGCTGGCTGACGCAGGGGCGTTCGCCGTCCTGATGGAAATGGTTCCGGCGGACACGGCAGCCGCAGTTGACGCGGCGGTAAGCGTGCCGACGGTGGGGATCGGCGCCGGCAACGCCACCACGGGGCAAGTGCTGGTGTGGCAGGACATGGCCGGGTTGCGCGGTGGCAGGATGGCGAAGTTCGTCAAACAGTACGCTGACCTGCGCACTACCCTCAGCGACGCGGCCAAAGAGTACGGCGACGAGGTCCGTTCAGGCCAGTTCCCCGGCCCGGAGCACTCCTTCTAGGAAGGTTCGGTCCGAGACTGCAGCTCAGTCTTCGTCGCCCTTTTCCCAGGCCTCGTTGCGGGCCCGGACTTTTTCGAGGGCGTGTTCGGCCTCTTCCCGCGTTTTGTAGGGGCCGATCAGCTGGCTCCAGTCCGAGAGTGCGTCTTCTTCCACCTCGTGGGTGTTCACGTTGTACCAGTACTCAGTCATCGGTGCTCCTCGTTCCGGCTGGCAGGGCCCGGCTGTGATCCGCGTAACTTAAACGCTGATGCGGACAGCTTGGGGCATCCAGTTACTTGGCCTAATGCGGTGCCTTATATGATCAATCTATGCCTTCCCTAGCCTCGACTGCACCCACCGGCACGCTTACCCGCGGAACCGTCAGCCCGCAGCTTTCCGTTCCGGCGTCCGTCCCGCGCCCGGAATACGTGGGCAAGCCCGGCCCGGCCAAGTTCACGGGCTCCGAGATCAAATCCGACGAGACCCTCGAGAAAATCCGGATCGCCAGCCGGATCGCCGCACAGGCCATGGTTGAGGTGGGCAACCACATCAGGCCCGGCGTGACCACCGACCAGTTGGACAAGGTGGGTCACGAATTCCTGCTGGACCATAAGGCCTACCCGTCCACCCTTGGCTACCGCGGGTTCCCGAAGTCCCTGTGCTCGTCGCTGAATGAAGTGATCTGCCACGGCATCCCGGACAGCACAGTGGTCCAGGACGGCGACATCCTCAACATCGACATCACTGCTTTTATCAACGGAGTCCACGGCGACACGAACCACACCTTTTTGGTGGGCGGCGTCGACGACGAATCGCGCCTCCTGGTGGAGCGCACCCGGGAATCCCTCAACCGTGCCATCAAAGCCGTAGCTCCCGGCCGGGAGATCAACGTGATCGGCCGCGCCATCCAGTCCTACGCCAAGCGTTTCGGCTACGGCGTGGTGCGGGACTTCACCGGCCACGGCGTCGGCGAAGCGTTCCATACGGGCCTGATCATCCCGCATTATGATGCAGCGCCTGCCTACAACACGGTGATCGAGACTGGCATGGTGTTCACCATCGAACCTATGCTGACCCTCGGCACCATCGAATGGGACATGTGGGAGGACGACTGGACTGTTGTCACCCGCGACCACAAGCGGACCGCCCAGTTTGAGCACACGCTGCTGGTGACAGAGTCCGGCGCCGAAATCCTTACGCTCCCCTGAAAATTTTTCCGGTCAGCCGTCCGGCCGACCTGCCCGCCCTGCCACGAACGGAACAACATTGGCCAAGAAGGACGAGAAGTCGCACAAGAACGCCCCGCTGATCGGCATTGACATCGGCGGTACGGGAATCAAGGGCGGCATCGTCGACCTGAAAAAAGGCAAGCTCCTGGGTGAGCGGTTCCGCGTGCCTACGCCCCAGCCCGCCACCCCTGACGCCGTAGCCGACGTCGTAGCGCAAGTGGTTGCCGAGCTTTCAAGCCGCCCGGAGGCACCGGCGGCGGACTCGCCCGTGGGCGTCACATTCCCCGGCATCATCCAGCACGGCGTGGTCCATTCTGCGGCCAACGTGGACAAGAGTTGGCTCAACACCGATATTGATGCTTTGCTCACCGCACGGCTTGGCCGCCCGGTGGAGGTCATCAACGACGCCGACGCCGCCGGGCTGGCGGAAGCCCGCTATGGCGCGGGCAAGGGTGTGGACGGAACTGTCCTGGTGATCACCCTCGGCACCGGAATCGGCTCAGCATTCATCTTCGACGGCCGCCTCGTTCCCAACGCAGAACTGGGGCACCTGGAGATCGACGGCTTTGACGCCGAAAGCAAAGCCTCAGCCGTGGCCCGCGAACGGGACGGACTGACCTGGGAGGAATACAGCGTGTTGCTGCAGCGCTACTTCTCCCACGTGGAATTCCTGTTCTCGCCCGAGCTGTTCATCGTGGGCGGCGGCATCTCCAAGCGCGCCGACGAGTATCTGCCGCGCCTGTTGCTGCGCACCCCGATCGTGCCGGCCGAACTCAAGAATGAGGCCGGGATCGTCGGCGCCGCCGTCGAAATTGCCGTGAAGCACAAGCTCACAAAATAACCGGTGACTGACCGGCGCGGAGGGGCAGCCGGTGCCGGTGGTGGCGGCGGCTTCCCCTCCGCGGCCACCACCGGAGCTTACAGGGGGCTCTTTTCGGAGCTCTTGGCGGCCGCCGCCGCGTGTTGCGTGCCTTCTTCCACGGACTCGTGACGGAGCAGTGCAATGGCGGTCTCGAAGTCCTCAAGGGATTCGAAGGCCTGGTACACGCTGGCAAAGCGAAGGTAGGCCACCTGGTCAAGCTTCTGCAGCGGACCAAGGATGATCAGGCCAACTTCATGGGCGTCGATCTCGGCCGCGCCCGAGGCGCGGATCTGCTCCTCCACCTCCTGTGCAAGGAGTGCCAGGTCATCTTCACTGACCGGCCGGCCCTGGCATGCCTTACGCACGCCGTTGATGACCTTGCTGCGGCTGAAGGGTTCGCCCACCCCGGAGCGTTTGATCACCGAAAGGCTGGTGGTTTCGACGGTAGTGAACCTGCGGCCGCATTCCGGGCACTGCCGGCGGCGGCGGATGGCCGAGCCGTCATCGGCCATACGGCTGTCCACAACGCGGGAGTCCGGATTGCGGCAAAATGGACAGTACATGGTGTCCCCTCCCTCGATGTCTTCCGGCGCCGATGTTTCCGGCCCCGGCGGACCTCTCCGTCTCCCAGTTTACGACTACATGTAGCGGAATAACAATCCTGTAATTACCACATGTAGTGGTGCCTGCAGCCTGCCCCGCAGACCTGCTGCATCAGTGGGCCTCGCGGAAGCGTGCCGTCACAGCTTCACCGTGCGCCGGCAGGTCCTCCGCACCGGACAGGCTCACGATGTGGCCGCTGACTTCCTGCAGCGCGGCCCGGCTGTAGTTGATGACCTGGATGGCACGCAGGAAAGTGGTGACGTTCAGTCCGGAGGAAAACGCCGCGGTCCCGCTGGTGGGCAGGACGTGGTTGGAGCCGGCGCAGTAGTCGCCCAGGCTGACAGGACTGTAGTCCCCCACAAAGATCGCCCCTGCGTTCCGGATCCGGGCAGCGACCGCCGGCGCGTCAGCGGTCATGATTTCAAGGTGTTCAGCGGCGTAGGCGTCGCAGGCTGCGATGCCTTGTGCCAGGTCCTCCACCAGGACAACTCCCGACTGCGGGCCGGACAGCGCCTCGCATACGCGCGCGGAGTGCTTGGTACCGGCCGCTTGCCGGTCCAGTTCGATGCGGACTGCCGCAGCCAGGTCCTCCGAGTCCGTGATGAGCACGGAAGCCGCTTGGGGGTCGTGCTCCGCCTGGCTGATCAGGTCTGCTGCCACCAGGTCAGGTTGCGCCGTTGAATCAGCCAGGATGGCGATTTCTGTGGTCCCCGCCTCGGAATCGATTCCCACCACACCCTTGACCAGGCGCTTCGCCGTTGCCACAAAAATGTTTCCCGGACCCGTGACCACATCAACAGGCTCCAGCGCCGGCCCGGCGTCGTTTGCCTCCACGCCGTAGGCGAAGGCAGCTATGGCCTGTGCACCGCCGATGGCGTAGACCTCGTCGATGCCGAGCAGGGCCGCTGCCGCGAGGATGGTGGGGTGCGGGAGGCCGCCGAAGTCCTTCTGCGGCGGCGATGCCAGGGCAATGGACTGAACTCCCGCAGCCAGCGCCGGGACTACATTCATGATGACCGACGACGGATAGACGGCGAGGCCGCCGGGGACGTACAAGCCGACCCGCGATACCGGCACCCAGTTCTGGCTCACCAGCGCACCGTCGCCGAGTTCGACGTCGAGATCGCGCGGCCGCTGCCCGTCCGCGAAGCGCCGGGCCCGGCTGATGGATTCTTCCAGCGCGCCGCGCACCGCCGGATCCAGCTCCGCCAGCGCCCGGGCCAACGAGGCCGCCGGGACTCTTGGGTGGACCTGCTGGACTCCGTCAAAACGGAGTGCCAGGTCGCTGAGGGCGGTGAAGCCGTCCGCGCGGACCGCTTTGATGATGTCCAGTACCTTTTGTTCCGCGTCCGCCACGGTGTGCTGCCGGGCGCGGGGAACAGCGGCGCGCAACCCCGCGAGGGTCAGGCCCCTGCCCCGAAGGTCGACTGTCCGGAAGCTGACAGCGGCGGCAGGAGGGGTGGCTGGAGAATCAGGAGAAATGGTCACCGGTCCATTTTACGCGCCGGGTGTGCTGCCTTCGGCTACCGGCGTGCCCGCACTCCCTGGGCCGTTCTTGAGCAGGTTCATCAGGCTCAGGACAAACACGGACGTGGCAGTCGCGGCCGGCCACAGGATAAGCACGGGCAGGGACCGGAGCGAGAACGCGACGCTCGCATTGACCGACGTGCCTGCGGGTCCGCCCCATAGCTGGCCCGCAAGCACGCCAGTCAGCCACGCGATCAGGGCCCCGCCCAGTCCGCCGGCCAGGCCCAGGAGAAAGGCCGCCTGCGCACTGCGGCCGCCTTTGTCGGTCAGGAAGACGGCCACCAGGCACCCCGCGAAGACACACAGTCCAGCAAGGGTGAGGTCCCTGAGCAGCCATACCTCCGGATTTGTCCCGTCCGCGAAGGCCGGGTTGCGGGTGATCAGGTTCATCCCCCCGGGGGCGAGCAGCCACCACAGCAGGCCGACGGGAACACCACCGGCAGCAGCAGCGGCAAACCATTTCCACGGCAGCCGGGAAGACCGGCGGCTGATGTGTTCTCTCATGAAACAAACCTTAACAAATGTCGGGTGTGGCTGATCAGATGACGTGGGCAGTCTGGACAGATGACGTGCTGGGTCCAGCGATTGCTCCCTGTCCGGCGGGGACTAATACCCTTAAGGAAGAGTCCATTTCAGCCTGCTTTTTCAGGGAGCCACGTTCAAGATGACAGACAAGACGCCGTTCGAGGGCACCTTCAAGGAAATGTTCCGGAGGCATGCCGCCGGGGTCGCCATCATCACCGTGAACTACCAGGGCGAGCCCTACGGCTTTACCGCCACGTCCGTGGCCTCATTGTCAGCACAGCCGCCGCGGTTCACGTTCAACATGGCGCGCAGTTCAAGTTCCTGGCCGGCCGTGGCCAACGCCACCCACCTCGGCGTCCACATGCTGGGTCTGGAAAACCAGGCGCTGGCCGACCGTTTCGCGCGCACCAAGGACAGGTTCGGCGGGGACCACTGGGAACTTGGCCCGCACGAGGTCCCGGTCCTCAAAGACGTCGCGGGCTGGCTGATCGGCAAGATCCAGATGCGGCTCTCCTTCGAGAACAACGCCGTGGTGGTAGTCGAAGTTGTCGACGGCGAAGTGGGCGACGACGGTTCGCCGCTGCTGTACCACTCCGGCGGCTATGGCCAGCCGGTCCCGCTGGACTACGAGATCTGACTAGCGGAACCTAGTTATCCAGGCAGGTGGGGCCCAGGAGTACCTTCAGGTCGCCGAACAGTGACGGACTGGGGTTGACCCTGAGATGGACGGGCAGCCCCATGACTTCCGTCCGTGTGTCCCCCTGCAGGTGCAGCCGGACTTCCGAGTTCCCCCGATGGTTCCGAAGGACATCGCCCAGTTCGGTGACCACAGCCTCGGTGGCCTTGTGGGTGGGCATCGAAATGAGCACGGGGCCGTTGGTTCCTTCACTGAGGTCCGGAACGGACAGTTCCATGCAGTTCAGCGCCACGGCACCGTCGTCCCGCCGCTGCAGGCGGCCCTTGACCACTACGATCAGGTCCTCGGCAAGGACCGACGCGATGGGGCCGTAGACCTGGCCGAAGAACATCACCTCCATCGAACCGCCGAGGTCTTCGATTTCGGCGCGGGCATAGGCGTTGCCACTGGCCTTGGCGATCCTGCGGCTGAGCGAGGTGATCATGCCGGAGATGGTGATGATGGCGCCGTCGTGCGGCCCGTCTTCGCCGATGATCGAGGTGATGGACTGGTCCGCGTGCTGGCTGAGGAGTCCTTCCAGGCCCTGCAGCGGGTGGTCTGACACGTACAGGCCCAGCATGTCGCGCTCAAACGAGAGTTTGTCCTTCTTCTCCCATTCCGGCAGGTCGGGAATCTCGATGCTCAGCGATGCTTCGGATTCGGCCTCCTCGAAACCGGCGAAGAGATCGAACTGGCCGATCGCTTCGTTTCGTTTGAGGGTGATGACGGAGTCGATGGCCTCTTCATGGATCATCGCCAGCGCGCGCCGGTGGTGGTTGAGGGAATCGAAGGCCCCGGCCTTGATCAGGGATTCAATGGTCCGCTTGTTGCAGACCACCGCGGGAACCTTCATGAGGTAGTCCTTGAAGGACGTGTAGGCGCCTTCCTTTTCGCGTGCGGCCACCATGGCTTCGACGGCGTTGACGCCGACGTTGCGGATGGCGCCCATGCCGAAGCGGATGTCGGTGCCTACGGGGGTGAAGTTCAGCGCGGATTCGTTCACGTCCGGCGGCAGCACGGTGATTCCCATGCGCCGGCATTCGTTGAGGTAGATTGCCGATTTGTCCTTGTCGTCACCGACCGACGTCAGCAGGGCAGCCATGTATTCCGGCGCAAAGTGCGCCTTCAGGTAGGCGGTCCAGTAGGAGATCACACCATAGGCGGCGGAGTGGGCCTTGTTGAAGGCGTAGTCGGAGAACGGCAGCAGGATGTCCCAAAGGGTCTTGACCGCGGCCATGGAGTAGCCGTTGTCCTGCATGCCCTGGGAGAAACCTGCGAACTGCTTGTCCAGCTCGGATTTTTTCTTTTTACCCATGGCGCGCCGCAGGATGTCCGCCTGCCCGAGGGAATAGCCGGCGAGTTTCTGCGCCACGGCCATAACCTGCTCCTGATAGACGATCAGGCCGTAGGTCCCGCCAAGGATTTCAGCAAGAGGTTCCTTAAGTTCGGGGTGGATCGGGATGACTTCCTGGATCCCGTTTTTGCGCAGCGCGTAGTCTGTGTGCGCGTTGGCGCCCATTGGGCCGGGCCGGTAGAGCGCGAGCACGGCGGAGATATCTTCGAAGTTGTCAGGCTTCATCAGCTTCAGCAGGGAGCGCATGGGGCCGCCATCAAGCTGGAACACGCCCAGGGTGTCGCCCCGGGCCAGCAGTTCGTACGAGGCCACGTCATCAAGGGCCAGGCTGTCCAGGTCCAGGTCCAGGCCGCGGTTGAGCTTGATGTTCTCCAGGGCGTCGGAAATGATCGTCAGGTTCCGCAGGCCGAGGAAGTCCATCTTGATCAGGCCCAGGCCCTCGCAGGTGGGGTAGTCAAACTGCGTGATCACCTGGCCGTCCTGGATGCGCCGCATGACCGGGATGACGTCGATGATGGGGTCCGAGGACATAATGACGCCGGCGGCGTGCACGCCCCACTGGCGCTTCAGCCCTTCGATACCGAGCGCCGTCTCGAAGACCTTGGCGGCCTCGGGATCAGTAGCGATCAGCTGGCGGAAGTCACCGGCCTCGCTGTAGCGCTTTGAGTCCTTGTTCTGGATGTCGGCGAGCGGAATGTCCTTGGCCATCACAGCCGGCGGGAGTGCCTTGGTCAGCTGCTCCCCCATGCTGAACGGGTAACCCAGCACACGGGAGGAGTCCTTCAGCGCCTGCTTGGTCTTGATGGTGCCGTACGTGACAATCATGGCCACACGCTCGTCGCCGTATTTCCGGGTCACATAGTCGATGACCTCAGACCGGCGACGGTCATCGAAGTCAACGTCGAAGTCAGGCATGGACACACGGTCCGGGTTGAGGAACCGTTCAAAGATCAGGCCATGCAGGAGCGGATCAAGGTCCGTGATGCGCATGGCGTACGCCACCATGGAGCCGGCTCCGGAGCCACGGCCCGGACCGACGCGGATGCCGTTTTTCTTTGCCCAGTTGATGAAGTCGGCCACCACCAGGAAGTATCCAGGGAACCCCATGGAGGTGATGACTTCGAGCTCGTAGTCAGCCTGCGTGCGGACTTTATCCGGAACACCGCCCGGGTACCGGTATTCCAGTCCGGTGGCAACTTCCTTAACCAGCCAGGATGTCTCGTCCTCGCCCGGCGGGCAGGGGAACCGCGGCATGTAGTTTGCGCCGGTGTTGAACGAGACATCGCAGCGCTCGGCGATCAGCAGCGTGTTGTCGCAAGCCTCCGGGTGGTCCCTGAACAGCTCCCGCATCTCCTGCGGGGACTTGAGGTAGTAGCCGCTGCCGGAGAACGCGAAGCGGGAGCCGCCGTTGTCATACGATGGCTCCAGCAGCGTGGAACCTGACTGGATGGCAAGCAGAGCTTCGTGTGCCTTGGCGTCGTGTTCGTGTGTGTAGTGCAGATCGTTGGTGGCCACCAGTGGCAGGTTCAGATCCTTGGCCAGCCGCAGCAGGTCGCCCGTGACCCGGCGTTCGATGTCCAGGCCATGGTCCATCAGTTCGCAGAAGTAGTTCTCCGCACCGAAAATGTCACGGAATTCCGAGGCAGCTTCCATGGCCTCGCGGTACTGGCCCAGCCGCAGGCGGGTCTGCACTTCGCCCGAAGGGCAGCCAGTGGTGGCGATCAGGCCTTCGGAGTATGTGTTCAAGAGCTCACGGTCCAAACGCGGCCATTTGCCGAAGACTGCGTCCAGTGAGCCAATGGACGAGGCCCGGAAGAGGTTGCGCATGCCGACGTTGTTATAGCTCAGCAGCGTCATGTGGGTGTAGGAGCCACCGCCGGAGATGTCGTCCTTGCGCTGGTGTTCCTCGCCCCAGCGCACACGGCTTTTGTCCGTCCGCGCGGTGCCGGGGGTGATGTAGGCCTCGACGCCGATAATCGGCTTGATCCCCTGGTCCGTGGCGCGCTTCCAGAAATCGAAGGCCCCGAACAGGTACCCGTGGTCGGTGGTGGCCAGGGCCGGCATCCCGAGGCGTTCAGTCTCGTTGAAGAGCTCACCCAGGCGGGCTGCGCCGTCCAACATGGAGTATTCGGTGTGGTTATGGAGATGGACGAACGAGGCATTGCTGGAAGTCACCGCACCATTCTAAGCGCTGGCGGACCGCCAACGGCCCAGCGACCCAGCCGCTACGCCTCCCCCGACGCCAGGACTTCCAGGGCAAAGGCCAGGTCCTGCGGGTATTCGCTGGTCACGGTCACGCGTTCCCCCGTTGCAGGGTGGTCGAAGCCGAGCTGCCGGGCATGGAGCCATTGCCGGGTCAGGCCCAGGGTGGCGGCGAGCCGGGGATCCGCACCGTAGGTAAGATCTCCGGCGCACGGGTGCCGCAACGCTGAAAAGTGGACACGGATCTGGTGAGTGCGCCCTGTCTCAAGGTGCACCTCCACAAGGGTGGCCTTGCCAAAGGCCTCCAGCACTTCGTAATGCGTAATCGACGGCCGGCCGTCTTCGATCACGGCAAAACGCCAGTCGTGTCCGGGGTGGCGCCCGATTGGTGCGTCTATGGTGCCCTCCAGGGGGTCCGGGAGCCCCTGGACCACCGCGTGGTACACCTTCTCCACGGTGCGCTCCTTGAAGGCCCGCTTCAAGGCTGTGTAGGCGCGTTCCGTTTTGGCCACCACCATCACCCCGGACGTGCCGACGTCGAGCCGGTGCACGATACCCACCCGCTCAGGTGAGCCCGACGTCGAGATGCGGAATCCCGCTCCTGCGAGACCGCCGACCACGGTGGGCCCTACCCAGCCGGGAGAAGGATGTGCGGCAACGCCCACCGGCTTGTCCACAACGACAAATTCGTCGTCGTCCAGCAGGATTTTCAGGCCTTCCACAACTTCCTCCACCACTTCGAGCGGGTCCCGTCGTTCAGGCACCGTCACTTCCAGGACATCGCCGGCAACCAACCGCGCGGACTTACCGAGTTTCTTGCCGCGGCTCAGCACGTTGCCTTCGGCAATGAGGGTCGCGGCCATTGACCGGGATATCCCCATCAGCTTGGCGAGCCCGGCGTCAGCCCGCGTTCCGCCGAATTCGTCGGCGACCACCACACGCTCAGGCATCGTCGCTGTCTTTCGGCTGGGCCGCCTCTTTCCGTGGCGCCGCGACGTGCCGTGAGCCATCCAGGGCGATCCCCCGCAACGTCAGGATGCAGATGATGACCACTGCTGAGACCACCGCGGAATCGGCGATGTTGAAGATCGCAAAATTGGGCAGCTGGATGAAATCCACCACGTGCCCCATCCCGAAGGAAGGCTCCCGGAAAAGCCTGTCCGTCAGGTTGCCCAGGGCCCCGCCCAGGAGAAGACCCAGTGCCAGCGACCACCAGGCCGAGCCCAGCTTGCGCACTTGGAACAGGATGGCGATGGAGACGCCGGCCATGATGATGGAAAACACCCATGTGACGTTCTCCCCGATCGAAAATGCGGCGCCGGAATTGCGGATGAAGTACCAGTGCAGGAGCGGCGGCAGCACCGGGATGCGTTCACCCTCCACCATCGAGGACGTCACCCACAGTTTTGTCAGCTGGTCCAGGACGTACGCAAAGACCGCAAAACCGGCGAAGAGCGAGAGCAGGAGTGCCCGCGGGGGGCGGGACGATGAAGGAGAGGGGTTTGCGGCGTCAGCGGCGAGGTGGTCAGTCATGGTGCTTTCATTTGTGAAACCGATGTTAATCCCAAAAGCCGGCGGCCGAGGAATCCTCAGCCACCGGCTCTCAGAATACGTGCTTGAAGGACTAGTTCGCTTCGACCTCAGGCGCCGCCACGGAACCGCGGGCGTCAAGATCGCGCAACTGGCCTTCGATGTAGGCCTTCAGGCGTGAGCGGTAGTCGCGTTCGAAGCCGCGGAGCTGCTCGACCTTGCGTTCCAGCACGGAGCGCTGCTGCTCGAGGGCACCGAGGATCTTGCGGGACTTCTCCTGGGCATCGTTGACCAGGCTGCTGGCCTCGATCTGGGCCTCGGCGATGATCTTGTCCTTCTGGGACTGGCCGTCGGCGACGTGACGGTCGTGCATCTGCTGCGCCATGGCGAGCAGTCCGGCAGCGGACTCGGCCGAAACCGTGCTTCCAGCGGATGCGGCGGGCGCAGCAGCCGGAACAGCCGCAACAGGCGCTGCCGGCTCGGCTTCCTTCTTCTTGGGGGCCTCGGGAGCTTTCGCCTCGACCTCAGCCTTCGCCGGGGACTCAACCTTCTCAGCCCTGACGGGCGCGGGAACCTTCTCGACCACCGGGGCGGACGCAGCCGAGCTGGCCGGCACGCCGGAACCTGATTCTGCAAGCTTCTTGCGGAGCTCGTCGTTCTCCTGGTTCAGGCGCCTGAGTTCCACAACGATCTCGTCCAGGAAGTCATCAACTTCATCCTGGTCGTAGCCTTCGCGGAACTTGGTCGGCTGAAAGCGCTTGTTGACAACGTCTTCTGGCGTCAAAGCCATCTGGTCACCTCATTGGTCTAGTTAGTCAGTAGGCCTTCCGGCCGTCAAAACTACGGTACCTAAATATTGTCTGGTTCCTCTAATTCAACACTGGGTGTCAAACCGGAGATTTCTTCGCGGTACGGGGGGAGTTCCAATTCCAGGAACTTCGCCTGCGCCGCTAGGTCTTGTCGAAGATTACGCGAATCCCCTGGTGACCGCCATCGCGATGCTGACTGCGATGAACAGGACCAGAAACCCGAGGTCCAAGGTGACCCCTCCGAGCCTCAACGGCGGGATCAGCCTCCGGAGCCCCTTGAGCGGCGGATCGGTGATCGAGTACACCGTGTGGGCCACCACGAGGGCAGTACCACGCGGACGCCATTCCCTGGCAAACATCTGGACCCAGTCAAAGACAAGCCGGATGATCAGTGCCACGAAGAACAGCAAAAGGGCGATATAGACAAGTCCGAAAACAATTCCCATGACTTAACTCATATCTCCATGTCCATTCCGGATACCGCGGTGCCCTGCCAATGTTTCTTGTCTATTTCAGCACAGATGCCAGACAGGTGTACCTGTCTGGCATCCGGAATAAGCTCAGGGCTAACTTTGATTGAAGAAGCTGGCCTGGGTCTCGCTGACCTTCTTGTCATCGCCAATGACCTCAATGTAAGACGGCGACAGCAGGAATACCTTGTTGGTGACCCGTTCGATGCTGCCTCGGAGCCCGAAAACCAGGCCGGCCGAGAAGTCGACGAGACGCTTGGCGTCCGCTTCGCCCATGTCGGTCACGTTCATGATGACGGGGATGCCGTCCCGGAAACTCTCACCGATGAGCTTGGCGTCGTTGTAGGACCGCGGGTGAATCGTGGTGATTTGCCGAAGCCCGGACGGTTCTTCGCGGCCCGAGGCCGCACGCTTGATGGGGGTCACTGGTGCGCGGTATTCCTCTTCGGGGGCGTGTGACGACTCGCGGCTGACATCGCGGACGGGTGCCGGTGCACGGCGTTCCTCGCGGTCAACTTCCATCGAATCGTCCTCGTCCTTACGTGTTGTGGTGTGCTCGGACTCGTAGTGTTCATCGCCGTCGGCGAGCCCAAGATAGATCATTGTCTTGCGCAGAGCGCCGGCCATGGTCGACTCCTAATCGTGTCCGTAGGCGGGCCGCCCAATGACTTGACAGCCTTGAATCCCCCGCCATTCACTTCCTATGGTTTCGACGCTACCCCACGGCGGGACGCGATCCGAGAATATCGGAACCGATTCGCAGGTGTGTCGCTCCGATACGGATGGCCGCTTCCAGGTCCTGGCTCATGCCCGCCGAGATGGCCGTCGCGCCGGGATGCTCGGCTACCAGGTCCGCCGAGATGGCTGCCAGTTTTTCGAACGCCGCCTCCGGACTGGTGCCCAACGGGGCGACAGCCATAACGCCTGCCAGTTCAAGTCCTGCCGCAGCCGCCAGCCGTTCGGCCAGGAGCGGTATCTCCACCGGAGCTGCGCCGCCGCGGTGGGCTCCGGCGTCGTCGTCGAGGCTGACCTGGATGAAGCATTCCAGGGTTCCCCGGCCGGTCCGGTCCTGTTCCACCGCGATGGCGCGCTCCAGACTGTCCACCAGGGCCACCCGGTCCACGGAATGAATTGCCTGCGCATACTTGGCCACGGATTTCGCTTTTTTGCTCTGCAGCTGCCCCACGAAGTGCCAGTTGAGTCCGAGGCCTGCCAGTTCGGCCGCCTTCGAGGACGCTTCCTGATCCCGGTTCTCGCCGACGTCGCGGACGCCCAGCGCGGCCAGGCGCCTGATGTCCGCGGCCGGATGGAATTTGGTGACCACAATCAGCGTGGGCAGCTGCCCCGCCCGGCCTGAGTTTTCGACGGCGGCTTCAATGCGCCGCTGCACGCCGGCGAGTCGCTCCGCGAGCTCTGCCATCCGTACCGGGTTGTCCTCCACCATGCCCTCATTCATGCGACCACACCAGTCCCGCGAAGCGCCCAGTGGTGTTGGACCTGCGGTAAGAGAAAAGCTCGTTGTGCTCGAGCGTGCACGGGCCCGAATATTCAATGACGACGCCGGCAGCTGCAAGTTGGCTTTTCGCTCCCGCCGGCAGATCCAGCGCGGGCGTGCCCCAGGACGTGGCAGCCCATGTCGCCGGCACCTGCGCTGCCACCTGGGTGCGGAGGTCCGCGGGCACCTCATAACATCGCCCGCAGATTGACGGGCCCAGCCAGGCACGGATGCCTGTGGCCCCGGCTGAGCGCATCCGCTCCACCGCTGCCAGGAGAATGCCGTTTTCTATCCCCGGTCGGCCTGCGTGTACGGCGGCGAGGACCGGACTGCCCGCTCCCTGCCCCACGAGCACTGCCGGGATGCAGTCGGCCACCATCACCGCAAGCGGCAGTCCCCGGGACACCACGGCATCGGCGGTCGGCGCAGGCGTGGCCGGCTCCATCATTTCCACGGCCGTGCCGTGGACCTGCTCCATGAACCGGAGGGAACCGGGGGCCATGCCGGCAGCGTTCTCCAACGCCGCCCGGCGCTGGAGAACGTCAACGGCGTTGTCCCCGACGTGCAGGGCGAGATTGCCGGCCTGAGTGTCCGTGAACGCCACACTCACGCCAGCAGACACTTCAGCCCGCCAATAGAACACCCCGGGCCCTACTTCAGGAAGTCGGGGACATCCAGGTCATCGGCGCGGTTCCCCGAGAGGTCCGGCTCCACTACCGAGGGGAGGTCGACGTCGAAACCTGAATCGGCGGGGACCGCCGACGGGCGCTGCTGGCCCCAGTTGCTCAGACCCGACGCGCCGACGCCGGCGTGGACCGGCTGGACGTTGTGCTGGTGGCTGCCGCCCGAGGTGGGGGCCTGAGCTGGCGCGGGCGCCGCTGCCGGCCGCTGGGGTGCGACGTGCGGCTGGGACTGGTCCATGGAGGGAGAGGTGGCCTTGACGTCGTCGAAACCGGCGGCAATGACCGTGACACGGGCCTCGTCACCGAGTGCGTCGTCGATTACGGCACCGAAGATGATGTTGGCTTCGGGGTGGGCCACTTCCTGGACCAGACGGGCAGCTTCATTGATTTCGAACAGGCCAAGATCGGAACCGCCCTGGATGGAGAGCAGGACACCATGGGCGCCGTCGATGGAGGCTTCCAGCAGCGGCGATGCAATGGCGAGCTCAGCAGCCTTCACCGCACGGTCTTCACCGCGGGCGGAGCCGATGCCCATCAGCGCGGACCCTGCGCCCTGCATCACGGACTTGACGTCCGCGAAGTCAAGGTTGATCAGGCCCGGGGTGGTGATGAGGTCCGTGATGCCCTGGACACCGGACAGCAGGACCTGGTCAGCGGAACGGAAAGCGTCCAGGACGGAGACGTTGCGGTCGCTGATGGACAAAAGCCTGTCGTTCGGGATCACGATCAGCGTGTCCACTTCGTCGCGGAGGGCGTCGATGCCCGCCTCTGCAGAACCCGCACGACGGCGGCCCTCAAACGTGAACGGGCGGGTCACCACACCGATGGTCAGGGCACCAAGCGACCGGGCGATGCGTGCTACCACGGGCGCGCCGCCGGTGCCCGTGCCGCCGCCTTCGCCAGCGGTGACAAAGACCATGTCGGCGCCGCGGATGACCTCTTCGATTTCCTCGGCGTGGTCCTCCGCAGCCTGCTTGCCCACCTCAGGGTTCGCGCCGGCTCCCAGGCCGCGCGTCAACTCACGCCCGATGTCGAGTTTGACGTCTGCATCGCTCATCAACAATGCCTGCGCATCGGTGTTCACCGCGATAAATTCGACGCCGCGAAGACCGACCTCGATCATGCGGTTGACTGCGTTCACGCCACCGCCGCCGATGCCGACGACCTTGATGACGGCCAAGTAATTCTGCGGAGCTGCCACGTTACGTGTCCCTTGTTCGTGTCCTATTGCGAAAACTGGTGGAGTCGGGCTTGAAGCTTCGAACCTTAACCTTCGAGTTGAAGGTTATAGTTATGTCAAGTAACTCATGTTGGAACGCTATTTCCTATGGTTCAGACATTCAATAACCGGAGCCGCGTGTCGCGGGAATACCGGGTAAATATAGCGTTCAACGCGTCACCGGATGCCGGGGCGCGCTCACATCGTACACACGGACGGGGTTCTTCGGGTCCGCGGGAACCTTCAGCAAGGCTTCAAGTACCTTGGCCTTGAGCTCCTTCTCCCCCGCATTCCCCCAAATGATGGTCTGACCGTCCACCAATTTGAGCTCCACGGCGTCCACGGACTGGGCGGACGCGTTGGACAGCTTCGACAGCACGTCCAGCGGGAGTGCACCGAGGACCGCTGCGGTGGCCTGGAAGAGGTCCTTGCCGATGGTTCCGGCGCCGCCGTCGATCACGGGCAGGGCAATCGCGGCCGGGTCCGGGGGGCTGGCCAGCACCACACCGTCCACATCAACCAACTGGTACTGCTCCCCCTGCTTCACCAGGGCCACCGGAACGCGCTCCAGCACCTGGACGACTAACCCTGAAGGCGGCCGTGCCTGGGTCGAGACGGACTTGATCTGGACGAGGGGCGCCAGGAGGCGGCTGACCTCCTCATCGCTGATCTGGGGCAGGGGTTTGCCCTTCAGGGGTTCCAGTGCGGCCTGGACCTGTTCTGTGGTGACGAGTCGGGTCCCGGACACCGATACGGTGCCTACGGCAAGGACCGGCGAAAAGATTGCGGCGGCCAGCAGCGCGCAGACCAGTGCCAGGACAGTGCCGAGGGCCACCAGGAAGTTGCGTTTGCGGCGCTTTCCGGGCGGCTCCGGGAAGGCCAGCACATTGTCAGTGCCTGCTGGTGCCTTGTCCGCCGTCCGCTTGCGGTCGGCGTCCTTGGCCTTTTTGCGCCCCGGCAAAGGCGGGGTGTCCGTTTCCGGGGCGCTTTTGGAAGCCGAAATGACCTCCGGTTGCGCCGGCGCGGCTGGCTGCCGCCTGCCCGGTGAGGCGTACGTGGGCCGGCGCGGACTACCCATCGAGAGCCTGCACGATCTGCGGTCCGAAGGCCGTGACATCCCCTGCCCCGACGGTCAGGATGATGTCGCCGGGCCGGGCGGCGTCCGTGAGGGCAGCCACCGCTCCGCCCGACTCCACCAGGCGTCCGCCGGGAGCCAGGTGATCGGCGATGAGCTGGCTGCTGACCCCTGGGATGGGGTCTTCGCGCGCGGGGTAGATGTCCAGGACCAGTGCGGTGTCTGCAAGGTTCAGCGCTGCTGCGAACTCCTCGGCAAACTCCCTGGTGCGGGAGAAGAGGTGCGGCTGGAACAGGACGTGGACGCGGTGCCCGCCCGCCACGGATCGTGCAGCCGTCAGGGCAGCCCGTACCTCGGTGGGGTGGTGGGCGTAGTCGTCATAGACGCGCACGCCGCGCGCCTCTCCTTTCAGTTCAAAGCGCCGCGAAGCGCCCGAGAAGTGCGCCAGGGCACGCGCGGCAGTTTCTGCGTCGACCCCCAGTTCCAGCGCGACGGCGACGGCGGCGGCGGCGTTCAGCGCGTTGTGCCGGCCCGGGACCTGCAGGTCCAGGGCAAACCGTCCGGCAGGTGCGGAGACCGCCACGTCCCCCGGGCCGCCGTCGTGCAGTACCAGATCCGACCCGTCCGAGGTGCCGTACAGCACCACCCGGGTGTTGCCGCGCGCGAGTGTGCGCTCTGCAAGGGCGGCCGCGCCGGCGTCGTCAGCGCAGGCAATCAGGACGCCTTCGGCCGGAAGCAGTTCCGTAAAGCGGTCGAAGGACTCGTAGACGGCCTCGGCGGTGCCGTAGTGGTCCAGGTGATCGGGTTCCACATTGGTGACCACGGCAATCCTGGGCCGGTAGTTCAGGAAGGACCCGTCGGACTCGTCCGCTTCGGCCACAAAAACGCCTGTTGTGCCATGGGCGGCATTGACGCCGAGCGCAGGCACGTTGGCACCGATCGCAAACGAGGGGTCCAGCCCGGCTCCCTGGAGCAGGACGGTGATCATGGATGTGGTGGTGGACTTGCCGTGGGTGCCTGCCACGGTCACCACGAGATCGTCCCCCATGGTGGCCGCCAGTGCCTCCGAACGGTGCAGCACGCGCAGGCCGGCCGCGCGCGCGGCCACCAGTTCAGGGTTGTCCGCACGGATCGCCGAGCCGGCCACCACGGTCTGGGCATCGCCCACGTTGGACGCGGCGTATCCCACCGCGATCCTCGCGCCGGCGGCTGCCAGCTCCGCCATCACCGGAAGGTCCTTGGCATCCGATCCGCTGACGGCGACGCCGCGGGCCACCATGATGCGGGCCACGGCGGACATTCCCACCCCGCCGATGCCGATGAAATGGACGCGGCCCAGGGACTCCTGGCTGCGGATGCTTGCGGGGGTCATACGGATACCGCTTCCAGGACAAGATCAGCCATGCGCTGATCGGCGTTTCTGATGCCAAGGCGGCGCGAGCTGGCGGCCATGGTGGCCAGTCGGCCGGGGTCGGTGACCAGGGGGATGAGCTGGCCCGCCACCCACTGCACGGTGAAGTCCTTATCCGGGACCAGGAGTGCGCCGCCGGCGTTCACGAGGCCCGCCGCGTTGAGCGCCTGTTCGCCGTTGCCGATGGGCAGCGGGACAAACACTGCAGGCACTCCCACGGCGGCCACTTCGCAGACCGTGGCTGCGCCGGACCGCGCGAGCAGCACGTCCGCGGCGGCGTACACCCGTTCCATGCCGTCCACATACTCCACCTGCCGGTAGCCCGGTGCGGCGAGCGGGCCGCCGTCGGGCCCCAAAACCGTCTTGCCGCGGCCGGTGATGTGGAGCGTCTGGATCCCCGCCGCACCAAGGTCCTGCACGGCGGCGGCCACCGCGCGGTTGATGCTCTGGGCCCCGGAGGAACCGCCGGTCACAATCAGCGTGGGCGTGGTGGGATCCAGGCCCAGGGATTCGCGGGCGGCGGCACGGGCAGCGTCCCGGTCCAGGCTGGAGATTTCGGTCCGCATGGGCATGCCGACATGGCGGGCGTGACGCAGGCGCGTGGTGTCGAAGGCGGTGGCCACGTGACGGGTCAGGAACGATCCCACCCGGTTGGCCAGCCCAGGCCTGGTGTTGGCCTCATGGATCACGATGGGGATTCCCCGGCGCCGGGCGGCGAGGTACAGCGGTGTGCAGACATAGCCGCCGACGCCCACCAGGACGTCGGCCGAGGCTTCGTCGAGGATGCGTCCGGACTGCCTGACCGCTCCGGCCAGCCGTGCGGGCAGCCTGAGCAGGTCCACGGAAGGTTTCCGCGGAAATGGCACCCGGTCGATCGTGGCCAGTTCCAGGCCGGCGGCGGGCACCAGCCGGGTTTCCATGCCGGCGGGCGTCCCCACAGCGAGCAGCCTGGCACCGGGCGCGGCCGCCCGCAGGGCGGCCGCGATGGCCAGCAGGGGGCTGATATGGCCGGCGGTTCCGCCGCCCGCCAGGACAATGGACAGGTTCTGGGAAATCATCTGGTGCTACGTACGCTTTCTTGCGGTTGTTTTGGGGCTGGCGCTGTTGCCGCCGGTTGTTTTGGGGCCGGCGGTTTGGCGGCCAGCTGTTTTGCGGCCGGTGGATCCCCCGGCCTTCCTGGCTCCGAATTTCAGCAGCTTCTTCGGCCGGAGGGCAGGCGCCATCTGTTCGCGGGCGAGCGACAGCACCACCCCCACGGCGCAGAGCGACATCAGCAAAGCCGAACCGCCGTATGAAATGAACGGGAGCGGCACGCCGATCACAGGCATCAGCCCTGTTACCACGGCCATATTCACCGTGGCCTGCCCCAGCAGCCACACCATGATGGTGCCGGCCAGCACCCGGTGGAACATATCCTCCTGCGCCACCACTACGCGGTAGATGGCGGCGCCGAGGATGGCAAAGAGGACAAGCACGACGACGGTGCCCACCAGGCCGAGTTCCTCGCCGATGATGGCGAAAATGAAGTCGTTATGGGCTTCCGGGATCCAGCTGTACTTCTGCCGGCTTTGGCCGAGGCCGACGCCGAACCAGCCTCCGGATGCGAGCCCGTAGAGCCCGTTGGTGGCCTGGTAGTTGGCGTCGATGCCGTCGGCACAGGACTGGCCTGTCCACCACGACGTGATGCGGCACATGCGGTTTGAGCTGGTGATGGCCATGATGGCTGTGCCGGCTGCGGCCGCCAGGGCGGCGAACCCGAACAGGTACAGCGGTACCCCGGCGAAGAAGAGGGCGGCACCAGTGATCATCATGATGATCATGGCCGTGCCCAGGTCGTTGCCCAACAGGACCAGGCCGATGACCCCGCCCGCCAGCGGCACGGCCGGGATCAGCACGTGGGGCCAGCGCTGCAGCAGCTTCCCTTTCCTGGCCAGGACGGTGGCCATCCAGAGCGCCAGCGTCAGCTTGGACGCCTCGGACGGCTGGAACGTGATGCCGCCCAGGTCGATCCAGTTCTTGTTGCCGTTGACTTCGTCACCGATCAGCTGCACGAGCACCAGGAGGACGAGGGCCCCGCCCAGCCCCGGCCAGGCCAGGCGCTTCAGCCAGACCACGTTGATGCGTGAGAGGACAAACATGGTGAAGATGCCAATGGCGGCGAACATGCCCTGCTTCAGGGCGTCGCCGTAGGGCGATTTTCCGGCAGCGATGGATTCGACGCTCGAGGCCGACAGCACCATCATGATGCCGATGGCGGTCAGTGCCAGCGTGGATCCAAGGATCAGGTAATACGTTGAGCCGTTCTTGGAAGTGCCGGTTCCTTCCAGCGTGGACCAGAAGGCCTGGTACCAGCCCCGGATCCGTTCCGGCAAGGTGATGGTGGACTTTACGGGCGAAGCGGTTTTCCCGGCGCGCGGACGTGAGGCCGGCGACCGGGTGGGCGTGCTGACCATTGTTACTCCTCGCCGGTCTGGGCCTGCCCTTCCACCAGCTCGCGGACAGCTTCAATAAAGGCGTTGCCGCGGTGAGCATAGGAAGAGAACTGATCCATGGAAGCAGCTGCCGGGGCCATCAGGACGGTGTCGCCTGATGCCGCCAGCTGCGCCGCTGACGCAACGGCCCGGGACATCACGGCCGCACCGGAATCCGGCGAGCTGCCCGTGCTGGCTCCGCCCGTTACGGCAGTCTGCATATTTTCAGTGTCGCCCGCCGGCGTCGTGATCACGGGGACATCCGGCGCGTGTCGCTGCAAGGCGTCCGCCAGCGCGGTGGTGTCCGTACCGATGAGCACCACAGCCTTGAGCCGGGCAGCGTGGTCCCGGACCAGGTGATCGTAGCTGACGCCCTTGGACAGGCCGCCCGCGATCCAGATGACGTTCGCAAAGGTGGCCAGTGAGGCGGCTGCCGCGTGCGGGTTGGTGGCCTTGGAATCGTTGACCCAGAGCACGCCGTTCTCCTTGGCGACCGGCTGGATGCGATGGTTGCCAGGCACGTAATCCTGGATTCCCTGGCGCACCGCCTTCGCATCCACACCGTAGGCCCGGACCAGGGCAGCGGCTGCAAGGGCGTTGGCTACCATGTGCCGGGGCGCAAACTGCCCCAGGTCGGTCATCGAGGCCAGTTCGGCGGCGCTGTCCTTGCGTTCCTCGATGAACGCACGGTCCACCAGCAGGCCCTCCACCACGCCGAGCATGCTGACAGCCGGGGTGAGCGTGGTGAAGCCGACGGCACGGCAGCCGTCCACGACGTCGGCGTCCTCAACCATCCGTTCGGTCTCGATCTGTTCTGCGTTGAAGATGCAGGCCTTCTGGGTCCGAGCGTAGACCTGCGCTTTGTCCGCGAGGTAGGAATTGTAGGAACCATGCCAGTCAACGTGGTCCTCAGCCACGTTCAGGCAGACACTGGCCACCGGCGACAGCGATTCGGCCCAGTGCAGCTGGAAGCTGGAAAGTTCAACCGCGAAGACGTCGTACTCCACGGGGTCGCGGAGGGCGTCCAGGATGGGGGTGCCCACATTGCCGACCGCGATGGCCTTCAGGCCTGCTGCCTGCAGCATCGACGCGGTCAGGCCCACCGTGGTGGTTTTGCCGTTAGTGCCGGTGATGGTCAGCCAGTCAGCGGTTTTGTGTCCGGCCCGGACCCGCAGGCGCCAGGCCAGCTCCACGTCGCCCCAGACCGGAATGTGGGCGCGTGCAGCGGCGGCCAGGAGCGCCTGGTCTGGCCGCCAACCCGGGGAGGTCACGATGAGTTCGGGGAAGCTGCCATCGATCTTGGGGATCCTGTTGACGGCGTCCTCGCCCAGGAGCACGTCCACGGCGCCGACGATCTTCAGGGTGTCGGCCTGTGCCTTGGCTGTATCGCTGGTGGCGGCGTCAACCACCACCACCCGGGCACCGAGTTCGATAAGGGTATCCGCCGCGGCGAACCCGGACACTCCGATGCCGGTGACTGCAACGCGCAGCCCCGCCCAATCAGAGTCCCAGCTGACCAGGTTTTGGAGGCGGGCAGAAACAGTCACAGGAGCACCACCCATTCAGCGTAGAAGACACCCAGGCCCACGGCCACAAAGAGCCCGCCCAGGATCCAGAACCGGACCACCACGGTGACTTCCGCCCAGCCTTTGAGTTCGAAATGGTGCTGCAGGGGCGCCATCTTGAAGACGCGCTTACCGCCGGTGGCCTTGAAGTAGCCCACCTGGATAATCACGGACAGGGTAATCAGGACGAAGAGACCGCCGATGATTCCCAGCAGCAGCTCCGTGCGCGACAGGATGGCGAAGCCGGCGATCGCGCCGCCGATGGCCAATGACCCGGTGTCGCCCATAAAGATCTTCGCCGGGGAGGTGTTCCACCAGAGGAACCCCACGAGGGCTGCGCTCAGGATGGCGGCCAGGAGCGCCAGGTCCAGGGGGTCCCGGACCGAGTAGCAGCCGCTGCCGGCCTCGCGCGGTGACCCGCAGGCCTGGTTGTTCTGCCAGATGCCCATCAGCGTGTAGGCACCGAACACCATGACCGACGCACCGGCCGCCAGCCCGTCCAGTCCGTCAGTGAGATTCACGCCGTTGGTGGCGGCTGTGACGATCAGGTTGGACCAGAGCACAAAGAGGATTGCGCCGACCACCGTGCCGGTGAAGGCCAGGTCCAGCCATGGAATGTCACGGACCAGGGAGATTTTAGTCGAGGCCGGCGTCAGGCCGTCCGGGTCGGGAAAGTTCAGTGCCAGGATGGCGAAGGCTATGCCCACGGCAGCCTGGAGGATGAGCTTGGCCTTCGCATCGAGGCCAAGGCTCCGTTGCCGGGAGATCTTGATGAAATCGTCCAGGAAGCCCACCAGCCCCATGCCGACCATCAGGAAGAGCAGGATCAGGGCCGAAGCGGAGGGGCCTGCCGAATCCGGGTTCATCATCCACATAATCAGGTGGGTCAGTCCGTAGCTGAGCAGGACCGCTCCCACCACCACGGTGCCGCCCATGGTGGGCGTACCGCGTTTGGTGTGGTGGGACGTGGGTCCGTCATCACGGATGAACTGTCCGTAGCTCTTGCGGACAAGCAAGCGGATAAACAGCGGCGTTCCCACCAAGGCAAACAGCAGGGCAAGTCCTGCGCCGATCAGTAGTGCAATCACAGCAGCTCGCTCCCTTCATGGGCGGGTTCCGTGGATTGTGGGGGTAATGCTATCCGATCGCCCAGGTGCCGCAGTCCAACGCTGTTGGACGACTTGAAAAGCACCAGGTCGCCGGGCTCAAGCTCGGCGTTCAGGAGCGCATAGGCGTCCTCTGCGGTTTCGGCGAATACGCATTCGTCGCCCCAGGACCCCTCCTGGACGGCGGAAACGTAAAGTGCGCGGGCTTCGCGGCCGACGACGACCAGCCGGGAAATGTTGAGGCGGACCACCTGGGTGCCCACAACAGTGTGTTCACGGATTGAATCAGGTCCCAGTTCCAGCATGGCGCCCAGGACAGCCCAGGTCCGACGCCCGCGGCCCAGGTCGGCCAGGGTGCGCAGGGCCGCCCGCATGGACTCCGGGTTGGCGTTGTAGGCGTCGTTGATGACGGTCACGCCGTCAGCACGTTCGGTGCGTTCCATCCGCCAACGGCTTGCCGCTGACTGTGTGCTCAGCGATGCGGCGATGTCCGTGCCGGGCACCCCGGCCGCGTGCGCGGCAGCTGCTGCGGCGAGGAGGTTGCCGGTGTGGTGGGAGCCGATGAGGCGGCTGCTGACGTGCAGGCCTGTTTCACTGCCGGGCAGAACGAGCTCGAATTCCGGGTTGCCCTCAGTGTTTGTGTCCGGATTCACGGCCCGAACGGTCGCGTCAGTGCGTCCTTCGGCCGAGAATCCCAGCACGGTGGCGCCGGTGCGGCTGCGCATGGCAGCGACGCGGTCGTCGTCGAGGTTGATGACTGCAGTGCCGCCGGCGGCGAGGGCCTCCAACAGCTCGCCCTTGGCCTGGGCAATGTTGTCCACGCCGCCGAACTCCCCGGCGTGGGCGGTGCCGATGCCAAGGACTACGCCGATGTCAGGCTTCACCATGTCGGCCAGGTAGCGGATGTGCCCGATGCCGGTGGCGCCCATCTCGATCACCAGGTACCGCGTTTGGGTGTCGGCGCGGAAGACAGTGAGCGGCACGCCCACCTCTCCGTTGTAGGACCCCTGAGGCGCAACGGTGATGCCCTGCTGGGTAAGGATGCCGGCGAGGAGATCTTTGGTGGTGGTCTTCCCGGCTGAACCGGTGATTCCGATGACGGTCAGTGCATCGCCTGCAGCAGACCGGGCCAGGCGGATCCGACGGACCGCTTCGGCGGCCAGCGCTCCCATGGCCAGCACGGCATCCTCGACCAGGACAGCCGGATAGTTAACGCCGTCCGGCCCCGTTACGGGGCGCTCAGCGAGAACCAGCACCGCGCCGCGGCTGAAGGCCGCAGCAACAAAGTCGTGGCCGTCGGCGTGCTCGCCAGGTTTCGCCACGTACAAGGACCCGGCGGCAGCCTCCCTCGAATCAGTGACCACCGACAGGGGTGTGATCCCCGGATCGGCGTCCAGGCGGCCGTGTGTGATATCGGCGATTTCCGCCGCAGTAAGTGCAATCATCTCGGTCTAGGACTCTATCCGGTCGTCTCGGAGAACGTTGAATCCCCTGGCTGTCAAGGCGTTCCGCAGTTCCACGCGATCGTCCAGCGCAAGATTGACGCCCTTGACTTCCTGCCAGACCTCATGGCCGCGGCCGGCCACCAGGATGGTGTCGCCCGGACCGGCCAGTTCAACGGCCCGTCGGATGGCGGCATCGCGGGGGTACACCTCTTCGATGACACACCCCGGCGATTCCTGTTCGCGCGCTGACCGTGCGCCAGCCAGAACATCTGCCCTGATGGCCGCAGGGTCCTCATCGTGGGGGTCGTCGTCCGTGACGATGACAATGTCGGCCAGCTTTGCGGCGACCGCTCCCATGGCGGGCCGCTTGCCTTGGTCGCGCTGTCCGGTGGCTCCGAAAACCACGATCACCCGGGAGCCGGGCAGCGGTGATCTGACCGCTTCCAGTGCACGTGCCAGGGCATCAGTGTTGTGGGCGAAGTCCACTACGGCCGCCGGTTCTTCGGAGACGAGCTGCATGCGTCCTGGTACGGCAACGGTGAAGGGGTCATGGTGGTCCAGGGCGGCCTGCACGGTGGCGGCGTCCACTCCGCCGGCCAAGACCATAACCGTGGCCAGCGCCGCGTTGGCGACATTGAAAGCGCCCGGCAGGCCGGTGTGGACGGTGAGGTTGACGCCGTCGGGGCCCTGCAGGCTGAAGTCGGTTCCCAGCCCGCGCGCGGCGGTAGCCGTGACGGTCCAGTCCGCGGCTCCGCCGGGTGTCATCGAGAGGGTGGTGACCGGGATCCGCGCCCTGGCGGCAAGCCTGCGGCCCCATTCGTCGTCGACCGTCACTACAGCCCTGCGGGCACGGCCCGGCGTGAACAGTTCCGCCTTCGTGGCGAAGTAGTCCTCCATGGTTCCGTGCAGGTCCAGATGGTCCTGCGTCAGGTTCGTAAAGCCGGCAACGTCGAAGAGCACGCCGTCAACCCGCTGGAACGAAACGGCGTGGGAGGAGACTTCCATGGACGCGGCGTCCAGTCCGCGTTCCCGCATGAGGGCGAGCAAGCCGTGGAGATCCGGTGACTCAGGTGTGGTCAGGAGGCTGGGAACCGGTTCCCCGCCGGCCAGGATTTCGATGGTTCCGATCAGGCCGGTCTGCTGTCCGAGCGCACGGAGCAGGGCGTTGATGAAGTACGTGGTGGTGGTCTTGCCGTTGGTTCCCGTCACACCATACAAGTGCGGCGTCCGCCCGGCTGAGGGCTGGCTCTGGTAGATCATGGCGGACAGCGGCCCCACCACGTTGCGCGGCCCTGCCACCACCAGGACGGGCACGGCGGTGTCCGCAGACAACGCGAGAAGGCGTGCACCGGCGTCGTCGGTCAGGACTGCCACCGCTCCCCTGGCGACCGCCTGCGGCACAAAGTCGGCGCCATGGCGGGAAGCCCCCGGCAACGCCACATACAGATCGCCCTGTTCCACGGTTCGCGAATTCAGTGAAATCCCCGTAACGCTGACGGCCGCGGAATTGCCCGGGACCTGCACACCGATCGCGTCGCCGATCGTGTCCAGGCGGACCGCAGCAACTGCCGTAGGCCTGAACCGCGCGGGGGCTGGTTCCCCTGCCGGCCCCGCGTTGCTGGCTGGTGCGTTCTGCTCTGACAAGGGAATCTCCGATGGTGGTACTAGTGGATCATGCCCGCGGGAGACTGCTTCCGCTGCGGGCGATAAGGGAACTGCTGCCTGGCTTGATGCTACTTGGCGTACTGCGGCAGCCTGGCAGGTTCGCCCGTGGACGGCTGGACGTTATAGGTGCGCAGCGCCTGGCTCATAACCGAACGGAACACCGGCCCCTGCGTAATGCCGTAGATATTGCCCTTGGGACGCTGCAGTACAACCTCAACAATAAACCGGGGATCATCCATCGGTGCCATCCCCACGATGGAAGCGGTG
The DNA here is from genome assembly GCF_059383495.1 of Pseudarthrobacter sp. RHLT3-21. Classification (NCBI taxonomy): domain Bacteria; kingdom Bacillati; phylum Actinomycetota; class Actinomycetes; order Micrococcales; family Micrococcaceae; genus Pseudarthrobacter; species Pseudarthrobacter sp. RHLT3-21. Next base: position 246,704 of record NZ_JBWZCI010000002.1, read on the forward strand.
TAGCCGCAGAACCCTGACTTCCCGTCGTCGCACGGCGATTCAGAGGTTCCGGTTTTTGCCCCCACCCGGTATCCGTCGATCGCGGCGTCCTTGATCTGGCCTTCGGTCACCGCGCTTTCCAGGATGTCCTGGACCTGCTGCGCGGTGCCGTCCGAGACCACCTGCCGGGAAGGCTGCGGGGCGACCTTCTGCTCTGTTCCGTCAGGTGAAATGTAAGCATCAATCAGGCGCGGCTGGAGCATCACACCGTTGTTGGCGATCGTCTGGAAGGCGCGGACCGTCTGCAAGGTGGACTGCGACACACCCTGGCCGAACAGCACCGTGTATTCCTGGCGGCCGTCCCACTGGTCCGCCGGGGTGAGAATGCCGGAGGCCGTAGACGGCAAGCCGATGTCCGGGGCTTCACCGATGCCGAATTTCTTAAGCCAGTCGTACCGTTGTTCCTTGGTCAGCCGCGAGCCGGCCGCCACGGTGCCGGTGTTCATGGACCAACCCAGGATGCCGGCGAGTGTGCGCTCTTCGGTGCCATGGGTAAAGGCGTCTGTGAAGGTCTGGCCGTCCACGGTGTACGACGGTCCGAGAGTGAAAGTATCCAGGGGGCTGGATTTTCCTTCCTCAATCAGGGCGGCAGCCGTGATCATCTTCTGTACCGAGCCGGGCTCGTACGCTGCAGTCACGGAGCGCACGCCGCGGTCCTTCGCCGCTACCCGGCCAGGATCATTCGGATCCGGGGCGTTAGTGTCCGCCATCGCGACAATGTCACCGGTCTTGGCGTCCATCACGGTGATGACGCCCCACTCGGCGCCTTGTTTGTCCGACTGGCTCTGAATGGCCTGCTGGGCGAAATACTGGAGATCGGAGTTGAGGGTGAGCTTGACGTCCTTGCCGTCCTCCGGCGGTGTCAGTTCATCCACGCCGACAGGAATCCGCAGACCGTCAGCGCCGATCTCGAAGAGCCGCTTGCCGTCCTTCCCGCGCAGCAGCCCATCCTGGGTCTGCTCGATCCCCGCCTGGCCGGTGTTGCCGTCCTGGAGGAAGCCGATAATGCCGCCGGCCACGGAACCGTTGGGGTATACGCGTTTGCTGACGCCCACCGTGTCGACGCCAGGAATGCTGAGTTCCGATACCCTAAGCTCCACGTCCGGCTTCAGGTCCTTCGCCACGATGTAATAACCTTGTTCGCCGGTGACTGCCTCGCGGACGGCGTCGAGGTCCATGCCAAGGGCAGCGGCAAGCTCCCGCAGGCCCTGCTCCCGGGTCACCTCTACCACCTTGTCCTTGCCATCCACCTGGTCAAAGCGTGGGAATGTTTCGGTCTTGGTGTTGACTCTCTGGTCCACCACAACGTTGTAGCGGATCACACTGTTGGCCAGGACCGTCCCGTTGGCGTCCAGGATGCTGCCGCGTTCGGCGGGGAGGGAAGTCTCGCGCATCCGGTAGTCGAGCGCAGCGGCGGCCATCCCGCCGACGTCGAGCCCTTGGACGAAGAAGAGCTTGCCGCCGACCACTAACAGCAGCGTCAGCATAATGCCCAGGCCGAGGCGCAGTCGCTTGGTGGCGTTAGGGGCCTTGCCGCTTTTTGCCTTGCCGGTCCTCTGCGCCACCGTGATTTCCTTGCTGCTCGCCTTGTTGCCTGTATTAGTGCCTGACTGGCTGTCCCTCAGCGGCTACCGGTTAGACCCGGGCACCTTCTGTTCGGGTGCCGGAACCGAACCGCCGTGGAGCTCCGCGGCAGGTGCCGGTGGTGCGGGCGCCTTAGCCGGTGGTGCTGCAGCGGCAGGTGCAGCCGCCGCGGCGGGTGCCGCTGCAGGGGCCGGCTCCTCGGCAGCCGGTTTACGGTTCGTCAGCGGCTCCCACTTCGTTGCCGGGGGAACCACTGTGAGCACTCCTTCGATGGCTGGAGCAGGGATCACGGATCCAGCCGCGCCACCCTTCACAGCCGGAGTTGCCTTGCCCGTGACTGCAAGGGTGGAGAGGTCGATCTGGCCTTTGACTGTGGAAGCTACCATTCCCAGGTCTGAGGCCTTGGCTGCCAGGTTCTGGGGAGCCTCGAAGTTTTGGACCTGCTGTGTCAGGTCCTGGTTCTGCTTGGTCAGCGTGCTCTGTTTGCTCCTCAGTTCCACCAACTGGTACTGGGAGGTAGAGACTGAGATGTTCAGGACCAGCACGGCGACGAGCGCAACGGCGAGCAGGGCGAAACACATCACCACAAACGGCGCGCGGCGCTTCTTCGGAGCGGAACGCACCACCGACAGGGGTGTGCGTTCCCTGCGGCCGGCGCCAGAGGGAAGCGTCCTGATCGCCGGGGCGCTGCTGCCGGAGACGATCGGAAAGTTCTTGACGGCGGCAGTGCTCATGCGTCTCTCCTGGCTCTGATACGTTCTACGGCCCGCAGCCTTGCAGAGGCTGCGCGCGGATTTTCTGCAATCTCGACGGCGGTGGGTACCTCGGTGCCCTTGGTCAGGGTTTTGAGGAAGGCCTTGTGTTCCTCAAGTTCCACCGGAAATCCGAGCGGCGCGGAGGATTTGGAGCCAGCCTGGAAAACGGATTTGACGATTTTGTCCTCGAGGGAGTGGTACGACATCACCACGACGCGTCCGCCCAGGGCCGTTGCTGCCACGGCTGCCGGAACAGCGCGCTCCAGCACGTCCAGTTCCTCATTCACTTCGATGCGTAGTGCCTGGAACGTCCGCTTGGCAGGGTGGCCGCCCGATTTGGCGGCTGCCGCCGGAACCACGGAGCGGATCTGTTCCACCAGTTCCCCTGTGGTGGCGAACGGCTTGACAGTCCTCGCCGCGACAATCCTGTTGGCGATCCGGCCAGCGAACTTCTCCTCGCCCCACTTCCGGATGATCCGGACGAGGTCCTCTTCGCTGTAGTTGTTGACCACGTCTGCCGCGGTCTGCCCGCGGCTGGTGTCCATCCGCATGTCCAGCGGAGCGTCAAAAGAGTAGGCGAAGCCACGCTGACGCTCGTCCAGCTGCAGGGATGACACGCCCAGGTCCATCAGGATGCCATGAACGTGGGCTACGCCCAGGTCCTCGAGGACGTCGGCGATTTCGTCGTAGACGGCGTGGACCAGGTCCGTCCGGGAAGCGAAGGGTGCGAGCCGCTCCCCTGCCAGTGCCAGCGCTTCCTCGTCACGATCGATGCCGATCAGATGCAGGTCAGGGAAACGCTCCAGCATTGCTTCGGAGTGGCCACCCATGCCGAGCGTCGCATCAATGGCGATGGGGGTTTCGCCGCGGAGGCGGGCCGCTTCAAATCCGGGGGCCAACAAATTAATGCACCGGTCCTTGAGGACCGGCACATGGCGTTCGGACGTTGGCTTCGGGTCATCGTTCATGCCTTCGTCCTTTCCTGCCGTAGGTGTTGGTGTGCTGCTTCTTGAGCCAGATCCCCATCCGCGCCTATCATCCTGCCGGCCTGGCTCCGGGGAAGTGAGGCCAGGTTGACTGTCCGATGGGCGGCTGGAGATCTCGTTCAAGAAGCGGTTCCGCCGGGCCGTTCAGGTGATCACAGAATCCCCGGAATGGCATCGTCGGTTTCGGAGAAGGCGGTTTCCTTCTCCGCGAGGTACTCGTTCCAGGCCTGGGCATCCCAGATCTCGGCGCGGGTTCCTGCACCGATGACGGCCAGTTCCCTGCCGAGGCCTGCGTACTCCCGGAGCGCGGCCGGAATGGTTACGCGCCCTTGCTTGTCAGGTACCTCGTCCGAGGCTCCAGAGAGAAAGACGCGGATGTAGTCCCGGGCCTGCTTGGAGGAAATGGGCGCCTCCCGCATTTGCTCGTGGACACGTGCAAATTCCTGCTCACTGAAGACGTAGATGCAACGCTCCTGTCCCCTGGTGAGAACAAGTCCGTTGGCAAGTTCCTCGCGGAACTTGGCGGGGAGGATAATTCGGCCCTTTTCGTCCAGACGTGGCGAGTGCGTGCCCAGAAACACTGGCCCACCGCCTGTCTGCCGTCAGGAACTGCACATCCCCTGCGTTGCAACTACCCTCTTATGCCCTCCACATTACTCCACTTTCCACCACAGTCAACGCGAATCAGGCCAATATTCACCCCTTTCAAACCTTTGTCCCCCAAATGGCGCGGGAGTAGGAGGTGGATGGAAGTGGAGGGTCCCGTAGCCGTTTCGGCTCGAACCATAAGTGCCCGACGGCGGTGACACGCCCCCGTCGCACCGTCATCTGACGCCGGCGGCGTTTCAGCGGGCGCCCGGCTCCCGCAATCAGGTAGCAGTACGTGTCGTTATGGTCCAAAAGGACACTTACTGCGACCTGCCTGGGGAGAGTTCGGGCGGTTGAAGGCGGTTAAAAGCAGAAGACCCGCCGTGGCGGGTCTTCGGCTGCGGTCATCCTGACCGAGGGGAGCGAAGTGGAGGACAGTGCGGCGCGAAGGCCCGCGATACCGGACCTACAGGCGCTGCTCTAGGATTCGTCGCGGCGACGCTCGTCCCAGCGCTCTTCCAGACTGGACATAAATGAACTCCGGGGCTTTCCGGATTTACCTGTGCCAGGTGCGGAGCGCTGCTTGCCGCCGGCAGAGTTGCGCATTGTGGCGAAGTACACACCGCCGCCCATCACCACAAAGCCCAGGACACCGACGAAGATGTTCTGGACCGTCACGCCGACCAGGAGCAGGGCGATCCCCGCGAGGGTGCAGAGGACACCAATCACGATGTGACGGGTGGACCACGTTCGTCCAGGATCCGAACCCATGGAATTCGCGAATTTCGGATCGTCCTCGTGCAGCTGCTTCTCCAGCTGCTCCAGCAGCTTCTGTTCGTGCTCCGAGAGCGGCATCACGACCTCCTTAAGTAGGCCAACGTCCGGGCTGGTCCCATCCCGTACTACTGCTCCAATAACGACCGGCATGCCCGGGAGGTTCCCGCCCCGCCGACGATGGCGGGATGCGAACACCGGCGTGCGGGCCTTGGAACTGCAGCATATCCAAGAAGTCCGGCAATAACTGAAAACTATGTACATATAAGGATAGTTTGTCGGGGGCCGTTCTGAAAGACGGCCATCACCTCCCTGAACCAAGCACGCAACCTGTCGGCGCCCTGCTAAGGCCCGTTTCCGGAATCCAGCAAACTGGCGGGGAGCACAGATTTGCTGCCGAACTTTCGACTTACCTCATCCAGCACCTGTTCTGCCGCCCGCCAGTTGTCATCCCGGCGGTCAAAGCTCAGCTGGAGGGACGTGTGGGCGGTGTCTTCGAGCTGCTCCGCCCGGATGCCAACAAGCCGCACGGTCATGGGACGACTCCCCAATGATTCCAGGAGCTGGATGGCCACGGCATACAGCAGTTGGGCGCTGTCAACGGGTGTGTGGACAGTACGGCTCCTGGTGATGGTGGAAAAATCGGCATAGCGGAGTTTTAATGCCACCGTTCTTGCCACCATCCCCGAACTCCGCAGCCGTCCTGCCGTCCGGTGGGAAAGCCGCAGCAGCTCCCGGGCGATCAGGGCGTCATCGCCGGTGTCCACGGCGAAGGTCTCTTCGGCCCCGATGCTCTTCTCCAGCCTCACGGGGGTCACGGGCCGCGGATCGATCCCCCACGACAGCCGGTAGACGTGTTCACCGGTGGCACCCAGCATTTTCTTAAGGGAGGACACCGGCGTGGCAGCCACGTCCGCCACGGTCCTGATGCCCATCCGGGCAAGGACGTCCGTGGTCTTGGCGCCTATGCCCCACAACGCCCCGACGGGCAGACTGTGGAGGTAGGGCACCGTCTCCTCGGGTCCAATCAGCAACAGCCCGTCAGGTTTGCAACGCGTGGAAGCAATTTTGGCTACGAACTTACTGGCGGCTATGCCCACGGAGGCTGTAATGCCCAGTTCGGCGGCCACCCGGCGTCGGATCAGTTCACCTATTTCGCGCGGGGGTCCCAACCGCCGGATGGCGCCGCCGACGTCCAGGAAGGCTTCGTCGACACTCAGCGGCTCCACCAGATCGGTGATGGACTCGAAGATTTCCATCAGCTGGGCGGAAACCTCGTAGTACAGCTTGTGGCGCGGTTCAATGATGACTGCCTTGGGGCACATCCTGGCTGCGACCACCATGGGCATGGCGGACTTCACTCCGAACGCACGGGCTTCATACGACGCCGAGAGGACCACTGAGCGGTCCGCAGGAAATCCTACGATCACCGGTTTGCCCCGGAGTTCCGGCCGGGTGCGAAGCTCCACTGCGACGAAGAATGCATCCATGTCCACGTGCATGATGCAGTTACGCCGGAGCTCACGAAGACCCGCTTCGGTGTACTGGTTGTTCCGCTCAGGCCCCACACCGGCAATTGTATCGGTTGGTACTGACTAAACTGGAGGCTGAATCCGGCATCAACACCAGGAGGACAGTCCCTGTGACCGTCATGAGAAGTCTTAAGCCAACAGGATTAGCGGCTCTTGCCGCGGGCGCAATGCTGGCCCTTGCTGCCTGCAGCCCCGCGGAGCCCGGAGTGACATCTTCCCCCTCAGTTGCATCCTCACCAGCATCCGGCAGCGCCAGCATCACCGCGTCCGCCAGCCCGACGGCGTCGCCGGGGACTTCCGCCACCGTTGGGACAATCGTGGCAGGGTTCCCGGAAGCGCTGCTCCCCCTGATGCCCGGCGCCACGGTGATTTCGAGCAGCTTTGACAAGACGTCATCGCCCGCCACGGCGGCACTCGTGGCCAGCATCAACGCCCCGACTGCCGCCGTCGTGGATTTCTACACAAAGCACCTGGAGGCGCAGGGATTCAAAGCCGTCCCCGGCGACGCTGTGGGCGCCGTCGCTTCCAAGGACTTCGTCCGGAACGACTCCGAGACGGTCAACATCGCCGCCGTCGAAGCGGCCGGTGTCTCCACGTTCACCATCGGCGCCAACGTGGCTGCTGAGTCAGCCAAGTGAGCGTTTCGGAGCAGTTGAGGATTGAGCAGACTGCATTCGTTGCAGCTGTTGCCGGTGAGCTGACAGACTTCCTCACCACACGGCAATCGCTCATGGCCGCCATTTCACCCGATATCGATCCCATTATGGGTTCCATTTCCAACCTGGTGACCGGCGGAAAACGGCTCCGTGCCCTTATGTGTTACTGGGGGTGGCGCGGCGCGGGCGGCGAGCAGGAGGCCGAGGAAATCGTGACGGCGGGATCGGCCCTGGAGCTTTTCCAGGCAGCTGCCCTGATCCACGACGACATCATTGACCGCTCGGACACGCGGCGCGGCGGGCCCAGCGTGCATCGCCGCTTCAGCCAGCTGCACCAAGCGCAAGGCTGGGCGCTGGACAGCGAGCGGTTTGGGCATGCAGCCGCGATCCTGACCGGGGATCTGTGCCTCTCCTTCAGCGAGGAGGCCTTCACGGACATCGGCGAACAGGCGGGCGCGGGCAGCCGGGCGCGGCTGATCTTCAACCTCATGCGTGCCGAGGTCATGGCGGGGCAGTACCTTGACATCCTGGAGGAAGTGGCCGGTCCTGTCCGGGACCGGGCCGGAGCAGTGACAAGGGCACAGTCCATCATCAGGTTCAAGTCCGCCAAATATTCCACTGAGCACCCGCTGGCGCTTGGCGGCGCCCTGGCAGGCGCTCCGGACGAGTTGCTCCGGGGCTACTCGGCCTTCGCGCTGCCGCTGGGCGAGGCGTTCCAACTGCGCGACGACGTCCTGGGCGTCTTTGGGGACCCTGTCACTACAGGCAAGCCGGCAGGTGACGATCTCCGCGAAGGCAAGCGGACCGTACTCATTGCCCTCGCACTCGGCCAGGCATCAACCGCAGAATCGGCATTTATCGATGCGAAGCTGGGCAGCCCTGACCTGGGCGACGCCGATGTGGCCGAGATCCGCCGGATCATCGAAGAGTCGGGGGCGCTTCAGGCGACTGAAGTGCTGATCACCGAATTCGGCGCCGCGGCGTATGACGCGCTGGAACAGCTGCCGCTGGACGAACTGCCCAAGACTGCACTGCGTAAATTGGCGGAAGCCACGGTCAGCCGCGCGTCCTGACGTTGGCGCTGGTCTTGGCCACCCCCGAGGGCCCGGCGTTGTCCGGGCCCTTTGCGTGGCTTACCAGGCCAGGGTCTGGGCCCGGCGCCTGATTTCCGTCTTGCGGCCTTCCCGCAAGGCATCAATCGGCCGGCCGCGGAGCGACTCGTCGGGGGTAAACAGCCAGACGATCAGGTCCTCGTCGGAATAGCCGGCGTCCGCCAGGACCACAATGGTCCCCTTAAGGCTGTCAACAACCTGGCCGTTCAGGAAAAACGCGGCTGGAACTGAGCGTATCCGCCGTTCCCCGACCCGCAGGGCCGCCAGCGCGCGTTCATCAATAAGGCCGTGGACTCTCGTAATCGAAACGTCCAACAACTGCGCGACATCCGGCAGGGGCAGCCACTCGCCCACAAGGCTTTCTACGTTACTCACGGATCAAGATTGCCACGGCCGGAGCCCTGCCGCCTAGTCGGCAATGGCGGCCATTGCCGTGAATCACACGACACTCCACAAAACTCTTTATGCCGCATGCGGCGGAATTCTTGTGCTATGCGAAATTTCGTGAGAGATTCACATAGATCACATTTGTAACAGCAATAACTTAAGTAACACTAGTATCAATAGTCACATAGCATCTCCCGTCCCCGGCAGTTGAAGAAGAGGATTCTTTCCATGACGACGTCCCGCTCGCCAAAGCTGCCCCCCAGGCAGAGCCTGCCCATGATTGCTGTCACCACAGCGGCGCTTCCTGCGGTTGTCTTGTCGTCGTTGGCCCTCGCCCAGCCTGCTGCCGCAGAGGCACCTGCCCGCGCCATCCCGGCAACCCTTGCCGCCGCGATGAAGGCCCAGGCCGCCGAAGCAAAAACTGCCCTGATCCCGGCGGCTTCTGTTTCCATTACTATTCCGGCTGCCTTCCAGCCCATGCAGCCGGCGGCACCCGCGGAGTACACCATCGCCCGTGGCGACACGATCAGCGGAATTGCCGGCAAATTCGGACTGAACACCTACGAGGTCCTCAAGCTCAATAACCTCCAGCCGAACACCATCATTTACCCCGGCCAGAAGATCAAACTGTCCGGCTCGGGTTCCGCCGCTGCGCCAGCTCCGGCGCCGGCGGCCCCCGCCGCGGCCGCTCCGGCCAGCGCCGGAGGCAGCTACACGGTAAAGGCCGGCGATACGCTCGGCGCCATCGCGGCCCGGTACAACGTCAGCGTGGCCGATGTTTTCAGCTGGAACGGCCTGAACATGCGCTCCATCATCTACCCGGGCCAGAAGATCAACGTCGGCGCAGGTGCTCCCGCAGCCCCGGCTGCGGCCGTCCAGCCTTCGTCCGCTCCCGCGGCACCGGCGGCTCCCGCCCCCGCTCCTGCGGCGCCCGCTCCCGCTCCCGCTCCCGGCGGTTCATACACGATCAAGGCCGGCGACACCCTGTCAGCGATCGCCTCCAGGCACGGCGTGAAGCTCTCGGACATCCTGGCCGCCAACCAGCTGAGCATGACTACTGTCATCTACCCCGGCAACAAGCTGGTCATTCCTGGCGCCTCCATTCAGCCCGCTTCCTCCACCCCGACCACCCCGGGGGCCCCGGCAGCCCCCGCGGCCCCCGCCGCGCCGCTCGTCCCGGGCACTTTCCTGGGCTTTACCTACCCCGCGGTAGTTGTGAGCTCTGCCAACGAGAACAAGGCCCTGCTGAACGCCTCTCCCGTCCCGTCCCGGGCCGAAATGCGCGCAATTGTGGCCGACACGGCCCGCCAAATGGGAGTGGACCCCTCACTGGCACTGGCCTTCGCGCACCAGGAGTCAGGCTTTGACCAGCGTGCGGTGTCACCGGCCAACGCGATCGGCACCATGCAGGTCATCCCGTCCTCCGGGCAGTGGGCCTCAGACCTCGTAGGGCGGAAGCTGAACCTGCTGGACCCCTACGACAACGCAACGGCCGGCGTGGCGATCATCAAGCGGCTTATCGCCACCAGCAAGGACCAGGACACAGCAATTGCCGGGTACTACCAGGGCCAGTACTCGGTCAGCAAATACGGCATGTACGACGACACCAAGGTTTACGTAGCTGCCATCAAGGCGCACCAGCAGAACTTCGGCTAAGCCACCAGCCCAGGGATAACGATAAGGGTCCGGACCGCACGTCGGTTCGGACCCTTTTCCATGCGGGATTAGGATCGTAGGGTGCAGGAACAAGTGTCAGACCGTCTCGTGGGAACGCTGGTGGACAACCGCTACGCCGTCCGCTCCAAACTCGCGCGTGGCGGCATGTCCACCGTATATCTGGCCACGGATCTCCGGCTTGAGCGCGATGTTGCCCTCAAGGTCCTCCATCCCCATCTCGCCACCGACGAGACGTTCCTGGACCGGCTGGGCCGCGAGGCAAAGGCCGCCGCGAAGCTGTCCCACGCCCATGTAGTGGGCGTCCTGGACCAGGGTAACGACGGCCAGACGGCCTATCTGGTGATGGAACACATCAAGGGCCACACCCTCCGGGACGTCATTAGGTCCAAAGGCGCACTGCCTCCCCGGCTGGCCCTTGCGCTGATTGATCCGGTGGTGCAGGGCCTCGGCGCCGCCCACGCCGCGGGGCTGATCCACCGGGACGTAAAACCGGAGAACGTCCTGATCGCCGACGACGGCCGTATCAAGATCGGCGACTTCGGACTGGCCCGTGCGGTAACGACGTCCACAAGCACCGGGACACTGATCGGTACCGTGGGTTACCTCTCCCCCGAGCTTGTGCTGGGAAAGCAGGCTGACACCCGGAGCGATATCTACTCCGTGGGCATCATGCTCTATGAAATGCTGACCGGCCAGCAGCCGTACGACGGCGAGGTCCCCATCCAGGTTGCGTACAAGCACGTGAATGAAACCGTCGGTCCGCCGTCAGCCCTGGTGCCTGGCCTTGCCACCGAGGTGGATGAACTTGTCCAGTGGTGCACCGCAAACGATCCCGAGAACCGCCCGGTGGACGGCAACGCCCTGCTGCAGGAACTGCGCCACATCCGGACCAACCTCACGGACACCGAACTGGACCTCATTGCGCCTGCAGCGACCCCGGGAGGGCAGCAGAACCCTACCGAGATCATCGCCCGCACTAACAACCCAACAGCAGTGATGTCGTCCTTCTCCCGGCCGCAGCCACAGCACCCACCGCATGCTCCGCATGCCCTGTATCCGCCCGACGCCGACTACCGGCCCGGCGAACAGTACCGGCCGGAACTGCAGTACAGGCCGCAAACGCATTACGGGCCCGCTGATCAGGACGCGGCCCCGGCTGCGGTACCCCTCAGCAAACGCGCCCAGCGTAAGCTCGACAAGGAGCACGAGAAGGCAAGGTCCCGGGCTGCGGCGACCCCGGTCCGGAGCCTGCGGGAAGGCAACCCGCGGCGCCGCGGCGTCCTCTGGGTGGTGGTTCTGGTCATCATCGCGTTGCTTGCCACGGGCGCCGGCTGGTTCTTCGGCATGGGTCCCGGGTCACCGGCCACCATTCCGGCGGTCGCCAACAAGTCAGTGGCCCAGGCCCAACAACTGCTAAGCGAGGCGGGATTCCAGTCACGCACCAACGACGTCTTCGACGACGCCGTTCCCTCCGGACTCGTTGTGGGCTCCGACCCGACCGCCGGCACCGAGACCAGGAAGTTCCAGCCTGTGTCCCTGTTTGTTTCCAAGGGCCCGCAACTGTTTGAACTCCCGAAACTGACCGGCGGAACGCTGGACGACGCGAAAAACGCCCTGAACAAAGCCGAGATGGCGCTGGGTACCGTCACTGAACAATTTGATGACGCCGTTGCAGTTGGCGTCGTGATGGCCCAGGATCCGGCCGCCGCGACTCCCGCGCGCCACGGCACACCGGTGAATCTTCTGGTCTCCAAGGGGCCGCAGCCGATCCCCGTTCCGTCAGTCGTCGGACTGGAGGAAAACGCCGCCGTCGACGCCCTTGAGGCGGCCGGCCTCAAGGCTGAGGTCGCGAAGGACGAGGTCAACGATCCCAAGGTGCCCAAGGGGTCGGTGGCCGCCCAATCGCCGGCGACCGGCACCCTGACAAAGGGCGGGACAGTGACGCTGACCATTTCCGACGGACCCAAGCTCGTGGACGTCCCCAGCTTCATCGGTAAACAAGCCAAAGAAGCCGAAGAAGCCCTGCGCGCGTTGGGCTTCGAGGTACGGGTGAACAATATCCTCGGCGGCTTCTTCGGCACGGTACGGGATCAGGACCCGGTGAAGAAGAAAGTGCCTGAAGGCTCCGTCGTGACCCTCACGGTGGTGTAGCCGGCGGGCCGCCTGCCACACCACCGCGGAAGGGAGACTCCGCGCCAGGCGGTCAGTGCTTGGCCAGTGCCCCTGCCACCAGGAACGCCATTTCGAGGGACTGCATGTGGTTCAGGCGTGGATCGCAGACCGACTCGTACTTGTCGAGGAACGCTTCCTGGTCCACCGGGTCGGCACCGCCCAGGCATTCGGCGACGTCGTCACCGGTCATCTCCACGTGGAGGCCACCGGGAACCGTGCCCAGGGCCTGGTGGACTTCGAAGAACCCGCGCACTTCGTCAATGACGTCGTCGAAGTTGCGGGTCTTGTAGCCGTTGGGCGAGGTGACGGTGTTTCCGTGCATCGGATCGGTGACCCAAAGAACCTTGGCGCCGGAGGCAGTCACCTTCTCCACGATGGCCGGAAGCTTCTCGCGGATATTGCCCGCGCCCATACGCGTGATAAAGGTCAGCCTGCCCGGCTCCCGCTCGGGGTCCAGCTTGTCGATGAGGCGCAGGGCGTCGTCGCCAGTTGTCGAGGGGCCCAGCTTCACGCCAATGGGGTTCCGCACGCGTGAGAGGAAATCAACGTGCGCGTGGTCAAGTTCCCGCGTACGCTCCCCGATCCACAGGAAATGAGCAGACGTGTCATACGGGAAACCGGTCCGCGAATCGATGCGGGTCAGTGCACGCTCGTAGTCCAGCAGCAGGGCCTCGTGGCTGGCGAAAAACTCCACCCGCTTGAGTGCCTCGAAATCAGCACCGCAGGAGGCCATGAACTTGATGGCGCGGTCGATGTCACGGGCCAGTGACTCGTAGCGGGCGTGCGCAGGGTTTTCGGTGAAACCCTTGTTCCAGTGGTGCACCAGGCGCAGATCGGCAAAGCCGCCCTGCGTGAAGGCCCTGATGAGGTTCAGCGTGGAGGCGGACGTGTGGTACGCCTTGAGCATCCGGGCGGCGTCATGGCCACGGGACTCGGGGGTGAACTCGTAGCCGTTGACGATGTCGCCGCGGTACGCCGGCAGGGTCACGCCGTCGCGGGTCTCGTCATTGGAGGAGCGGGGCTTGGCGAACTGGCCGGCCATCCGGCCCATCTTGATGACCGGCATCGCTGCACCATAGGTGAGCACCACGGCCATCTGGAGGATGGTCTTGACCCGGGCACTGATCTTATCCGCCGTTGCAGCTTCAAAGGTCTCAGCGCAGTCGCCACCCTGCAGCAGGAAAGCTTTGCCCTCCGCCGCAGCCGCCAGCCGCTCACGGAGAATGTCTACTTCGCCGGCGAAAACCAGCGGCGGGAGCACGGAAAGTTCCCCGACAGATGCGGCGAAAACGTCCTTGTCCTGCCAGCTGGGCTGCTGGGAAACGGGAAGGTCACGCCAATCATCAAGGCCAGGATAATTGGCTGCTCCGCTCTGGGCGGTGCTGGACAGCGAAAAGGCAGGTTTTGCAGATAGCTCAGTCACTATCTAAGACTAATGTGCGCGGCTGGCTTCAGGACACCTGACCGTCACGCGTACCGAGAGCGGCGTCACAGTCAGCCGGCTGCCGGCGCCTTGCCCTCAGTATCAGTGCCGGCAGCCCCGCCGTCAGTTTCGGCGCGTTTCGCGGAGGCACCGCCAGCCTCGGTGGCCGCTGCTCCCGCAAGGCGGAGCTTGACCACGGCAGCGTACTCGTCCACGTACTCCTGGCCGGAGAGCCGCATCAGCTCGAACATGATCTCGTCGGTAACCTTGCGCTGTATCAGCCGGTCCTCCACCTGGTCTGCGTACTGGCTGAAATCCAGCGGAGCACCGAAAATCATGCCGATCCGCCGGATATTCGGCATCCGTTTGCCGATGGGCTGAACCTTGTCCGTGCCGATCATTGCCACGGGAATCACGGACACACCAGCTTCCAGGGCCAGCCTGGCGACTCCCACCTTTCCCCGGTACAGGCGTGCGTCGGGGCTGCGGGTCCCTTCCGGGTAGATGCCCAGCAGTCCACCGCCGGTGAGGACATCCATGCCGGCGTTGAGCGAAACGGCCGACGCCGCGCCGCCGGACCTGTCCATGGGCAGCTGGTTGGTGAGCCTGAAGAACAGGGCCGTCAGCCTGCCTTTGATGCCCGTGCCGGTGAAGTACTCGGACTTGGCCAGGAAAACAACCGGCCTGCGAACCGTCAGCGGCATAAAGATGGAGTCGGAGAAAGACAGGTGGTTCGAGGCGATAATGGCCGCCCCCTGCGCCGGAACGTTATCCAGGCCCTTGACCCAAGGGCGGAAAAGAAGCCGCAAAACCGGCCCCAGGAAGATCCTCTTCATGACCCAATAGAACACGTGACGAACCTCTCCGGAAACCGTCCAGCCAGCCCTTCGTCGGGCCGGGCGGGCACTCCAATGCAACCCTACTCTAGTGAGATTTGTCCCGAACAATGACACGATGGTGTCATGACAGAAAGCAGCATCGCGCCCCGGCCTGCCGCTTTCAGCTACCCCGGCCACGGACCCAACGCCACCACCGGGATTGCCATCTGCCATGGCTTCACGGGGAGCCCGCTCAGCGTCCTGCCCTGGGCAGAGCACCTTGCCGCCCAGGGATTTGCGGTGTCGGTACCGCTCCTGCCCGGCCACGGGACGGACTGGCGGCAGCTCGCGCGCTCAAACTGGCGCGACTGGTACGGGACTTTCGAATCGGCGTACCTGGAGCTGAGCGCCCGGACGGAGCAGTGTTTTGTGGCCGGCCTCTCGATGGGCGGCGCCATTGCGTTGCTGACGGCCGCCAGGCATCCCGTGGCTGGCGTCTCTTTGGTGAATCCCGGCCTCAGCTTCTATGACCGCCGTGTGCGTGTCATCGGAGTGCTCAAGTATTTCCAGCGCACCACTTTGCCCATCCAGGAGGAACAGCCCACGGCGGGAGTCACCAATGACGGCGACTACTCGCGGACTCCGTTGGCAGCCGTGCACGAGCTCAAGAAGCTTTTCGGCATGGCCACCCGCGGGCTGCACCAGGTCACTGCCCCGGTGCAGGTGTTCAAGTCCCAGTCTGATGTTGTGGTGCCGGCCACCTCGCTCCTGACGTTGCGGCAGCGTTTGGGCCCGCGGCTGGTGGAGGTAGTGGACCTGCACAACAGCGGACATGTGGCCACCCTGGATGTTGATGCGCCTGAGATCTTTGCCCGTTCCAGCGGATTCTTCCTCGCCCACACACCCAGCACTGCACCGTCAGCCCGAACCGCGGCCACACCTCACACCACCTCGGAGACTTCATGACCGGCCTACCGGACCACAGCCCTTTCAGCAGTCCCGTCAACGGCGACGGATCCCGGATCGGAGTGGTCCTCTCACACGGGTTCACCGGCAGTCCGCACGGGCTGCGCGCGTGGGCCCAGACGCTCGCCGACGCCGGCTTCGCTGTACGCATGCCGCTGCTGCCCGGGCACGGCACCAGCTGGCAGGAGCTTGCGCGCACGCGCTGGCCGCAGTGGCACGGCGCCGTGGACGACGCATACCTGGACCTGGAATCCGACTGTGACCACGTCTTCGTCGCCGGACTGAGCATGGGCGGTGCCCTGGCCCTGAGAATTGCCGCCACCCGGCCCGTAGCCGGGGTGATCGTGGTGAACCCCGGACTCGTCATCGACGATCCCCGCGCGCCCTTGGCCGGCATCCTGAAACTGGTCCTGAAGAGCACTCCGGCCATTGCCAACGACATCCTCAAACCCGGGATGGACGAGGGCGCCTACCCCAGGACGCCCGTAGCCGCGGCCCATGAGCTGAACAAGATGTTCAAGGACACCATCCGGTTACTCCCCCGCATCACCGCGCCCGTACGGGTTTTCCGCTCCACCGTGGACCATGTGGTCTCGGACACGAGTGTGGCAGCGCTGCGCCGCGGCCTGACCAACGCACCGCTGACACTGACCACCCTGGAGAACAGCTACCACGTGGCAACACTTGATAACGACGCCGAGGAGATCTTCCGCGGGTCCGCCGACTTCATCCGGGCGGTGGTTGCGGGCACGGCAGCAGCCCAGGTCCAGGAGGGTACCGGCCATGAATAGGCCGGACTCCGGCTCACCGGACCAGAGCGCAAACCAGGACGATGCTGTGTGGCTGGACCTGGTGGCCCGGCTCGAAGAAAAGCCAGGAGACCATACCGGCACAGCGGAGCCGGGCAGTGCCACCTCCGCCGGTCCGGACGCCCCGGGCCAAGACGCCCCGGGCAGTAACGTGCAAGGTCCTGGCGCCAAGACTCCCGATCCAGCGGGCCCGGACGCCGTGGCCGGGTCCGGCAGGTCCGCGACGTTCCGCGACTTTGATCCGCTGGGTCTGGCGGGAACAGCCCCCACCGAACTGTCCGCAGCCGAACGGCAGGCCGCGATGCCGGGCGCCGGCGGGCAGGGCAGCGGCGAGGGGACCGGCAGCTACGGCCAGGGCGGCGCTGCTGACTTGGGCCCGCGTGACTATGCCGTGGAGGACGACGCCGGGGACTTCGTTCCCGAAGAACCGCCAAGCCTGGCCGGGACGGATCCCCTGACCATGCTTGCGTGGCTCGGCGCAATTGGTGCGCCTATCGCCTTGCTCCTGGCCGTGATGTTCTGGCGGTCCGCGCCGCTGCTGGCGATAGTGGGCATGGTGGCAGTGTTCATCCTTGCCGTGGTTTACCTGATCATGAAGCTGCCCCAGGAAAAAGACGAGAACGACGACGGCGCCCGCGTCTGAGGTGCGTCCGTCACCGCATGCGGCTGCTGACGCGGGACAGATCAGCCGCCCCGATGAGCCCCGCGTTTGGTCCGAGCGCTGCCAGCTCGATGCCGGCCGCCGGACGGAAGCCACGGCCCGTAAGGTTCCGGGCGAACGCCTTGCGCGCGGGCTCCACAAGCAGGTCCCCTGCCGAACATAGTCCCCCGCCGATCACAAACAGCCCCGGATCCAAAGCTGCCGCAAGGTTCGCCAATCCCAGGCCCAGCCATTCGCCCACTTCATCCAGGAGTTCGCGGCAGGCCGCGTCACCGGCGAGTGCAAGATCAGTAACAATCGCCCCGGTGATCTGCTCCGCGTCACCGCCGACGGTGGCCAGCAGTTCCTGGGCAACGGGCGAATTGGCGCGCGCCAGAATCCTCGCTTCCCGGCCCAGGGCGTTGCCGGAGGCGTACTGCTCCCAGCAGCCCCGGTTGCCGCACTCGCAACGCTGCCCGCCGGGCATGATGATCTGGTGGCCGAATTCGCCGGCTACACCAAACCGGCCGCGCTCCACCCGCCCGTCCATCACCATGGCACCGCCGATGCCGGTACCGAGGGTGATGCACACCAGCCTGTCCTCGCCCTGCCCCGCACCAAAGCGCCATTCCGCCCAGGCCGCGGCGTCGGCGTCGTTCGTCAGCAGCACAGGCCGGCGCAGCAGTCGCTGCAGGTTTTCCCGCAACGGCTCGTTGCGCCAGGCGAGGTGCGGACTGAAAAGCACGGTTCCGCCGTCCAGGTCCATCCACCCGGCCGCACCGATGCCTACTGACCAAACCCTGTGGCCGGCCCCGAGTTCGTCCACGAGCTCTACGATGACCTGCTCCACCGCTCGCGGGTCGCTGCCGGGGGTGGACCGCCGGGCCTCGCTCAGGATCCTTCCGTCGGCATCCACCACGCCGGCGGCGACCTTGGTGCCGCCGATATCAATGCCGATTGCCAGCCCCTTGCGCCCGAGCCGCAGGTGCTCGCGGAATGTATCCGCCTGCCTGGGCCGGGCCCTCAAGGCCAGCGGCCGCCGCCGCCAGGGGGCTGGACGTCGGAGCGGAGCGGCTGGCTCGCCGGGGGGCGTTACGTACATAGTGCTTCATTCTAGGGCGCGCCGGGCGGGGAGCGCCGGAGGCCGGGCCCACGGCCACCCCACTCCCCTTTGACTCATATGTTACTGGCCAGTAGGTTTGTTTCTGCACGGCCACGTTACAGGCGTATTAGTCTTTAGGCATACCCTGTGCGGGTCTATGGATATCAAAGGAGCTATAGTGCGCGAATTCAGTGTTCCGCCCCTGGTTGTTGTCCCACCGGAAACCAACATCACCGATCTTGTGCTTCGGCAGGCAGCCAAGCCCAGCAACCCGGCGCTCTTCTCGCGGCTGGACTCCGCAGGCGCCTGGCGGGACGTCTCCGCCACAGAGTTCCTGGCGGACGTCTCAGCCCTTGCGAAGGGCCTGATGGCCAGCGGCGTGGGAGCCGGCGACCGGGTGGGCATCATGTCCCGCACACGCTATGAGTGGGCCCTCATCGACTTCGCCATCTGGTTCGCCGGCGCCGTCTCAGTGCCCATCTACGAGACCTCATCTCCGTCGCAGGTTGCCTGGAACCTCGGCGATTCCGGGGCGGTGGCCGCGTTCGGCGAGGCCGCCCACCATGAGGACATCATCCGGCAGGCTGCCACCTCCGAAGGCCTCACCGCCCTCCAGCACGTCTGGCAGCTCGAAGGCGGCGGACTGGACGCCGTCCGTGAGGCCGGACGGGACGTCAGCGCCGCCGACCTTGAGGCCCGCCGCTCATCGGCGCGGCTCAGCGACGTTGCCACTCTCATCTACACCTCAGGCACCACCGGCCGGCCCAAGGGCTGCGAGCTGACCCACGGCAACTTCGTTGAGCTGTCCGACAACGCACTGGCACTGCTCGGCGACGTCGTCAACGAGCAGGCCAAAACCATCATGTTCCTGCCTTTGGCGCACGTCTTTGCACGGTTCATTTCGGTGCTGGCCGTGGCCGCCGGTGCCACTGTGGCGCACACCCCCGACATCAAGAACCTGCTGGCTGACCTGCAGAGCTACCAGCCCACGTTTATCCTGGCCGTCCCGCGCGTCTTCGAAAAGGTGTACAACTCGGCCCTGACAAAGGCCGAGGACGGCGGCAAGGGTGCCATTTTCCACAAGGCCACAGAGACCGCCATCGCGTACTCCAAAGCCAGGCAGGCCGGGCACGTTGGCCTGGGGCTGAAACTCAAGCACACGGTATTCGACAAACTCGTCTACGGAAAGCTGCGCGCTGCCATGGGCGGCAACGTGGCCCATGCCGTGTCCGGCGGCGGCCCGCTCGGCGAGCGGCTGGGCCACTTCTTCCAGGGCATCGGCCTGCAGATCCTTGAAGGCTATGGCCTCACGGAGACCACCGCCCCGATTTCCGTGAACACTCCTGCCCTGATCAAGATCGGTTCCGTAGGCAAGCCCCTGCCGGGCAACTCCGTCAAGATCGCCGAAGACGGCGAGATCCTTGCCAAGGGTGTTTGTGTGATGCGCGGCTACTACCAGCGCGATGACCTGATGGCGGATACGTTTGCCGACGGCTGGTTCCGCACCGGCGACATCGGACGGCTCGACGACAACGGCTTCCTGTGGATCACCGGCCGCAAGAAGGAAATCATTGTCACGGCCGGCGGCAAGAACGTGGTCCCGGCCCTGCTGGAAGACCAGATCCGGGCGGATGCCCTGGTCTCCCAGGTCCTGGTGGTGGGTGACAACCGGCCGTTCATCGGCGCACTGGTCACCCTGGACCAGGAGGCCCTGCCCGGCTGGCTCCAGCGGCACGGACTGCCGGCCACCACCACGCTCGACGAAGCGGTCGAGAACCCGGTGGTCAAGGCCGCCGTGCAGGACCTCATCACGCAGGCCAATGCCTCGGTGTCGCAGGCGGAGGCCATCAAGTCATTCCGGATCGTCGCTTCCGACTTCACGGAAGCGTCCGGCCACCTGACGCCGTCCATGAAGGTGAAGCGGGCCCAGGTAATGAAGGACTTCGAGACAGTCATCGAGGAAATGTACGGCGCGCCGCGCGGCTAAGCGGCAACGCAAAAAGGAAGGGCCCTCCCGGCGGAAGAAAACTTCCAAGCCGGGAGGGCCCTTCCTTTTATGCCTGGACTGCTTAGCCCTGCTCTACGACCAGGAGGAGGTCCCCGCCCTGGACCTGCTCCACCGCTGAGATGGCGAGCCGCGAGACCTTGCCTGCCACCGGCGTCGTAATGGACGCTTCCATCTTCATCGCCTCGATGGTGGCCACCGTGTCACCGGCCTTGACGGTGTCGCCGGCCGTGACGGTCACCGTGACGGCGCCGGCGAACGGCGCCGCAACGTGGCCGGGCCGGGCCGGGTCTGCCTTCTCGGCGGCCTTGACGTTGCTCACCACGGAGCGGTCACGGACCACAACGGGCCGGGACTGGCCGTTCAGGGTGCACATCACCGTACGCATGCCCTTTTCATCGGGCTCGGAAACGGCTTCCAGCGAGGCGATCAGCCGGACACCCTTCTCCAGCTGGATCTCGTGCTCGGCGCCGCGCTGCAGGCCGTAGAGGTAGTCGCGGGTGTCGAGGACGGAAATGTTGCCGTACGTCTCCACGCTCTTGAGGTAGTCCTTGGTGGGACCCTCGAAGAGCAGGCGGTTCAGCGTGCTCTGGCGGGTCTTGGAATCCCCCTTGAGCGCGGCGCTGTCCTCGGGGCTGAGGTCAACGTCGCGGACCTTGATGCTGCGGCCCTGAAGCGCCTTGGTGCGGAAAGGCTCCGGCCATCCTCCGGGCGGGTCGCCAAGTTCGCCGGACAGGAAGCCGATCACGGAGTCGGGGATGTCGTAGTTCTGCGGGTTTTCGTTGAAGTCCGACGGATCTGCGTTCAGCCCCACGAGGTGCAGGGCGAGGTCGCCCACCACCTTGGACGACGGCGTGACCTTCACCAAGCGGCCCAGGATCCGGTCCGCCGCGGTGTACATGTCCTCGATCGCCTCGAAGCGCTCCCCCAGGCCCAGCGCCATGGCCTGCTGGCGCAGGTTGGACAGCTGGCCGCCCGGGATTTCGTGCTGGTAAACACGGCCGGTGGGGCCTGGAAGGCCTGATTCGAACGGCGCGTACACGCGGCGCACTGCTTCCCAGTACGGCTCAAGGGAGCTGACGGCGTCAAGGCTCAAGCCGGTGTCCCGCGGGGTGTGCGCCAGCGCCGCCACAAGGGCGGAGGCGGACGGCTGGCTGGTGGTCCCGGCCAGTGAGGCGGAGGCAACGTCAACAGCGTCCACGCCGGCGTCAACTGCCGCCAGCAGGGTGGCCAGCTGGCCGCCTGCCGTGTCATGGGTGTGGAGGTGGACCGGGAGGTCGAAGCGTTCGCGCAGTGCAGCCACCAGCTTGGCGGCCGCTGCCGGGCGGAGTAGCCCGGCCATGTCCTTGATGGCCAGGATGTGGGCGCCGGCGTCCACAATCCGCTGCGCCAGTTCCAGGTAGTAGTCCAGCGTGTACAACTTCTCGTCCGGGTTCAGCATGTCGCCGGTGTAGCACAGTGCCACCTCGGCTACGGCTGTGCCGGTAGCCCGGACTGCGCGGATGGCAGGTGCCATCTGGTTCACGTCGTTCAGGGCATCGAAGATGCGGAAAATGTCGATTCCGGTGGCGGCGGCCTCGTTGACGAAGGCCACGGTCACCTCTTCCGGGTACGGCGTGTAGCCCACCGTGTTCCGGCCGCGCAGCAGCATCTGCAGGCAGACATTGGGCAGCGCTTTCCGCAGGGCCGCCAGGCGGTCCCAGGGGTCCTCTCCGAGGAAGCGCAGTGCCACATCGTAGGTCGCGCCGCCCCAGGCCTCAACGGACAGGAGTTCCGGCAGGAGGGCGGTGACCGCGGGGCCGGCGGCCACGAGGTCGCGGGTCCGCACGCGGGTGGCCAGCAGGGACTGGTGGGCATCGCGGAAGGTGGTGTCGGTGACGGCCACGGCGGTCTGCTCACGCAGGGCCTTGGCGAAACCTTCGGGGCCAAGCTCCAGCAGGCGCTGGCGCGATCCTGGTGCTGCCTGGTGATCCCCCACGGCGGGGAGTTTGGCGGCCGGATCCGAGTGCACTTTCAACTCGCCGTTGGGCTTGTTGACCGTGACTTCGGCCAGCCAGGTCAGGAGCTTGGTGCCGCGGTCGGCGGAGACCCGGGCCTTCAGCAGCTGGGGACGCTCGTCGATGAAGTTCGTGGCAACGTTGCCGCCAATGAAGTCGGCGTCGTCGAGCACGGCCTGCAGGAAGGAAATGTTAGTGGAGACACCACGGATGCGGAACTCCGCGAGTGCCCGGCGCGCGCGGGCCACGGCGGCCGGGTAGTCGCGGCCGCGGCAGCTCAGTTTCACGAGCAGGGAGTCGAAGTGCGGGCTGATTTCGGCACCCGAGTACACAGTGCCGCCGTCGAGCCTTACACCGGCACCGCCGGCGGAGCGGTAGCCGGTGATCTTCCCGACGTCGGGCCGGAACCCGTTGGCCGGGTCCTCGGTGGTGATGCGGCACTGCAGGGCTGCGCCCTTGAGCTGGACCGTCTCCTGGGAGAGGCCGAGGTCCGCGAGGGTCTCGCCGGAAGCGATCCGAAGCTGTGCCTGCACCAGGTCGACATCAGTCACTTCCTCGGTGACGGTGTGTTCGACCTGGATGCGGGGGTTCATTTCGATGAAGACGTGCTGTCCGGCGCGTTCGCCGACGGTGTCCACCAGGAACTCCACGGTTCCGGCGTTGACGTAGTTCAGGGCCTTGGCGAACTTCACCGCGTCACGGTAAAGGGCCTGGCGGATGCCTTCGTCCAGGTTGGGTGCGGGAGCGATCTCGATGACCTTCTGGTGACGGCGCTGGATGGAGCAGTCACGTTCGAAGAGGTGGATGACATTGCCCTCGGCGTCGGCAAGGATCTGCACCTCGATGTGGCGCGGGCGGAGCACTGCCTGCTCCAGGAACATCGTGGGGTCACCGAATGCCGCATCGGCTTCGCGCATGGCGGCCTGCAGCGCCTCGGGAAGGGCTTCCCTCGTGTCGACGCGGCGCATGCCACGGCCGCCGCCGCCGGCGACGGCCTTGGCGAAGATGGGGAAACCGATCTCGTCGGCTGCAGCGATCAGCTCATCCATGTCCTTCGAGGGTTCACTCGATTTCAGGACCGGAACACCGGCCTCGCGGGCAGCCTTCAGCGCTGCCACCTTGTTGCCGGCCAGCTCAAGCACCTCAGCCGGCGGGCCAACAAAGGTGATGCCCGCTTCCTTTGCTGCGCGGGCCAGGTCGGGGTTTTCCGACAGGAAGCCGTAGCCGGGGTAAATGGCGTCGGCGCCGGACTCCTTGGCGACGCGGA
The DNA here is from genome assembly GCF_059383495.1 of Pseudarthrobacter sp. RHLT3-21. NCBI lineage: Bacteria > Bacillati > Actinomycetota > Actinomycetes > Micrococcales > Micrococcaceae > Pseudarthrobacter > Pseudarthrobacter sp. RHLT3-21. Next base: position 269,993 of record NZ_JBWZCI010000002.1, read on the forward strand.
CCACTTCGGCAACATCGAGGTAGGCCCGGACAGGATGCCCCACTTCGCCGATCAGATATGCCTCATCGGCTTTCTGGCGGTGGATCGAGTTTCGGTCCTCATTGGGGAAGACAGCAACGGTCTTGGCGCCCAGCTCGTAGCTGGCACGGAAGGCCCTGATCGCGATTTCGCCGCGGTTGGCCACCAGAATCTTGGAAAACATAATTCTCCTGCATCATTGCGGGTGTATCGGTAAGTGGTCACAGTGTCTAAGACCCGCGCTTAGAAATACAAATCATTGTGGCCACAGTCACAGAAACTTCCGTCATGTCCCGCGCGCATCAACGGAGGCTGGCAGAACCGGCCACCCATACCATCGCCGTGCCATGCCGCGTCCCTATAAGGCGGGATTCACCGGCGCAGCCACATATGATGAGTAAGGCGGCTCGAGCCGCCGGCTTCGGCAGTGCCGGAGCAAACATTACCCCCAACACGGCAGCCGGCGTTAGGTTTTGGTCTCACAAGTGCAAGTAGTCAGCATCAGCAGCCTCAAGGGCGGAGTCGGCAAGACGTCCGTCACCACAGGATTGGCGTCTGCGGCGCTTGCCGCGGGCATCCCCACACTGGTGGTGGACCTCGATCCCCATGCGGATGCGACCACGGCCCTGGGGGTTCAGGCCGGCGACCAGCTGGACATCGGCAGGATGCTCAAGAGCCCCCGCCGCGCCAAACTGGCGGACAATGTCGCTGGCAGCTCCTGGACGGCACGGGCGCATACAAACGGATCCGGACCGGCTGTACTGGACGTCGCGGTGGGTTCGGCGTACACCGGCATCTACGACCGCCCCGACCTTGGCCGTCGGGATCTCCGCAGGCTTTCCGCGGTCCTGGCCGGCGCCGACCGCTATGAGCTGGTCCTCATTGACTGCCCGCCATCGCTGAACGGGCTGACCCGGATGGCCTGGTCCGCGAGTGACAAGGTGGCCCTGGTGGCCGAGCCGGGACTTTTCTCCGTAGCGGGAACGGAACGGACCATGCGCGCCATCCAGCTGTTCAAGCAGGAATTCGCGCCCAACCTATCCCCCGCAGGCATTGTGGCCAACCGCGTGCGCACGGGCTCCTCCGAACACACGTACCGGCTCGCGGAAATGGAATCGATGTTCGGTGACCTCCTGTTGAGCCCGCGCATCCCTGAACAGGCGAACTGGCAGCAGATCCAGGGCGCGGCCCATCCGGTGCACCACTGGCCCGGGGAATCCGCGAAGTCATCCGCTGCGTTGTTCGACGCCCTCCTGGTCAACCTCCTGGCGACCGGAAGCGGCCTGCGAAACCGTACCCAGCGGTAATCCCACGGCTGCAGCGCTCGGCTGCAGCCCAAGGTTCCGCGGACAAGAAGAACCCAAGGTTCCGCGGACAAGAAGAAGAGGCCACCCCCGCTGCCGGAGGTGGCCTCTTCTGTTGGAGTTGGTTCAGCCCGGTGTGTCAGCCGATCTTGCGGGAAGCGCGCCGCTTGCTCAGCTCGTCGTCGGGAAAGGACTGTTCGGCGGCGTGTTCGCTCGGCAGGGATGCCAGGCTGCCCTCGACTTCGCGCCAGACCCTGCCCACGGCGATGCCAAAAACGCCTTGGCCGCCCTGGACAAGATCAATGACCTCATCAGCGGACGTGCATTCGTAGACGCTCGCGCCGTCGCTCATGAGCGTGATTTGTGCCAGATCCTCCACACCGCGTTCGCGCAGGTGTTCCACCGCCGTGCGGATCTGCTGAAGGGAAACGCCGGTGTCCAGGAGCCGCTTGACGACCTTAAGTACGAGGATGTCGCGGAAGCCGTAGAGCCGCTGCGAGCCGGAACCTGCGGCGCCGCGGACTGCGGGCTCAACCAGCCCGGTGCGTGCCCAGTAGTCGAGTTGGCGGTACGTGATGCCGGCAGCCTTGCAGGCCGTGGGGCCGCGGTAACCGGCGTCCTCGTCCAGGACGGGAAGGTCTTCGGTAAACAGGAGGCCCTGGGCACCGCTCGCGGGCACAGCCACACCAGCCGTTGTGGGCTGCTTCAGCCCGCCTGCTTCGCCTTTGGGACTCACCTGGATCCTCCTTCTTATAAGCTCCCGGGGGACCACTGCATCAGCCGGTGCACGCATGAAGTCCATGCATGTAATTTCGCGGGGGTCGTACTTTTACAGTGTGACTTGCGCGGCTGCTGTAAGCAATGGGAGCTTGATACCTTCGACGTTAGGCCCGCCGCGCCCCAAGGTCAAAGATCTAGGCCGCTTGGTGCAGGCGTGTCGGAACTTTCAGGCTCAACTTTAACCTTAACGTGACCTCAGCCGTCGAAGTCTTCCGGCTCAACATCGTCCAGGAACTCACGGAACCGCCGCAGTTCGCGTTCCTCATCCACGGTGGGGCCGGGGTCGGTGTCCTCGCCCTCGTCATGCTCGGTGATGCGGACTCCGGCTTCATCCATCACGGAGTCGGCACACCAGATGCGGCACTTGGCCCGCAACGCGATCGCGAGGGCATCCGATGCACGTGAGCTGACCGTGGTGCCGTTCTCGAACTGGAGCTGGCCATAAAAAATGTTGTCCTCAACGGCCACAATGTTGACGCTGACAACCGAGTGGCCCAGGGATTCCACCACGTCCACCAGGAGGTCGTGCGTCATCGGGCGTGGAGGCACTACCCCTTGCTGGGCCAGGGCGATAGCACTTGCCTCTGGCGTCCCGATCCAGATGGGCACGTGGCGTTCGCCGTGGATCTCGCGCAGCAGGACGAGCGGCTGGTTGGACGGCAGTTCGATGCGAACGCCGACGATCTCCACTTCGATCATCAGATGTCCATACGTGAGATACGGTCCTGGACCAGTGCCCGGTGCAGGACCAGGCAGAGGTCGCTGATCTCGCGGGCCGCTTCCGCAGCCCGCGCCTGTGACGCGGAATCGCGCCGGGACGCGAGCGGCGCAACTGCCCGCTCCACGAGCCCGAATTCACGTTCCGCGGCGGCCTGGAACGGACGCAGGTGGCGCGGTTCAAGGCCGTGGCTCTCCAGTTGCACGCAGGCACGGGCAACCTGGAGGGCGTGCTCGTCGAACTTGCCGTTGCTGTGGCTGATCAGCCCGAAGCTCAGCAGGGATTGGAGCAACGGAATGCTGGCGCCGGATTCAGTCCGCAGCTGTTCCTCGGTGAATTTCCGTCCCCGGTTCTGAAGCTCCACGGCCAGTTCATCCGAAACGATCCGCGGCGAAACCACGAGGCCGGGCGGCAGGTTCTCCGGCCGCTCTCCCCTGTCAATCGCATCAAGGTAGTCCTTGATGACTTTCAGTGGAAGGTACTGGTCCCGCTGCAGCGCCAGCACAAAACGGAGACGTTCGACGTCACCGTCCGAGTACTGCCGGTATCCGGCCGGCGTACGGCGCGGATTAATCAGTCCTTTTTCCTCCAGGAACCTGATTTTCGACGCGGTCATACCCGGAAAGTCGCCGCTGAGCTGCGCGAGGACTTCCCCGATGTTCAGAACTTGGGGCCCCCGGCGTTCCGGTTGTGCCATTGCCACAGGCAAGTGTCCCGGGATCAGGCGCGGCCTGCTGCGCGGGCAGGGCTCAGGTAGAAGGTGAGTCGGAACTTGCCGATCTGGACTTCGTTCCCGGACCTTAGTTCAACACTGTCCACGCGGTCGTGGTTGACGTACGTGCCGTTGAGGCTGCCTGTATCAACCACTTCAAAGCTCCGCGCAGTGCGTCGGAACTCGACGTGGCGGCGCGACACGGTGACGTCGTCAAGGAAGATGTCGGCGTCAGGATGGCGTCCGGCCGTGGTGGTGTCCGTGTCCAGGAGGAAGCGGGCACCCGCGTTCGGGCCGCTATGGGCAACGAGGAGCGCGGAACCGGCCGGCAACGCCTCCACGGATGAACGCTCATCCGTGGACAGCTTGGGGGCGATGGTGGGCTCGTCAGTGACGGGGGTGAGATGGATCGAGGTGGTCTCCGAAGCCCTGGCCGCCCCTGTGCCGTAGTCGCCTTCGGCAGGTTCCTGTTCGTGGCCAACCATGGATTCCTCCTCTTTCGCTGCAGCTCTCACGCCTGCAATCAACATGTGCCCTGACGGATCCGCCTCGCGGATCCGCTTCCGGGCCCCGATCCAGCCACTGACGTGCGAAGACGCCCGTTGGCCGGACCGGATGAACCCGTTAGCTTCAGCCTACCTGTTGTTCGTACTCGGATGCACTGAGCAAGGATTCCACAGCGTCAGCTTCGGCAAGCCGGATCTCGATCAGCCAGCCGTCGCCGTACGGATCGGAGTTGATCAAGGCCGAATCGGTATCGAGGGATTCGTTACGTACGACGACTTCGCCGCTGACGGGAGCATAGATATCGCTGACGCTCTTGGTGGATTCGACTTCGCCAACGACTTCGTTTGCGGTGACTTTAGTGCCGGCTTCCGGCAGCTGGGCGTAGACAACATCTCCGAGTGCGTCCTGCGCGAAGTCGGTGATGCCCACCCTGACCACGCCGTCGGCGCTCGGTGCGGATACCCACTCGTGCTCGGCGGTGTAGGACAGGTCTTCGGGAATGTTGCTCATCAGGGGCCTTTCATCGGGTCAATCACCAATGTCAACGGGGCCGGGAAAACAAGCCGCCGCTGAAAGTATAGGCACAACTCCCCGGGCGTTCGAGGAGGATTCTGACATGATGAGACGCATGAGAACAGATGCACAGGAAACGCCCGCGAAAAAGGCAAACTGGGCTGCTCGGATCATCCTCGTTGTGGTTGCGCTGGTGGTCCTCGGCATCTCTTATTTTGCCTTTGCGGCGATCCTCCCGGTCTGGTGGGCGAATGTCATCCGCAACCAGGTCCAGGGCAATCTTGGGGCGGGCATCCTGGTGGGGATGTTCTACGGGTTCGTTTTCACGTTCGTCCCCCTCCTGGTGGCCTGGCAGGCAACCCGCAAATCCGTGAGCTGGCCCTGGAAGCTGGCCATCCTCCTCGCCGCTGTGGCCCTCGCGTCGCCTAATCTGCTGACCGCCGGGATCATGTTCGGCGGCTCGCAGGCCGCCCACAACGGACAGCGGATCCTTGGCACGGAGGCCACCTGGTTCCCCATGTGGACACAGATCTCAGCCATCGCCGCTGCCGTCATCTTTGTGGTTGGCCTGATCCTGTGGAGGGTCTGGCGGCAGCGCGGCAAGAAGATGAAGGCGCTCAAGAAGGCTGATACCGAGCGTTCCCTGGCCGCGAAGGCGGCCAACGGCTCCGCTGCCAGCTCACCTGTTCCCGAAGCGCCGGCCGCAACCGACAGCCAGGCTGACCGCAAGTAAAGCCATGCCGGAGTTTCCCGAGGTTGCAGGCCTGGCCGGATTCCTGGACAAGCATTTGCGCGGATCGGTGGTGCGGAAGGTCCAGATCGTTTCTTTTGCTGTCCTGAAGACAGCTGATCCGCCGTTCACAGCGCTGGAGAACTGCACCGTCACGGGCGTACGGCGGTTCGGAAAGTTTGTCAGCATTGACACCGGCGGTCCGTCATTGGTCTTCCACCTCGCCCGGGCAGGATGGGTCCGCTTCACCGACTCCCCCACCGGCACGCAGCTCCGGCTGGGAAAGGGCTACATCGCCGCCCGGCTGGCATTCACCGGACCGGACGGCGCCCATGGCATGGATCTCACCGAGGCGGGGACCAAAAAGAGCCTGGCCGTGTACGTGGTGCGCGACCCCCAGGATGTGCCGGGCATCGCGGCCCTTGGGCCGGACCCGTTCAGCGCAGCGTTCGACGCCGACATGCTCGCGGAAATTCTCGGCTCCACGTCGCAGCAGATCAAGGGCGTCCTGCGGAGCCAGAGCGTGATCGCGGGGATCGGGAACGCCTACAGCGACGAGATCCTGCATGCTGCCAGGATCTCTCCCTTTGCCACCGCCAAGTCCTTGGACCGCGGCACAGTGCAGGTGCTGTATGACGCAATCCACAGCGTGCTCGGAACTGCCCTGGCTGAGGCCGAGGGCAAGCCACCCAGCGAGCTCAAGGACGTCAAACGCAGCCACATGCGGGTCCATGCCCGCGCCGGCGAGGCTTGCCCGGTGTGTGGTGACACAGTCCGGGAGGTGTCCTTCGCCGATACGTCCCTGCAGTACTGTCCCACGTGCCAGACCAAAGGAAAGATCCTGGCGGACCGCAGGACATCGAAGTTCCTGAAATAGGCCAGGTGACGGCACAAAACAGAAGCGTCCCGGAGAAAATTTCTCCGGGACGCTTCTGTTTTGGTCGGGCTGACAGGATTTGAACCTGCGACCCCTTGACCCCCAGTCAAGTGCGCTACCAAGCTGCGCTACAGCCCGTTAGTTCCGCCGTTCTCCGCTGCGTTTACTCCTGATGTTAGCCAGGATTTCAACTCAGCAGTCCGGCCGAACCACCTTGAAAAGCTTACACGATTCCGGAGGGTGCAAGTGACACTTTGCCGCCTGCACGCCCCCGGTGTGTCGGAATTAACGCTTCTTGCCGCGCTTTTCGCGGACACGCATGTTGACCTCGATAGGCGTGCCCTCGAAACCGAACGTTTCGCGGAGCCTGCGGGTGATGAAGCGGCGGTAGCCCGGGTCCAGGAACCCGGTGGTGAACAGCACAAACTTCGGCGGGCGGCTGGACGCCTGCGTGCCGTACAGGATGCGCGGCTGCTTTCCGCCGCGGACCGGGTGCGGGTGCGCCGCTACAAGCTCGCCAAGGAAGGCGTTGAGCTTGCCGGTGGGGATGCGCCTGTCCCAGTTCTCAAGGGCCAGGTCCAGGGCGGGAACCAGGCGGTCCTTGTGCCAGCCGGTCAGCGCGGAAATGTTGACCCGGGGCGCCCAGGCCACGTGGGCCAGGTCCTGTTCGATTTCGCGCTCCAAGTAGGTGCGGCGTTCGTCGTCGAGCAGGTCCCATTTGTTGAAGGCCAGCACCAGGGCGCGGCCCGACTCGATGGCAAGCTGCAGGATTCGCACGTCCTGCTCGCTGAGGACTTCATCAACGGCGAGAAGAACGACGGCGACCTCCGCCTTCTCCAGCGCGGCCTGCGTTCGGAGGGAGGCGTAGTAGTCCGCACCCTGCGCCATGTGCTGACGGCGGCGGATGCCCGCCGTGTCCACAAAGCGCCAGGTGCGGTCGCCGAGTTCGATGAACTCATCCACGGGATCACGGGTGGTACCGGCGGTGTTGTCCACTACTACACGCTCGGACCCTGCCAGCTTGTTCAGCAGCGATGACTTGCCCACGTTCGGGCGGCCGATCAGTGCGATGCGGCGCGGGCCGCCGGAGCGTTCCATGCCCTCAATCGTGGAGAACTCCGGCAGGGTGTCCATCACGTGGTCCAGGAGGTCGGCCACGCCGCGTCCGTGCAGGGCCGAGACGGGGTAAGGCTCACCGAAGCCGAGGCCCCACAGGCTGGCGGAGTCCGCCTCCTGGGCGAAGTCGTCCACCTTGTTGGCCACCATGATGACCGGCTTCTTGCTGCGGCGGAGCATCTTCATAACGCCCTCGTCCGTTGCGGTGGCGCCCACCGCGGAGTCGACGACAAAGAGCACGGCGTCGGCCAGCTCCACGGCCATTTCGGCCTGTTCGGCCACACGGGCGTGGATGCCGCGGGCATCGTGCTCCCAGCCGCCGGTGTCCACCACGGTGAAGTTGCGCCCGTTCCAGTGTGCCGAGTACATCACCCGGTCCCGCGTTACGCCGGGGGTATCCTCGACCACGGCTTCGCGGCGGCCCAGGATGCGGTTCACAAGGGTGGATTTGCCCACGTTGGGACGGCCGATGATGGCAAGCACGGGATCGAGCTTGACGGGACCGTCAAAGTCCTCGTCGTCGTATTCCCCGCTCAGAAGGGCGGCGTCTTCCTCGTCGAGTTCGTAGTCGGCCAGGCCGGCGCGGAGCGACGCGGCACGCAACTCCGCTTCGTCGTCGTCCATGGCGGCCAGCCGCTCGGCCACCTGGTCCGTGCCGGTGGGCGTGTATTCGTCTTCGCCGGCGCCGGAGTGGCCGGAGGTTTGAGTCGTATCGCTCATTGCACTTTCCTTAGTGGTCATCTGCCGGCGTCCCGGCTACTGCTGTGAAGTTCGTGCGGAAATCCGCGTGGGGCAAAGGCTGCCCACTGTGTTGGATGGTCTCCTGGACGTGCCCCGCAAGCGCAGCGCGGATTTCCATTCCCGCCCTGTCCATTGAAGCACGGCCCGTTTCGCCGGGGTTGCGGCTGAGGGTCAGTGCGTTGCCGAAGCTGACGTGGAACCGGCGCCCCGGCCTGGGTACTGTGTCGAGGTGTTCGTTGCCAGTCCGGGTGCCGAGGATCGCCACGGGAACCACAGGAGCGCCGGAGTTCAGGGCCAGCCAGGCCACCCCGTTGTTGATGTCCGTTGCCTGGCCGCTCCCCCGCGTACCTTCCGGAAGAATCCCGATGCAACGGCCGGCGTCGAGCATGTTTTTGCCCAGCAGCAGCGCTGCCCGGTCCCCGGAGCGGTCCACCGGCAGCTGGCCGGAGGCCCGAAGGACCCGTCCCAGCATGCCCTTGAACATCTCCTTCTTGACCAGGATGTGCATGGGACGCGGCGAGGCGCCGAACATCACCGGCCCGTCCAGGAAACTGATGTGGTTGCCGGCGAAGATCACGGGCCCTCCTGTGGGCACGTTGTCCCGGCCAGTGACGGACGTCCGGTACACCGCATGGTCCAGGAGCCATCCGACGGGCCGGCTCCAGGTCATGGTCCAGCCGGAGGGAAGGCGCAGGCCGCCGTCAGTCACGGTTAAGCACCTTCGTGACGATCACGAGCGCCGCATCCACGGTTTCGGCGAAGTCCAGGTCGGAAGAATCCAGGGTGACAACACCGTCGGCGGCCTGGGTGAAGTTCACCACCGTGGAATCCTTGGCGTCGCGCTGGGTGACCTGGGCGGCGAGTTGCTCCGCATTCTGCGTGCCGCCCAGCTGGATGCCGCGGCGGCGAAGCCGGGCTTCCTCACTGGCCGTCAGCAGCAGGCGGACTTCAGCGCCCGGCGCGACGACGGTGGTAATGTCCCGGCCCTCCACCACGATGCGGCGGTGGTGCTTTTCAATAAGCTCACGCTGCCGGCGGATCAGTTCGGTCCGGGCACCGAGCGTTGTGGCCACCGCACTGACCGCCGACGAAATTGCCGGTTCGCGGATGGCGTCCGTGACGTCGGTCCCGTCCACACGGACGTATTCCTCCCGCGCTGTGGTGCTTACGTCAAGGACGAGGTCCCTGGAAGCCTGCTCCACGGCGGCGGCGTCGCCGAGGTCGATTCCGCTGGTGACGCAGAACCAGGTCAGGGCCCGGTACATGGCGCCGGTGTCCAGGTAGGCAAGGTGCAGCCGTCGGGCCACTTCCTTGCTCACGCTGGACTTGCCGGAGCCTGACGGTCCGTCGATGGCAACCACCAGGGGCCTGCCGACGCGCAAGGCCGGAAGGGTGTCAAGAAGTTCTTGTGTCATTACTGCAATACCCGCCATCCGCGGTCGTTGAGTGCTTCGATCAGGTGGTCATGCTTGTTCGGCAGCACAGACAGTTCCACCATGCCCACGTTCTGGCCCGAGGAATGGTCCAGCCGCAGGTCCTCCACGTTCACGCCGATCTCACCGATTTCGGTGAGGAGCCGCGCTATCTGGCCCGGCCGGTCATCCACGAGGACTGTCAGCCAGGAGTAGGCCTGCGGCGGGCCACCGTGCTTGCCCGGAATACGGGCCTGCCCGGCGTTGCCTTCGCTGATCAGCTGGGCCAGGTCAAGCCTGGCGCCCGGCGCAAGGGGCTCCTCCAGCGTGCCGATGAGCCGGTTCAGGTCCTCACGGACGCCGTAAAGGATCTCCACGACTTTCCCCGCGTTGCCGCCCAGGATCTGGACCCACAGCGTGGGATCGCTGGCGGCGATCCGGGTGACGTCCCGCAGCCCGTTGCCGGCGAGGGACAGCGCGTGAAGCGGCGTCCCCTGCAGCCGGCTGGCCAGCAGGGAGGACATGATCTGGGGCAGGTGTGACACCAGGGCCACGGCTTCGTCGTGTTCGTCGGCAGTGAACTGGGAGACCACGGCACCCAGGTCCGTGGCCAGGGAACGCGCAGACTGCACGGCAGCCGCGGATGACTCCGGGCCAGGACAAACCACCCACGGCATGGACGTGAAGAGCTCCCCGCGGGCCGCAACCGGCCCGGACTTTTCGCGCCCTGCCATCGGATGGGTGCCCACATAACGGGTGAGGTCCGCGCCGCGGCCGCTCAACTCCGCCAGGATGGCGGCTTTGACGCTGGCGATGTCAACCACCACGGAATCCGGGTAGTCGGCAAGCGCACGGGCCACGACGTCGGCGGTTACGTCCGGCGGTGCCGCCACCACCACAAGCTCCGGCGCCTCGTCCCCAAGCTGGTCCAGGGGCTGGCCGGCACCGATGTCCACGGCTACTGCCTGGTTGGTAGGCGACGGGTCAGACAGGAATACGGGCACGCCGCGTCCACGCAGGCCCAGCCCGATGCTGGCACCGAGCAGGCCGGTGCCAATCACCACGACCGGTCCGTTGAGGTGTCCCCGCCCGTGGGAGCGAAATGCGGACATGCCTCAGAGTCCTACGGATGCCAGCAGGTGGCCGACTTCCTGCTTGCCAAGGTTGCGGATGCTGCCCTGGCGCTGGTCGCCCAGACCGATGGGACCCACCTTGACGCGCACCAGGCGCAGGACCGGGAAACCGACGGCGTCGAACAAACGCCGGACGATCCGGTTCTTGCCCGAGTGCAGGATTACTTCGATCAGCACGTGGCCCGGGGTGGAGTCCACCAGCTTGAAGGAGTCAACGGAGGCAAAGCCATCCTCAAGTTCCACGCCTTCCCTGAGCTGGGCGCCGACTCCCTGCGGGAACGGGCCGCGGACCTGGACCAGGTAGGTCTTAGGAACCTCGTAGGACGGGTGGGTCAGCCGGTTGGCCAGTTCGCCGTCGTTCGTCAGCAGCAGCAGACCCTCGGTAGCGACATCCAGCCGGCCAACGTGGAACAGGCGTTCGCCCTGGTGGGTCTTCCGCACAAAATCGCTGATGCAGGGACGGCCGTCGGGGTCCTCCATAGTGGACACCACGCCCTTGGGCTTATTGAAGACCATGTACACAAGGTTTTCATCCAGCTGGATGCGCAGGCCATCAACGTGGATGACCGCTGTCTTGGGGTCCACGCGGACACCAAGCTCAGTGACCACCTGGCCGTCGACTTCTACCCGGCCTTCGGAGATCATCTCTTCGCAGACGCGGCGCGAAGCCACGCCGGCCTGCGCCATGACCTTCTGCAGGCGGGTGCCATCGGCGTCGTGCATTTCAGACTGCGGAACGGAACCGCGGGGTCCGCGCTTGCGGGCAGGCTTGCGGACGGGGCCAAGGTTCTGGCCGAAACGTTCGCTGCCGAAGGCGCGTGACGCCGCGGCTCCGGGCCTGCCGGTGCGTGGCTTGGGCTTGAGGGCGCCCGGAGTGCCGGGAGCCTTGTTGGCGCCCGGCTTGCGGGCGGCAGGCTTGCGCGCCGAGGCGCTGGCAGCGGGCTTCCAGTCGGAGGCACCGCGGCCGGCCGGCGGCGACGCCGGCGCATCGCCGGGATCCACAAATGGCTCCTCGCGCGGCCTCGGGGCCTTGTACGGCCGGTCCCCGCCGCCGAATCCGGCGTTACGCTTGCCGGCGCCGGCGCGGAAACCGCCGCCTGCCGCGCTGGGACGGCCGCTGCCGCCCTGTGCAGGGTTGCGGCTTGCGCCGCCCTGCGCCGGATTACGGCTGGCGCCGCCCTGTCCGGCATTGCGTTCTGAACTGTTACGTCCCGAACTGTTACGTGGTGAACCCTGGCGTCCCGCCTGTGTCATGACCCGTCCTTCGTTATCTGGCCGGCTGGTTGTCCAAGAACAACCCTAGCCAGCCATGCAGAAATTATCTGCCCTTATGAATATTCGTGTGCGCACGCGGGATTCCCCGCCTACATTCTGTCGGCGTCGTAGAACTCCGCGATGCCCTCAAGCCCCGGAAGATGGGGTGAAAGCTGAGGCAGTTCCGCTACGGAGCCGATTCCCATCCGTTCCAGGAAATACGACGTGGTCCGGTAGAGGATGGCGCCCGACTCAGGATCATGTCCCGAATCTTCGATCAGCCCGCGCTGGGTCAATGTCCGTACGACAGAATCGACATTGACTCCTCGAATTGCAGACACCCTGGCTCTGGAGACAGGCTGGCGGTATGCGATGACAGCCAGTGTTTCCAGAGCCGCCTGCGTGAGCCTGGCCGTCTGACCCTCAAGCACAAACCGTCCGACGATCTCGGCGAAGTCTGCGCGGGAGTAGATCCGCCAGCCACCGGCGATGTTCCGCAATTCGAAACCCCGGGGGCTGGCACTGAAACCAGCATCGCTGGCATCGTCCATGTCCGGGGCTTTAACAGTATAGCCGCTATACTCCCGCTGCAGTTCCGCCAGTAACTGCTCGACGACGGCGACCGTCAGGTCAAGCCCGGCGGCCAGTTCAGTGGCGGTGGCCGGTTGGTCCAGGACCATCAGGACCGCCTCGAGTGCAGCCTTGGCACCGCCGGGAAGATCCCGGACATCCAGGCCCGGCTCCGCCCCGGGCTCCTGATGTTCTTGGCTCACGACAGTTCCTCGTATTCTTCGCTTAGGTTTTCTGTTGACCAGTCCCGGCCGTCTGCAGTCCAGTGCACGGTGAGATCGCCCAGCGGCGACACCTGGTCGAAGGACACTGCCCGGTCCCGGAACATCTCCAGCAATGCCAGGAACCTGGCCACCACTACCAGGGTGGAATCGGCGTCGGCGATCAACGCGCGGAAAGACAGGGGCTTCCCCAACTGGAGCCGGAGCCCCAGGATCTCGGCCTGTTCCTTCACGCTGACGGTGCTGCCATGCAGGTGGGCAAGGCCCACCTCGGTGGGCCGCGGCGACTTGGGCTTCAGGGCGGATTCGGCCAGGCGGGCGAACTGGTCCGGCGTGTGCTTCCACACCAGTTCCGGGAGCATGGCGGCAAAGTGCTCCTCCAAGGCAACCTGACGCGGAAACCGGCTGGCTTCCTGTTCCAGGGTTCCGGCCATCAGCGCTGCCACCTGTTTGAACGCCTTGTATTGGAGGAGCCTGGCAAAAAGGAGGTCCCGCGCTTCCAGCAGGGCGATGTCCTCATCGTCCTCGACTTCGCCGGCGGGCAGGAGCCGCGCCGCCTTGAGGTCCAGGAGGGTGGCGGCAATGACCAGGAATTCACTGGCTTCATCCAGCGCCCATTCCTCGCCGAGCTTCTGGAGCTTCCTGATGTACTTGATGAATTCATCAGTGACGGTGGCAATGGCCACCTCGGTAATATCCAGCTGGTGCTTGGCGATCAGGCCCAGCAAGAGGTCGAACGGGCCGGTGAAGTTGGCCAGCCGCACTTCAAAGCCGGGTTTGGACTCGGCCACGGCGTGGCTAGGGTGCGCCGCCGCGCGAAATCAGCTCTTTGGCCAGGCGGCGGTAGGCATCGGCGCCGATGTGGCTGCCTGCGTAGCTGGTGATCGGCTCGGCCGCGACGGTGGCGTCCGCGAACTTGATGGAGCGTTTGATGACGGTCTCGAAGACTTTGTCGCCGAAGGCTTCCACCAGGCGGGTGATGACTTCGCGGCTGTGGAGCGTACGGGCGTCGTACATGGTGGCCAGGACACCATCTACCTGCAGGCCGGGGTTCAGCCTGTCCTGGACTTTGTCGATGGTTTCTACCAGGAGGGCTACCGCACGGAGTGCGAAAAACTCGCAGATCAGCGGGATGATCACTCCGTGGGCGGCAGTCAGGGCGTTGACCGTCAACAGTCCCAGAGAGGGCTGGCAGTCAATCAGGACGACGTCGTAATCGTCTTCGACTTTTTTCAGCGCCCTGTCCAGGACCTGCTCACGGGCTACTTCATTGACCAGCTGCACTTCTGCGGCGGAGAGGTCGATGTTGGCCGGCAGCAGGTCCACGTTTTCGACGCCGGTCTGGTGGATGGCGTCGCGGATGTCCACCTTGCGGTCCATGAGGACGTTGTAGACCGTCAGGTCCAGTTCGTGGGGGTTGATGCCAAGGCCCGCGGACAGCGCGCCCTGCGGGTCGAAGTCGACCAGCAGCACCCTGCGGCCGTATTCGGCAAGGGCCGCTGCCAGGTTGATGGTGGACGTGGTCTTGCCAACGCCGCCCTTTTGGTTCACCATGGCGATCACGCGCGCGGGACCGTGGGACGACAGCGGGGCGGGTTCCGGAAATTCGCGGTGGGGGCGCCCGGTGGGACCCATCACGGCGTCTTCCAGATCGAGTTCCGTGCCTTCCAGAGTTGCCGAACCCTGTTCGCTGCTCACGTATCTATCCACACTTTCGATGACGGTGATTTTCCTGCTGCTGGAGCTCCAGCGCCGATCCTGCTTTCCACCTAGGCTACAGGCCCCGACACGGTATTCGGGGGAACTTGACTTTGCGTGGATTCTGAGCCTTGACCTTCTAGTAGAGGTCGAAGGTTAGGCTTCCGCACGCAGGAACCGCCCGCACAGCCGGGGCTGTGCGGGCGGTGTAGTGCCTCGTCAGGTCCGCAGGTCAAGCATGCGCCGGCTCCGCTGCACTGCCGGATGTAGTCCCCATGCGGTCGCTGTGGCCGGCCATCATGGTCTGCTCATCAAAGGGCAGCTGCCCGGAGAGAACACGTTCAACCTGCTCACCGTCGATCTCCTTCACCCAGGTGCCGATCAGGACGGTGGCGACGGCGTTGCCGGTGAAGTTGGTCAGTGCGCGGGCCTCGGACATGAAGCGGTCGATGCCGACAATCATGCCCACGCCCCCCAGCAGCTGGGGCGCGTGCGCCTGGAGACCGGCAGCCAGGGTGGCCAGGCCGGCACCGGTGACGCCGGCGGCACCCTTGGAGGCAATGATCATGAAGATCAGCAGGGAAATCTGCGCTCCGAGATCCAGCGGCGTGCCCATGGCGTTGGCCACGAACAGGGAGGCCATGGTCAGGTAGATGGCCGTGCCGTCCAGGTTGAAGGAGTAGCCCGTGGGGACGGTGACGCCGACGACGGGCTTGGAAACGCCCAGGTGTTCCATCTTGGCGATGAGCCGCGGAAGCGCGGCTTCGGAAGAGGACGTGGAGAAGATCAACAGGTACTCGCGGGCCAGGTACTTCATGAGCTTGAAGATGTTCACTCCGGCCACCACCTGGAGGATTCCGCCGAGGATGACCACGATGAACAGTGCGCACGTGATGTAGAACGCCACCATCAGGGTGAACATGCTCACGATCGCCTGGAAGCCGGTGGCGCCGACCACGGCGGCAATGGCGCCGAAGGCACCCACGGGGGCGAGCCACATGATCATGATGAGGATGCGGAAGACCACTGCCTGGCCGTGGCCGATTGCCCTCAGAATCGGGGTGCCCTGCGGGCCCATCTTCTGCAGTGCGAAGCCGACCAGGATCGCGGCTAGCAGCGTCGGCAGCACGGGGATGTCACCGGGGATGATCCCGAGCAGGAAGTCCACAGTGCTGTCCGTTGCAGCCTTCTTGTTAGGGTCGTACGGCGTGAGGTTCAGGCCTTCCCCCGGGTGGATGAGGTTGCCGACCACCAGGCCGATAGCCAAGGCGAAGGTGGACATGACGAGGAAGTAGCCCAGGGCCAGGCCGCCGACCTTGCCCACAGTGGCGGCTTTGGCGATGGAACCGATGCCCAGGACGATGGTGCAGAAGATGATGGGGCCGATCATCATCTTGATGAGCTTGATGAAGCCGTCACCGAGGGGCTTCAGCGATTTGCCGACCTCGGGGAACAGCAGGCCGACGACGGCGCCCAGGATGACGGCGGCAATAACGGCAATGTAAAGGTAGTGGGATTTGTCCAGGCCCTTGCGCCGCGTTTTCACGGTGCCGAGCGACTCTCCTCGTTGAGAAGCCATGATGTGTCTCCTTATGGGTAATCTGGTAGACGCTGCGGCGCATTCTCTGGGCTCATCGCGTCGGTCCGGTGTGATATCCATCATTGGCCCTGCCGTGACTTAGCTCACTGTTGCGTTCATATTGGTCATGGGAGGTGCTGATGATCCACCGCTGGAGTATCGCCCGCCGGCTGTTCGTGGCCAATTTGCTGATTGTGCTGGCTTTTACGGCCATCGTGGGCACAGCCGCGTACCTCGACGCCCGGGACCGGAGCTACGAGGAAGCCGGACGGCGGATGACCGGCGTTGCTGCCGCCGTCGCCGCCAATCCACTGGTCCTCCAGGCCGCGGACCAACCGGATCCGACGGCATTGCTCCAGCCCTACGCCCTGGACGTGATGGCCGGATCCGGGGCGGACTTCCTCACCATCATGGCGCCGGACAGGACACGTTGGACACACCCCCGGAACGAGGAAATCGGCAAGCCGTACATCGGCTCGATTGAGGCTTCCCTGCGCGGGGAAGTGTTCACCGAGGTCACAGCAGGAACGCTTGGCCCGTCGGTACGGACGATTGTTCCGGTTAAGGATGCGGCGGGAAACGTCAGGGCACTGGTGGCGGCCGGCGTCACGGTGCGGACCGTGGACGTCGCACTGTCCGGCCGGTTGCCGGCGCTGCTGGCCATCAGCCTGGCCCTGCTGGTGGGCGGGTCCCTGGCCTCGTGGCTGCTGGGCCGGTACCTGCGCCGGGTGACCCGGGGATGGGGACCGGAGCAACTGGCGCAGCTTTTTGCCTACTACGAATCGGTCCTCCACTCCGTCCGTGAGGGGCTGATCCTGATCGACACCAAGGGCAGGGTGGTGATGTACAACGACCAGGCCGCCGAGCTGCTGGGGCTGGCGCCCCGCGGTTCGGGGGCTGACCCGTCCAATCCCCCACTGTTGACCGACCTCCTGCTGGCCCCCAGCCTGAAAAGGCTCTTTGAATCCGGCCGAACGTCACACGACGAAATCCATCTGACGGGCCCTCGGATTGTGGTGGTGAACCAGGGCCCGGCCGTAGGCCCGGACTCCCCCGGCCTCCGGCCACCGGCGGTGTTCGGCACCGTGGCCACCATCCGCGACCGCACGGAAATAGAATCACTGGGCAGTGAACTCGAAACGATGCGGACGCTGTCCGACGCCCTCCGTGCCCAGACACACGAGCACGCCAACCGGCTCCACACCATGGTTTCCCTGCTGGAACTGGGGCGAACCCGGGAGGCCCTGGAGTTCGCCACCAAGGACCTCGAACTGAGCCAGCAGCTCACCGACAAAATGGTCCGTTCCGTGGACGAGCCGGTCCTCAGCGCCCTGATTATGGGCAAGGCCGCCGAAGCGAATGAACGCGGAGTGAAGCTGACGGTCTCCGCCCAAGGGTCCGCGTCAGTGGCCGGCCTGGCCGTCCAAGACCTGGTCACCATCCTGGGTAACCTCCTGGACAACGCCATCGACGCCGCAGCGGACGGCGAGTCACCAAAACGGGTGGAGCTGACCGTGGAGTCTGACGCCGAGGGCCTGGACATCATGGTCCAGGATTCGGGCCCCGGCGTGGACCCGGCCGACGTGGACCGCATCTTCAAGCACGGCTACAGCACCAAGGGGTCCAGTCCTTTCGGGCGGGGAATTGGCCTGGCCCTGGTCCGACAGGCCGTGCAGCGCCTGGACGGTACCATGACCATCACAGGCACGGACGGCGCACGCTTCCATGTCTTCCTGCCGGCCATGGCCGGCGGAACCGACAAAGAGGAGCAGTTCCAGTGAGCGATATCCGCGTCCTCGTGGTGGAGGACGAGCCGGTGGCGTCGACAGCGCACGCGGCCTACTTGGGCAGGATGGCAGGATTCGTGCTGGCCGGGACGGCCCCTGACGGCCAGTCCGCGCTCAGGCTGCTGACGGAACTGGCGGCCGCCGGCGAGCCGGTGGAACTGGTCCTGCTCGACATGAACCTTCCGGACCTGCATGGCCTGGACATCGCCCGGAGGATGCGTTCCGCAGGAATCCTGGCGGACATCATTGCCATCACCGCGGTCCGGGAAGTGGCGATTGTCCGGAGCGCTGTGGCCATCGGCGTGGTCCAGTACCTGATCAAGCCTTTCACCTTTGCCACGTTCGAAGACAAGCTCTCCAGCTACCGGTTGTTCCGGCAGCAGTTGGCCTCCCCGGAGTCCGGTGCCGGGAGGACCGGCGCATCCCAGAGCGAGGTTGACCAGGCCTTCGCAAGCCTCCGGGCGCCGTCGGAAATGCCCCTGCCGAAAGGCCTTTCCGTCTCCACCCTGGACTCGGTCCGGGACTACCTGAAACAGCATTCGGGATCCGTTTCGGCCACAGAGGTCATGGCGGCGCTGGGAATGTCCCGCGTGACGGCCCGCCGCTACCTCGAATACCTCGCCGACGCCGGCATCGCCTCCCGGGCGCCCCGCTACGGCACGCCCGGGCGGCCGGAAAACGAATACGGCTGGAAGCGGCCCTGATACTACAGCCGCGTTTCTCGGAGAGTCTGTGGTCAGGCAGCGGAGATGGCTTCCTTGAGCGCCCCCAGCACCAGGGTCACTGATGCGGCGTTTGCGTTGGGGCCCATCATTCCGATCCGCCAGATGCTGGAAGCATACTTGCCGGCCCCTGAGCCGATCTCGATGCTGAAGTACTCCAGAAGATGATGGCGTACAGCCGCGGAGTCGACACCGTCCGGGACCTTGACAGTGGTAAGGCTGGGAAGCCGGTGGCCCTCGGCCGCGAACAGCTCAAGTCCCATCTCCTGGAGCCCCGCCTGCAACGCGGCCCCTGCCGCGCGGTGGCGCGCCTGGACCGCGTCCAGTCCCTCGGCCAGGATTCTTTGCAAGCCCGCCTCGAGACCGGCGATCATGGTGACCGGCGGCGTGTGATGGTAGGTTCGACCGCTGCCGCTGGCGGCCCCGACGTAACCGCCCAGCAGACCGACGTCCAGGTACCACGAACGGGGATTCTCGATCCTACGCTCGAAGGCCCTACCCGACATTGTGAAGGGCGACAGCCCCGGCGGCACGCCGAGGCATTTCTGCGTGCCGGCATAGCCGACGTCGATTCCCCAGTCGTCTGCGAGGAGTTCCAGCCCGCCGATGGATGTCACGGCGTCGATAATCAGCAGCGCATCGCCCTTGTTCTGCCCGAGCGATGCGACGTCGGACAGGACGCCGGTTGACGTTTCGGCGTGGACTGCCGCAATCACCTTCGGTCGCGGGTGAGCCGCCAGAACGCGTTCGACGTCGATGGGGCTGCCCCATTCGTGGTCAACACGAACCACGTTTGCGCCGCAGCGGCGGGCCACCTCACACATACGCTCGCCGAAGAGCCCGTTGACGGCGATCACTGCCACATCGCCGTCATCCACGGTGTTCACGAAAGCCGCTTCCATGCCGCCGGAACCGGTGACGCTCAAAGGCAGCGTGCGGGCATTCTGAGTCCCCCAGACCGTGCGGAGGCCCTCGCAGGTGTTGTCGAGCCGTTCAATGAAGACCGGATCCAGGTGCCCAATCACCGGATGCGCCAACGCGGCGGTCACTTCCGGGTAGCAGTTGCTCGGTCCCGGACCGAACAGGAACCGCGAGGTCAAAACCTGTGGCATTGGAACTCCTTCGTTGCGGCTGAATGGCCACCTTCCGGGTAAACCCACTACCGGAATAGAGGTCGACGAACATTTCCGTGCCGGATCTTGATGATGTCATTCTCGTCCCGTCCCCGCCATCGGAGCTTGGGGGCGATCTTGCCGTTGTCAGGCCGGTCAGTGCTTCGGGGCGAGAGCAATATCCTCGCCGTCGACGGCGTGGAACGGCGTGTGGCGATCCATGATCAGCAGGTAGGTGATGGCGGCCAGGATCGCGCCGACGAACCAGGAGAAGCCGGAGACATAGGTGAACGCAGGGACGAGAGCCAGCACCAGGGCGACGATCGCAGCCGGTGTACCCGCGATGACAGCCTTCCGGTTGACGCCACGGGTATAGGCATACTCCCCGTCGGGGGAATCCGAGTACAAATCCGGAATGTTGACCCTGCCCTTACGGACCAGCCAGTAGTCGGCCATGATTACGCCGAACAGTGGTCCCAGGAGGGCGCCCAGCCCGCCGAGGAAGTAGACGATGACCACGGGCGAGTTGTACAGGTTCCACGGCAGGATCACCAGGCCGATCACCGCGGAGATAATGGCTGCGCGGCGGAAGTTCAGAGTCCGGGGGAAGAGGTGGGCCAGTGTGTATATGGGCGCCACGAAGTTGGCCATGAGGTTCACGGCCACCGTCAGGATGATCAGGGCCAGGCAGGCCAGCACCAGCAGGAGCGTGTTCGGGATGGCGTTGACGACGTCGGTGGGCGACTCGATGATCGTTCCGTCGATCTTGTACTGGGCGCCGGCGAGAACAACGACGATGGCGGCGAAGAAGAGCATGTTGATGGGGATGCCGAAGAAGTTGCCCCGCACCACCGACCGCCTGGAGGGCGCGCCCCGGGTGAAGTCGCAGAAGTTCAGTACGAACGTCCCGTAAACGACCACCCATAGCGCCGCCGACTGGAAAATCCGCACCCACATCACTGGGCCCGTCAGAGAGTCGGCCGTGGACCAGGCGATGGTCCCGCCGGCTTCCACCAACATCCATACGGCCAATGCGAGCATGGTGACCAGGATGATGGGGCCGGCGAAAGCCTCGTACTTGCGGATCATCTCCATGCCGAAGCTCACGATCACCGTCTGCAACGCCCACAGCGCAACGAACGAGATCCAGCCCAGAGTCGAGAGCCCGAGGAACGAATCTGTATCGAGCGGCGCCAGGGACGGTGCCAGGGCTAGGATGAGCACCCGGAGCACTACCGAAGCCAGATAGGTCTGGATGCCGAACCAGGCCACGGCCACGGCGCCGCGGATGATGGCGGGGATATTGGAGCCCCGGATGCCGAACGCGATCCTGCTCATGACGGGGAACGGTACGCCCGTCCGCTCGCCCATGAACCCAGAAAGGTTCAGGAGAAGGAACAGCAGGACGGCGCCGAGCAGGAAGGCGAGCATGATCTGCCAGGCGCCCAATCCCAGGGCGAACAGTCCGATGGCAAACACGTAATTGCCCAACGAATGCACGTCGTTCGCCCAGAGCGTGAAGATGCTGTAGGCGTGCCATGTGCGCCCCTTGCGCGTGGTGGGCGCCAGGTCCTCGTTGTAGAGTCGGGGGCTCACACCCGCGGGCACCTGGACCCGGGTGGCTGGCTCTCCCCTTACGATCTCCTCGACCGCGGGGTCGCCGGTGCCCCACGGCTCAGGGTCAATCAGGTGCGGATGCCCGTGCTCGTCGTGCGAGCCGGGACCGTGTTGGTGGGACATGATGCAGACCTCCGTAGGACGGAAACGGCATTGCTGGGTGTGGACTTGTGTGGACGGAACCGGTGCTTCCGCCGAGGAACGTCAACCTTGGACGGCTTGGTCTCCATGGAATCTAAATTCCGTACTACGGAAAAGATATTTCGTTTTGTGAAACAAATGTAGCTACGATGCGGATCACGGTCAAGACTTCTTTGCGGCCGGGGACTGCAGTACTAAACGGCGCCTTCCGGCCGGAGCACGCCCAGCAACTGCCCGATGACGTCCGGATCCTCGATCGTCGAGGGCACCACGTAGTCCTCGCCGTCGGCGATTTGCCGCATGGTCTTGCGCAGGATCTTCCCTGACCTGGTCTTGGGGAGGGCTTCGACCACAGTGGCGTGCTTGAAGTCGGCCACCGGACCGATGTCCTTCCTGACAAGGGCGATCAGCTCGCGGACCAGCTGGTCGTCCTCTGCGGTGACGCCTGCTTTGAGCACCACATAGCCGCTGGCCCGCTGACCCTTGAGGGGATCCGCCACACCGATCACGGCACATTCGGCCACGGCCGGGTGGCTTGCGATGACCTGTTCAATCGCACCGGTGGACAGGCGGTGGCCGGCAACGTTGATGATGTCGTCGGTCCGGCCCATCACAAAGACGTAGCCATCGGCGTCCCGGTAGCCGCTGTCGCCTGTGGCGTAACTGCCTTCGAAAGCAGCCAGGTATGAGGACACGTAGCGGTCGTCGTCCTGCCACAGGGTAGTAAGGGTGCCGGGAGGCAGCGGCAGTCCCAGGACAATGTTGCCTTCCTCCCCCGGCTGCACCGCTGCCCCGGCGCCGTCGACAATATTCAGTTCGAAGCCTGGCATGGGCACGGTCGGTGAACCTGGCTTGAAGGGAAGGTCCTCCAACCCGCGCGGGTTAGCGCAGATGGCCCAGCCGGTTTCGGTCTGCCACCAGTGGTCCACCACCGGAACACCCAGGATCTCACCCGCCCAGCGGTAGGTCTCCGTATCCAGCCGCTCGCCCGCGGCAAACAGGGTGCGCAGGGTTGAGATGTCATACTTGGCCAGTTCCGCAGCCTGGGGGTCGGCCTTGCGGATCGCGCGCAGTGCCGTGGGCGCGGTGAACAGGACGTTAACCTTATGGTCCTGCACCACCCGCCAGAACGCACCCGCATCAGGCGTACCCACGGGTTTGCCCTCGTAGAGGACCGTGGTGGCACCGGCCAGCAGCGGGCCATAAACAATGTATGAATGGCCCACCACCCAGCCGACGTCGGAAGCCGTCCACATCACGTCACCGGGACCGACGTCGTAAATGTTCGCCATGGTCCAGCTGAGCGCGACCGCATGGCCGCCGTTGTCCCGCACTACACCCTTCGGCGCGCCGGTGGTGCCCGACGTGTAGAGGATGTAGAGGGGATCGGTGGCTGCGACGTCCACGGCTGCCGCCGGGGCGGCGGCCGTCATGCACGTTTCCCAGTCCAGCCAGTCCGGATAGTCGGAGGCCGCATGCACAAAGCCTTCCCGGCCTTTGACAATGACGGGCGTCTGCCCTGCACCGGCCAGTTCGAGCGCTTCGGCAACCGCCGGAAGATACTCCACCCGGCGTGAGGGCTCAATCCCGCCGGACGCCGTGATGATCGCGGACGGACCGGCATCTTTGATACGGGCGGCAAGTTCCTTGGGCGCGAATCCGCCGAAGACCACCGAATGCACGGCTCCGAGCCGGGCCGTCGCCAGCATCGCGATGGCAGCTTCGGGAATCATGGGCATGTAGATGACCACCCTGTCCCCTTTGCGGACCCCCTGCGAGCGCAGCACACCCGCGAACCGCGCCACGAGGTCCGTCAGTTCGGCGTAACTGTAGGTGCGCTTGACCCCCAGCATCGCGGAGTCGTAGATGAGGGCATCCCGGTCCCCGCGGCCGGCCTCAACGTGGCGGTCCAGGGCGTTGTAGCTCGTGTTGAGCATGCCGTCAGGAAACCATTGGAACAGCGGGGCTGCCGATCCATCAAGCGCGGTTTCCGGCGTCCTGGACCAGGTCACGCCGCCTGCCGCCTCGAGCCAGAAGGCATCCTTCTGTTCGATGCTGCGCGAATATGCTTCCCGGTATTTTCCGCTGACCATCATGGGCTCCCGTTCACGTCGCTGTGTTGCCACCATGCTATGCGGGCAACAGGCAGCACACAAGGCTCATGTATACACGGCTACGGAAATTTCGCTGATTCGTTGGCAAATACTGGGCAATCCGGCAATTGGTGTATACACTGATGCCCATGAGCAGATTGACGGGAGGGACCATGCGGGCCAGCGACAAAGCCTATGCAACGCTTCGCGAAGACATCATCGAATGGCGCCTGGCGCCCGGAACGGTCCTCGCCGAAGTGGAGCAGTCGGAGCGCCTGGGCGTCTCCCGCACTCCCGTCCGGGAGGCGCTGAGCCGGCTCAGCGCAGAAGGACTGACGACGGCGGCAGGCGGCCGCGGCGTCGTCGTCACCGACATCTCACTGGAGGACATCGACGAGATGTTCGAGCTCCGCGAAACCCTGGAGGGCAAGGCCGCAGCCCTCGCTGCCGAACGCGGCGAGCGCGCTGTCTTTGAGAAACTCCACACCGACCTCCTGCGGGCGCGGGAGCTGATCAGCGACACCGATCCTGCCCGGCATGAGTACTACGCCCTGGTGGGCCGGCTGGATGAAGCGATCGACGCCGCCATCTCCAACTCCTACCTCGCGCAGGCGATGCGCAGCCTGCGGGTCCATCTGGTCCGGGTCCGCCGCCTCGCGGCCGATGACGCCCCGCGACTGAACGCGGCCGCCGTCGAGCACGCGGCCATTGCCGAGGCCATCGCCGCAGGCAACGCCAGGCTCGCCGAAGCAGCCACCACCCTGCACCTGCACCGCAGCCTTTCCCACGTCAAAGCCACCCACCCACAGCACTAAGAAGGAGCACCATGGTTAAGCTCAACCACGTCCGCGTCTACAAGAGCGAAGAGAACCTCGCCCGTGAAGACCAGCTGGCGCACAAGATCGCCGTCGTCGCCGCCGACGCCGTCGAGGTCACGCCCGAGGTCACCGAGATGGTCATCAACCGTGTCATCGACAATGCCTCCGTGGCCATCGCCTCCCTGAACCGCGGCCCGATCGTGGCTGCCCGTGCCCAGGCACTGACCCACGCACCGACCACCAACGGCAAAGGCTCCGGCGTCTTCGGCATCACGGACCGTGTCTCCCCCGAGTGGGCGGCCTGGGCGAACGGTGTGGCCGTCCGCGAGCTCGACTACCACGACACCTTCCTGGCGGCTGACTACTCGCACCCGGGCGACAACATCCCGCCGATTCTTGCCGTTGGCCAGCACGTCGGCGCGAGCGGCAAGGACCTGATCCGCGGCATCGCCACCGGCTATGAGATCCAGGTCAACCTGGTCAAGGCGATCTGCCTGCACAAGCATAAGATCGACCACGTGGCCCACCTCGGCCCGTCCGCCGCTGCCGGTATCGGCACGCTCCTGGGCCTGGACGTCGAGACGATCTTCCAGTCCGTCGGCCAGGCGCTGCACACCACCACCGCCACCCGCCAGTCCCGCAAGGGCGAAATCTCCACTTGGAAGGCCCACGCCCCGGCGTTCGCAGGCAAGATGGCTGTCGAAGCCGTGGACCGCTCCATGCGCGGCCAGACGTCCCCCGTGCCGATCTACGAAGGCGAAGACGGCGTGATCGCCTGGATGCTGGATGGCCCGGACGCCTCCTACGAGGTCCCGCTGCCCGAGGCGGGGGAAGCCAAACGCGCCATTATGGACACGTACACCAAGGAACACTCCGCGGAATACCAGGCCCAGGCCTGGATCGACCTCGCCCGCAAGCTGCACAAGGAACACCCGGAGGCGACCGACCCCGCCAACGTGACGTCGGTCCTGATCAAGACGAGCCACCACACGCACTACGTGATCGGTTCCGGTGCCAACGATCCGCAGAAGTATGACCCCACGGCCAGCCGCGAAACCCTGGACCACTCCATCCCCTACATCTTCACCGTGGCACTCCAGGACGGCTCCTGGCACCACGTGGACTCCTACAGTCCTGAGCGTGCCGGCCGCGCTGACACCGTGGAGCTGTGGAACAAGGTCAGCACCGTGGAAGACGCCGAATGGACCCGCCGCTACCACTCGCTGGACATCGCCGAGAAGGCCTTCGGCGGTTCCGTGGAGATCACCCTGAACGACGGCACGGTCATCACAGACCAGATCGCCGTAGCCGACGCCCACCCGCTCGGCGCCCGGCCGTTCGCCCGCCAGCAGTACATCAATAAGTTCCGCACCCTGGCAGCCGGACTGGTTGCCGAGGAGGAAATCGAGCGTTTCCTCGCCGCCGTCGAAAGCCTTCCGGACCTGGGCCCGGGCGAACTGGACCAGCTGAACATCACCGCCGCCCCGGGCGTCATCGACCTCAGCAACGCACCCGCCGGCCTCTTCTAAGCTCTGCCTACCCACCCCGCACAGGAGAATCAGATGCTGTATTCCAAGACCACCCCGGAACAGAAGCGGATCGCGCTGCGCGACATGCTCGCGTCCGGTACCATCCAACAGTTCCCGGGCGCCTTCAACCCGCTCTCGGCGCGGCTGATCGAGGAAAAGGGCTTCGCCGGTGTTTACGTCTCCGGTGCGGTGCTGGCCAATGACCTTGGCCTGCCGGACATCGGGCTGACCACCCTCACTGAGGTGGCCACCCGTGCCGGGCAGATCGCCCGCATGACCGACCTGCCCACACTGGTGGACGCGGACACCGGCTTCGGCGAGCCCATGAACGTGGCCCGCAGCATCCAGGAACTGGAGAACGCCGGCCTGGCCGGCTGCCACATCGAAGACCAGTTCAACCCCAAGCGCTGCGGGCACCTGGACGGCAAGAACGTGGTGGACCTGGACACAGCCACCAAGCGCATCCGCGCTGCGGCCGACGCACGTCGGGATCCGAACTTCCTCATCATGGCCCGGACCGACATCCGCGCCGTGGAAGGAATCGACGCCGCCAAGGACCGGGCACGCGCCCTGGTTGATGCCGGTGCCGACGCCATCTTCCCGGAAGCGATGAAGGACCTGTCCGAGTTCCAGGCCATCCGGGACGCCGTGGACGTGCCGATCCTGGCCAACATGACCGAGTTCGGCAAGAGCGACCTGTTCACCGTGGATCAGCTGCAGGGAGTCGGCGTCAACATGGTCATTTACCCGGTCACGCTGCTGCGCATTGCCATGGGCGCAGCAGAGCGTACTCTGGAATCGATCAAGGCCACAGGGTCGCAGGAAGCACAGGTAGAGAACATGCTCACCCGTGCGCGGCTTTATGACCTTGTGGACTATGAGGCCTACAACCACTTCGATACCGGCGTTTTCAACTTCCACATTCCCGGCGTCCGCTAGGACCCGGGAGCCACCAAGGAGACTGCAAGCATTCCGGCACATCCGGGCTTGCCCAATGAACGAAGGAGTTCAGCATGGCTGCTGAAGATATCAAGAAGGGCCTGGCCGGCGTCGTGGTGGACTACACCGCGGTTTCGAAGGTCAACCCGGACACCAATTCGCTGCTGTACCGCGGCTATCCCGTCCAGGAGCTCGCCGCCAAATGCAGCTTCGAGGAAGTGGCCTTCCTGTTGTGGAACGGCGAACTTCCCACCCCTGAAGAGCTGTCCGCGTTTTGTGCCCGCGAGCGCGCCGGCCGTGCCCTTGATCCTGTGGTGAAGCAGATCATTGACACGATCCCCACCACTGCCCACCCGATGGATGTCTGCCGGACCGCAGCGTCCGTCATGGGCGCCCGGCACCCACTGGCCGAAGACTCCTCGCCCGAGGCAAACATGGCCAAGGCCGTGGATCTCTTCGCTGCGATGCCAGCCGTTGTTGCCTACGACCAGCGACGCCGGCGCGGCCAGGAAGTCGTTGAGCCCCGGGATGACCTGGGCTACTCGGAAAACTTCCTGTGGATGTCGTTCGGCGAAGACCAGGTCCCGGAAGTCGTGGATGCCTTCAATGTCTCGATGATCCTGTACGCCGAGCACTCCTTCAACGCCTCCACGTTCACCGCCCGGGTGATCACCTCCAGCCTGTCCGACCTGCACTCGGCAGTAACCGGCGCGATCGGCGCGCTCAAGGGCCCGCTGCATGGCGGCGCCAACGAAGCCGTGATGCACACCTTCGACGAGATCGGCATCCGGCCCGAGGAATCACTGGACGAAGCCGCCACCCGCGCCAAGGCCTGGATGGAGGACGCACTGGCCCAGAAGAAAAAGGTTATGGGCTTCGGCCACCGCGTCTACAAGCACGGTGACTCCCGCGTCCCCACCATGAAGGCCGCGCTGGACAAGATGATCGCCCACTACGGCCGCCCCGAACTGCTGGGTCTCTACAACGGCCTCGAGCAGGCCATGGACGAGGCCAAGGCCATCAAGCCGAACCTCGACTACCCGGCCGGCCCCACCTACCACCTGATGGGCTTCGACACCCCCACGTTTACTCCCCTGTTCGTGGCCAGCCGCATCACCGGCTGGACCGCGCACATCATGGAACAGGCAGCCAGCAACTCCCTGATCCGCCCGCTGAGCGAATACAACGGACCGGAAGAACGGCACGTTCCGTAATCCTCCCCACCGGCTCCCAAACCTCGCAAGCTCGGTTCGGGTCCCTCGCCGGCGTGGGCCCAACCGGCTCCCAAACCTCGCAAGCTCGGTTCGGGTCCCTCGCCGGCGTGGGCCCCTTTGAACGAATGACGGCGGGCCGGCCACCTTGAAAGGTGACCGGCCCGCCGTCGGCCGTTCTCGGAGTTTTTGTCCAGATAATCCACCAAGCCAGCCCTTAGACCGGCGATAAGTGGACAAAAACTCAGCGGCTCGAGTAGTCCAGCACTTCGCGGACGGTTTCATTGTCATCGTTCAGGACCACTGTCAGGCGCAAGAAAGACCCGCCAAGCGCTAGCGGCAGCCAGTGCGCCGCGTCCTGCCACATCCGGTCCACCGGCAAGGCACCGACGTCGAACCATTCCGGCCGGATCTCGGCACTTTCGGCCGGCTGCCCGGTCCAACGCGCTGCGACGAATAGCCGGGTGCTCATGTTCCACTCCGGGCGGGCCGGGAAATCGAAGGTCACCACGCCGGCGTCACGCAGATCCTCCTGCCGGACCACTAGGCCGGCTTCCTCGTGGACTT
Source organism: Pseudarthrobacter sp. RHLT3-21 (assembly GCF_059383495.1). Classification (NCBI taxonomy): domain Bacteria; kingdom Bacillati; phylum Actinomycetota; class Actinomycetes; order Micrococcales; family Micrococcaceae; genus Pseudarthrobacter; species Pseudarthrobacter sp. RHLT3-21. Next base: position 298,412 of record NZ_JBWZCI010000002.1, read on the forward strand.
CGCGGCAGGCAGCCTCTTCATCCGTCTCTCCCGGCTCGACATGGCCGCCAAGCCCCACCACTTTGCCGCGGCCGAAGCCGGTTTTCTTCAGGCCAAGCAGAACCTGTGGCACCCCGGCGGACTCACGGGTCAGGAAGCACAGCGTGACAGGGGTGAACGTCATGGCCTCAACCCTATAGCCTGGCCGCCAGCGTCAGCCCAGCGCCCGGGGGTGGGCCGATGCGTAAATTTCCCTGAGCGTGTCAGCGGTGACCAAGGTGTAGACCTGCGTTGTGGTGACCGAGGCGTGCCCCAGCAACTCCTGCACCACGCGGACATCCGCGCCGCCTTCGAGCAGGTGCGTCGCGAAGGAGTGCCGCAGTGTGTGCGGGGAAACATCCTTTGTGATGTTGGCCTTTTCCGCGGCCGCCTTCAGGATGGTCCACGCGCTTTGCCGGCTGATCCTCCCGCCGCGGGCGTTCAGGAACAATGCGGGCGTTCCCGTGCCCTTCGCCGCCAGCAGCGGACGGCCTCGCACCAGATATGCGTCCACAGCCCGCGCCCCATAGGATCCAAGCGGCACGAGCCGTTCCTTGGATCCCTTGCCGAACAGGCGGACCACGGCAGGCCCGGCCTCGGCCTCCTGCAGGGTGACGTCATCAACGTCCAGGCCCACGGCCTCGCTAATCCTCGCCCCGGTGGAATAGAGAAATTCGAGCAGGGCGCGGTCCCTGAGCCCTGTGGCGGTGTCCGTGCCTGCGGCTTCAAGGATCCGCGTGACTTCGTCCACGCTGATGGCCTTGGGCAGCCGCTTGCCCGGCATCGGCGGGTGGACGTCGCTGGCGGGGTCCGTCGTGGTGATCCCCTCCAGAGCCCAGAACTTGTGCAGTCCCCGGACGGCCACCACGGTCCTGGCAGCAGACCTGACGCCCAGGGCTGTGCCGCCGTCGGATCCGTCGTTGAGGGCCATCACGAACCCCGTCACGTGATGGCGGGTGATCTGGCCGGGGCCGTCGCAGCCCTCCGACGTCACGTAGCGGGAGTAGCGCGCCAGGTCACGGCGGTAGGCGGAGAGTGTGTTGGCGGCCAGGCCGCGTTCCACACCCATGTGTTGCAGATACTCGGTGATGGCACGGTCGATGGCCGTCTGGGCCGGGACGGGCGGCGCCGGGGCTTCTGCCTCAGTACTCGCCGCCATCAACGCTGGCTGGGGTGCGCGGGCCAGGGTGCATCCGCGGGACGAAGTCCCGTAAAGCCATCAGCCTTCGCCGCGGCGGCTGCCAGGATTCCGACGACGGCGGACGGGTTGTGCAGCCGGCCTTCCAGGACCGCGGCCACGGCGTCGTCCAAGGCAATCCAGTGGAATTCAATTTCCGCTTCTTCGTCGGTCCGCTCGTGGCGTTCGTGGTGGGGCACCTCGGTGAGGCCGCGGGCGAGGTAGATGCGGATGGCCTCACTGGAAGAACCCGGCGAGTTGAAGAAGTCCACCAGGACGTTCCACTCCCCGGCCGCGAGGTCCGCTTCCTCAGCAAGTTCGCGGGCCGCACCCACCACAAAATCCTCGCCTTCCACATCCAGCAGGCCGGCAGGGATTTCCCAAAGGTCCATGCCCACGGGGTGCCGGTACTGCCTGATCAGCAGAACCTCGCCGGCGTCGTTCATCGGCAGGACGGCCACGGCGCCGGGGTGGTCGATGTAGTCGCGGGTCAGGGACTCCCCTGCCTCACTCAGCTGGAAGCTGTCGCTGACCACATCCCAGATCCGGCCTTTATAGACCTTCTCCGTAGACAGAAGACGGCGCGGGCTCGGTGCATCCGAAACCTGCCGTGCAGCTTGGGGGGTTTCAGGTGTGCCGGGCATCGCGCCGTCCTCTGCTTATTCGGTTCTATTTTGCGGCAACCGCACGCGACGGCTTGGCTGCCGGCGCGTCCTGCACGTTCTGGTGGTCCAGTGCGGCCTTGATGAGCCCGGCGAAGAGCGGGTGCGGCCGCGTGGGCCGTGAGCTCAGTTCGGGGTGCGCCTGGGTGGCCACGTAGAACGGGTGGACCTCGCGGGGCAGCTCAACAAATTCCACGAGCTTGCCGTCCGGTGACGTTCCGGAGAACACAAGGCCCTCGGCAGCGATCTGGTCGCGGTACTTGTTGTTGACCTCGTAGCGGTGCCGGTGGCGTTCGCTGACGGTGGTCTTGCCGTAGGTTTCAGCAATGACCGAGCCGTCGTCGAGCTTTGCTTCGTACAGGCCCAGGCGCATGGTGCCGCCAAGATCGCCCTTGCCGTCCACGATGTCCAGCTGCTCTTCCATGGTGGCAATCACCGGGTATTTGGAATCCGGCTCGAACTCGCTGGAGGAAGCCCCTTCGAGGCCCACCACGTTGCGCGCATATTCGATCACCATGCACTGCAGGCCCAGGCACAGGCCCAGAACAGGCAGCTTGGTTTCGCGGGCGTACTTCAGGGCGCCCAGCTTGCCTTCGAGGCCGCGGATGCCGAAGCCGCCGGGAACGCAGATGGCGTCCACACCGTCCAGGGACGCCACGGCGCCTTCATGGGTTTCGCATTCATCCGAAGGCACCCAGCGGATCTTGACCTTGGTGTCGTTGGCGAAGCCGCCGGCACGCAGGGCCTCGGTCACGGACAGGTAGGCGTCCGGCAGGTCGATGTACTTGCCCACCAGGGCGATTTCCACGTGGTGCTTGGGGTTGTGGACTGCTTCGAGCAGCTTGTCCCAGCTGGTCCAGTCAACGTCCTTGAACGGCAGGTCCAGGGCACGCACGATGTAGGAATCCAGTCCCTGGGAGTGCAGGGTTTTGGGGATGTCGTAGATGCTCGGGGCATCCGGGCAGCCGATGACGGCTTCGATGTCGACGTCGCACATGCGGCCAATCTTGTCACGCATGGCTTGGGGAACTTCGCGGTCCGAACGGACCACGATTGCCTCGGGCTGGATGCCGATGGAGCGCAGGGCTGCCACGGAGTGCTGCGTCGGTTTGGTCTTCAGTTCCTGCGAGGGTCCGATGTAGGGCACCAGGGAGACGTGGACGAAGAAGACGTTGCCGCGGCCGATGTCCTGGCGGACCTGGCGGGCCGACTCGAGGAACGGCTGCGACTCGATGTCGCCCACGGTGCCGCCGATTTCGGTGATGATGACGTCCGGCGCATTTTTGCCTTCGGCCGGCAGCCGTATACGCCGCTTGATCTCATCGGTGATGTGCGGGATGACCTGGACGGTGTCACCGAGGTATTCGCCGCGGCGTTCCTTGGCGATCACGGTGGAGTAGACCTGGCCGGTGGTCACGTTGGCTGAGCCCTCAAGGTTTTCGTCGAGGAACCGCTCGTAGTGTCCGATGTCCAGGTCAGTCTCGGCGCCGTCGTCAGTGACGAAGACTTCGCCGTGCTGGAAGGGGTTCATCGTGCCCGGATCCACGTTCAGATAGGGATCGAGCTTCTGCATAGTTACAGACAGGCCGCGTGCCCGCAGGAGGTGACCGAGGCTCGAAGCCGTCAGTCCCTTACCGAGCGAGGACGCCACACCACCGGTTACGAAGATGTGTTTGGTCGTCTTGGACGAGCCCGGGAACCGGGAATTTACACGGGAATTTGATCGCTGCACCACGGAATTCGAGCCTATCATCAATTGAGCCTTTCCCCGATCAGGAACTGTCTCCCCAAATGATCCAGTGTGCAGGGCGAGGCGCCCTGCGATCAAGGGGTATCCGCCGTCAGGCTCGCTGCGGCAGCAGTTTTGCGTCGTCCAGCAACTCCTGGGCGTGTGCCTGGGCTGATTCTGAATCCTCCTGGCCGGCCAGCATCCGGGCGAGCTCCCGCACCCGCTCCTGGCCGTCGAGGAGGCGAACATCACTGGACGTGAACCCGGTGGCGGTGCCGCCGTCGGCCCCTCTGACGGATGTCTTGGTGACAGTGATGTGCTGGTCCGCGAAGGCTGCCACCTGCGGCAGGTGTGTGACCACCAGGACCTGCACGTGCTGTGCCAGCATGGCCAGCCGGCGGCCAATTTCGACGGCGGCCCGGCCACCGACCCCGGCGTCCACCTCGTCGAACACAAACGTGGGCACCGGGTCCACAGCGGCCAGCACCACCTCGATGGCCAGCATGACCCTGGACAGTTCGCCACCGGAGGCGCCCTTGCCCAGCGGACGGGCCGGGGCTCCGGAGTGCGGCTGGAGCAGGAACGCGATCTCGTCGGCTCCATGCGGTGTCAGCTGACCGGCCGCCTCACGGGTGATGACCAGCGTGGCGTCGGCCATGGCGAGTGCCTTCAGCTCCGAGCTCACCCGGCCGGAGAGGTCCTTGGCAGCCTTGGCCCGGATTTTGCTGACGGCGGCAGCCTGCTTCTGCAGTTCCGCTTCGGTACGGACAACGTCCGCATCCAGGGCTTCGATCCTGGTGGAGTCGTCCTGCAGCTCGTCGAAACGGACCCGGGCGTTTTCCGCCCACACCAGGACTTCGTCAATGCTGGGGGCGTATTTGCGGACCAACGTGGCCAGGGCGGCCCTCCGGTCCTCGATCTCGGCGAGGCGTTCCGGGCCCTCCGAGTCCAGGCCGGCCTGGTAGCTGGCCAGCTCCGTAGCGATGTCGTTGAGCAGGAAGCCCACTTCAGCCAACCGTGCCGCGGCGGACCCCAGCTCGGCGTCGTGCTCGGCCACGTGCTCCAGGGTTCTTTTCGCGACGTCCACGAGGGTGGTGGCGTCACCCGCGTCACCGTAGTCCTCCGCGATGAGCGCTTGATGCGCCGTGTTCGCCGCAATCCTGAGCTCTTCCACGTTGGCCAGTTTCACGGCCTCCGCTTTGAGGGACTCGTCCTCCCCCGGCTGCGGATCCACGTTGCTGATTTCGGCCAGGGCGACTTCGAGCGACTCGGCCTCCCGGAGCCTGTCACGAGCGGCGCTGCGCAGGGTTTCCAGCTCCGCCTGGCTGGCCTTCCAATGGCTGTAGAGCGCCTGGTAGGAGGCCAGCGGGCCGGCCAGCGCGTCGCCGGCAAATTTGTCCAGGGCGCCGCGCTGGGCGGCCGCGCCCTTCAGCCTGATCTGGTCCGACTGGCCGTGGACCACCACGAGGGTTTCGCCGATCTCGGCGAGGACGCCCACGGGGGCGGCCCGTCCGCCCAGGAAGGCACGGCTGCGCCCGTCCGCGCCGAGGCGACGCGCGAGGATAAGCTCAGCGCCGCCGTCGAACTCCTCGACGTCGGCACCCGCTTCCACCGCCCGGGCAATCGCCGGATGCCCGGCGTCGAGCTTGAGGACGGCCTCCGCCGTGGCGCTCTTCGCGCCGCTCCGGACCGCCCCGGCGTCGGACCTCGCCCCCAGCAGGAGGCCGACGGCGGTGACCACCATCGTTTTGCCGGCACCGGTTTCGCCGGTGACGACGCTCAGCCCGGGGCCGAGCGGCAGCGTGGCGTCGGTGATAACGCCCAGATCGCGGATTCTCAGTTCTTCAAGCATGATTCACTTTGCGGTCGCGGGATCGGTTTGGTCCTCCGGCTGGTCACGGGAGGCAAGCTGGAGCGGCGGCCTGGGCCGTGGCGTCCGGACGATCGGGATGGGTCCGGTGTGGATGGTCTCCGACTGCGGCACGGGCCCGCGCCAGCCGTGGATGGGGAGTTCAAATTTGCGGACCAGCCGCGCCGAAAAAGGCGTCTGGTGCGTCCTCGCCAGCCGGACCGGGGTGGCGGACTTGGTCACTTCAACCCGGGCGCCGGGCGGCAGGTCCACGGAACGCCGGCCATCGCACCAGAGCACGCCCTGGGCACCGGTGCGGGTGAGGACTTCAACGGCCAGCCGGGACCGCGGCGATACCACCAGCGGTTTGGCAAAGAGCGCGTGGGCGCTGATGGGAACAATCACCAGGGCCTCCACCTCCGGCCAGACCACGGGCCCGCCTGCGGAAAACGCGTACGCGGTGGAGCCTGTGGGAGTGGCCACCACCACACCGTCGCAGCCGAAGGACGTCAGCGGACGCTCATCCACTTCCGTTACCACCTCGATCATGCGTTCGCGGTTGCCTTTTTCGATCGCGGCCTCGTTCAGGGCCCAGGTGTGCCAGATCTTCTGGCCGCGGACCCAGACCTGGACGTCAATGGTCATGCGCTCTTCCACCGTGTAGTCGCGGCGGGCAATCCATTCCACCGTTTGGGCCAGGTCCGCCCGCTCGCTCTCGGCCAGGAAGCCGACGTGGCCAAGGTTGACGCCCAGCAAAGGAACGTCCACCTCCCGCACCAGCTCTGCGGCGCGCAGGATGGTACCGTCACCGCCCAGGACCATCACCAGCTCAACGTCCGGCAACTGTACGTGGTCGTGCAGGATCTCCACCGGCTGGGTGAGCTGCCCGAAGAATCTTTCCATGTCACGCAGCTCAGACTCCTGCATGACGGGAACGATGCCGGAGTCATGTAGTTGGGCGCAGGCTTCCCAGGCGGCCTTCAGTGATTCCTCGCGGCCAGTGTGGGCAAGGACAAGTACTCGCCTGCTCATCGGGTTCCGCTTTCTAGTGGTTCGGCCAGATTCGGCCAAGCAATCCGTCAATGGCTGCGAGGCGCTCTTCGATCTTAGGCAGTTCTTGGGTCATCCTGCGCTTTATCCACAGGAAGTATTCGACGTTTCCGTCCTGGCCCGGCAGCGGACTGGCCGCTAAGCCGCATAAGTCCAGTCCGGCGTCGAGCGCTGCATTGGCAACTTTTTCCACCGCCATCCGGCGTTCACGCTCGGAATTGACCACGCCGGTGCGGCCCAGCCGGTCCTTGCCGATCTCGAACTGGGGCTTCACCATCAGCACCAGGTCACCGCCGGGCTGCGTGCACAGCGCCAGGGGCAGGACCACCAGGGTCAGCGAGATGAAGGAGAGGTCGGCCACCGTGAGTTCGGCTTGTCCGCCGATGTCCGCAGGCGCCATGTACCGCACGTTGAGGCCCTCGTGCACGGCTACCCGGTCATCGGCGCGGAGCTGCGGGACTAGCTGGTCATGGCCGACGTCGACCGCCACCACGTGTGCGGCACCGCGCCGCAGGAGCACTTCGGTGAAACCGCCGGTGGAGGCCCCGGCGTCAAGGCACCGCTTGCCCGCAACGGTGACCTCCGGGAATACGTCCAAAGCGCCTGCCAGCTTGTGCCCGGCCCGGCTGACGTAGCTGTCCGCTTCCGTGTGCTCGACCGAAAGGTCCTTGCCGTCGTCGACCTGCAGGGACGCCTTGGACAGGATCTGGCCGGCCGAGCTCACCTTGCCCTCGGCAATCAACGATGCTGCGTGGGTCCGGGACCTGGCCAGGCCGCGGGCGACGAGTGCCTGGTCAAGTCGTGCCATGCTCAAGCTTCTCCTTCGCCGACTGGGGCCTCTTCGTTCAACGCGTGCAGCAGGGCATCGTGGAGTCCGCTGTAAACAGCTTCATGCTCCGATACGGGCAACTTTTCGACGCCGTCCAGCGTGCCCATAAGGGCCGCAATGGACGGATCGGCGGTTGCCGGCGCAGCTGTGTCCGGCCATTCCGGCGTTGGCTGGGCTGCTTCCGGATGGTGCGCTTCGTTCAGCTCAGTCATTGGACCAGTCTAATGATTGCGCCACTCGAGTTTGGGCTCGGTGGCCCGGGCCGCGTCAGGGACCGCAGTCCACCAGGCGGCGCAGGCGGCCCGCCACGAATCCAGGTCACCCTCGCTGCCGCTGATCTGGATGGTGTCACCGCTGACCCGCGCGGTGGAGGCCCCGCAGCGGTGCGTTCCATCAGTGTGGTCCACGGCCGGGTAGGGGCGGTGGAGGTCGCTGAGGGAAGTGATGATGTAGTCCGGGCGCTCAGCCGTGCGTGCGGCCAGGATGGTGGCCGTGGTGTCGACGCCGGTCAGCACAGCCACCGTGGCGAACCCGGCGTTGTTACCGCCGAGGATGTCGGTGTCCAGGCGGTCGCCCACCACCAGCGGGCGGTCAGCCGCGAGCCGTTTAGCGGCGGCGTGGAAGAGCGGAGCCTCCGGCTTCCCGGCTACCCTCGGCGTCTGTCCGGTAGCGGCGGCTACTGCTGCCACCAGCGTGCCGTTTCCCGGGGCTATGCCCCGCGCCTGGGGAATCGACATATCGGTGTTGGTAGCGATCCACAGTGCTCCCGCCGACACGACGTATGACGCCTCGGCCAGATCCTTCCAGCCGATCCCGGGATTGAATCCCTGAACCACGGCTACCGGATCCTCATCCTGGCTGTAGACAGGAGTCAGTCCCACCAGCTCGATTTCCTGCGCCAGAGCGGGGCTGCCGGTGATCAGCACCCGCGCTCCGGGGGCGACGAGCGATGCCAGGAGCTCAGCTGCGGCTTGCGAGGAACTGACCACCTGGTTATCGTCCGCCGGCGCACCCAGTTCACGGAGATGCGCCGCTACTTGGGCCGGAGTGCGGGAGGCATTGTTGGTGACATACCCCAGGCCAATGCCCAAACCTTCCAGTTGCTGCAGCGAGTCTACGGCGCCCGGGATGGCGTGCGGTCCGGCGTAGACCACACCGTCAAGGTCCGCCAAAAGGGCGTCAAACAGGGAAATCAGTGGAACTTCAGTCATAGCGGGCTAGCTGTCCCGTCCTTCAGAGTGGCCATCGGTGCCGTTGTTGCTGTCGTCTGCGTCGCTGGGCTCGGCGTGGCGCTCTTCTTCACCGTGTTCGGCGTCACCGGCTTCCAGCTCGTCTGCTTCGACGGAATCCTCGTCAGATTCGGCGTCATCGGACTCGAAGAAATCCGATTCCACGTCATCGATGGCTGCATCCACGCCGGCGGCCTCAACGACAGTCTTGTCCGCGGTTGCTTCGGTCCGGGCAACAGGCGTGGAGGCAGTCGCTTCGGGGCCTGCGGCAGCGCGCTCCAACAGACGCCGGCGCTGTGCTTCCTCGCGGGCTTCCTCTTCCTCGTCCCAGCCCAGGTCCACGATGTCCGGTTCTTCATCGGCACCGATGCCCAGGGCATCTTCAGCGACGACGGCCTGCTTCTGCCATTTTGCCGCTTCATCTTCGCGGCCGACGGCTGCCAGAGCATTTGCGTAGGCCCGGAAGAGCCTTGGGCTGTAGGAGAACGCACGGTTTATGTCCAGCTGGGCAATTTCAAGTTCAGCCACGGCAGCGTCCAACTGGCCGAGGTCCGAGCGTGCGCCGGCCGCTACGATGGCCAGCTCGACTTTGCCGGGCGCGTCCAGGTCATTCGCTTCCTCGGACCGCACCACGTCGAGGGCCCGGTCAGGCCGGCCCAGTCCGCGTTCGCAGTCCGCCATCACGGGCAGGTGGACATTCGAACCGCTGATGCGGCGGTAGGTCCGGAATTCGCGCAGTGCCTCGCCGTAGTGTCCTGCGGCGTAGGCGGTGAGTCCGACGGCTTCACGGACGGCCGCCAGCCGGCCACCACGCCGGCTCGCGGCGAGGGCATGCTGGAAGGCCAGTTCGGGCTCTTCGTCGATCAGGCGTCCTGCCATTACCAGGTGGCGGGCAACCCACTCGGCGCTCTTGTCTTCCAGGGTCTTGATCTGGTGCTGCGTTGCGCGGTCCAGCTCCTTGCCCGTGACATCCTCATCGATTTCCGGGGAACGTTCGCGGTCCGGGCGGTTCGCGCTGCGAAGGTCACGCGCGTTGGGCACACGGGCCGGCCGGTCTTCCGCACGGTCCCTGCCGAACTGGCGGGGGCCGGAATCGCCACGGTCGAAGCTGCGTGGGGCGCGGTCCGGGCGGTCGCCGAAGGGCTTGCGGTTGTCGCCGCCGGAGAATCCACGACGTTCGCCATCACCCTCGCGACGGGGGCGGTCGCCGAAGGACTTGTTGTCACGGTCACCGTAAGGCTTGCGCTCTCCTCCGCCGCTAAAGGGCTTGCGCTCTCCACCGCCGAAGGAACGACGTTCGCCGTCACCTTCGCGACGCGGACGATCACCATAAGAATTATTGTCACGCTCGCCATAGGGCTTGCGCTCACCGCCACCGCTGAACGGCTTCCGGTCCCCACCACCACTGAACGGCTTACGGTCCCCACCACCACTGAACGGCTTACGGTCCCCACCACCACTGAACGGCTTACGCTCACCACCACCGCTGAACGGCTTGCGCTCACCGCCACCGAAGGTGCGACGCTCACCGTCACCCTCGCGACGCGGACGATCACCATAAGGCTTGTTGTCACGATCGCCGTAAGGCTTCCGCTCCCCACCACCACTAAAGGGCTTCCGATCCCCGCCACCGCTGAAAGGCTTACGCTCACCATCACCCTCGCGACGCGGACGATCACCAAAAGGCTTACGTTCACCGGAACCAGGCGCGCGCTTCGGAGCTTCGGAGTTACGGTCTTCCCGGGAACGGAATCCCCGCGGCTCGCCGCCGGAATTGTTATTGCCGCGGAAAGAACCGCGGTCGTTACCGCCGCGGTTGCCGCCGTTGTGCTCAGCCATGGGGATTCCTCCTGTTATGAGCCGACCACTGGCGCAATCGCGGCCGCTCGTTCCGTGTTTCGTTATCCTACGCAACCCGAAATCAAGCGCTTCGAAGTCCGTACATCTCAGTCAATTCTAGGCGAGACCCCGCCGACAGATGACATGGATCCGCCTCCAGGCCGCCGTCGTGGGAATGTTCACACTTCGCGGCGGACGCTCTCGCGGTTCCGGTACGTTTTTCACGAGTGCTCTGTTAGTTGGTGCGAGAGCGTTTCGGTTTTTTCTGTGTTAAGTGAGAGAGCGTCCGGTGCGGGGGTGGGGTGCCGGGTGGTGCGGGAGGG